>JALONO010000140.1 GCA_025454895.1 Bernardetiaceae bacterium
TACTGCTTTTCTTTGACGATGGGCAGGTCTTCGTGGTTTTTCTTCAGGTTCTCAAAAAATTTATTGAACAACAAAATGTCCTGCCGGAACCGGAACATGTCTTCCTTGGGCAGGTCGCCAAGCTGTTTGACCCCGGCCAGTTCGCTTTGCATCCAGGTGAGGTTGGTTTTTACCTCGGTCAGTTTTTTCACCTCCGCCTCGGGCAGGGCACCGGGGCCAAGCTGGGCCAGCGGGGCCTGCACGGCGGCCAGGGCGGTGCGCAGCTCGCCCGCGTCCTTGCCCGTATCGAGCGAGAAGGTGAGCGGGGCAAAGCTGACCAGGATGAGCATCATCAGCCCAACCCCCTTCTGGCCGTCGTTGTTGCCGTGGGCAAAGCTCACGCCCGTGCAGGTGAGGATCAGGATGGCCCGGATCCACCACGGGGGCAGTTCGCCCTTGGGCGGTTCGCCAAAAATATTGCTGTCGCGGGCCACCAGCCAGCGCAGCAGGTACATGAGCAGCATGGCCAGCCCAAAGCCCAGCAGCGGCGAAAGCAACAGGGCCAGCCCAATTTTGCGGGCCTCGCCCCAGTTGACCCCGCTTTCCACATCGCCGCTGATGAAGGCATAGCCCAGCCCAGCCCCGATAATGGACCCGATGAGGGTATGCGAACTGGAACAGGGAATGCCCAAATACCAAGTGCCCAAGTTCCAGATAATGGCCGTGAACAGGATGGACAGGATGAGGGCAATGTTGTGGGTAATATCCGGGTCTAGTAACGTGTTGATGGGCAGGATGTTGATAATGGCCATGGCCACCGCGATGCCGCCCAAAAAAACCCCGATGGCGTTCCAAATGCCGGACCAAACCACCGCCTGCATCGGCTTGAGCGAGTTGGTGTAGATAACGGTGGCCACCGCGTTGGCCGTATCGTGAAACCCGTTGATGAACTCAAAAGCTAGCGCACATAATAAACACAAAATGAGTACAATACTTAACGATGCGTCCAATCCGAACATAAAAAAGGGTTTCGGTTCGGTACAAAGCTAGGGCAAATTCGGCTGGGCAAGGTTAACGCTAGGTTAAATCGGTGGGCAGGCCAATACCCAGTTGCCGCATGAGCACGCTGGCATTGAAACTCTGGCAAACCCCCGGCCGCAACTGGTACGGAAAGTACAACTGGCCGTTCACCACCTCGCTGCTGAAATGGTAGTTGACCACCCGGCCAGGGGCTTCGTCGGCCAGGCTGGCCAGTTCCAGGTCGTGGGTGGACACCAGGCCCGTGGCCCCTAGTTGTTGCAACTGCCGCACCAGGGCTTTGGCTCCTTGGTGGCGGTCCACCGAGTTGGTGCCTTTCAAAATTTCGTCCAAGAAATAAAACACGGGCGCACCTGCCTCGGCCAGGTCCAGCAGTTGGCGGATGCGCCGCAGCTCGGCATAGAACGACGACACGCTCTCGCTGAGCGAGTCTTGCGTGCGCATGCTCGTGAACAACTGCGCAGGGCTGCATACCAAACTTTGGGCGCAAACCGGTGCCCCGGCCCCGGCCAGCACCCAGTTGAGGCCTACCGTGCGCAAAAACGTGCTCTTGCCCGCCATGTTGGAACCCGTAATGAGGTAGCACACCCCCGCCCCGGCCAAGGCGACGGAGTTGGTTACCCGTTTGTTGGCCGCCACCAACGGATGCCCCAGGGCTTCGGCCTGGAAAACTCCCAACTCGGCAGTGATTTGGGGCAAGGCAAACTCCGGCTGGGCAAAATGCAAGCCCGCCAAACTGGCTAGGGCCTCCATTTGCCCCAGCGCGGTTAGCCAGTCGGTCAGATGTGGGCCGTGGGTAGCCCGCCACCGCTCCAGCCGGATGGCCCAGCGGAGGTCCCACAGCGTGGGCACCACAAACAGCAGGTAAAAATAGGCATTGTTGCGCCGTTCCATGTGTTCCACGATGTTGGCCAACTGGGCAATGGCCCGGCCCGCCGACAACGTACCGGAACCCGTAGTGCGCAGTTGCGACTGGAGTTGCTGCAACAGGGGCGCGGTGGCCGCCAGTTGGTCCATGCGTTGCAACAACTCCCCGGCCGCCCGCAGGGTGGGCAAGTGGGCCTCGGTTTGTTCCAGCAGGGCTTTTACCTGGGCCTGGGTGTGGCGGATCAGCAGCAGGTTGGCCAAGCCTAGGGCCACGGCCACGGGTACCGCCGCTTCCCAGGCGAAGGCTGCCACCAAGGCCACCGGGGTGAGCCAGCCCAGGCCCACGGCCAGCCCTGGCAACCAGCGGGCCTGGGTGAGTTTGGGCGGAGTAGCAGCCCAATTGGCCAGGTCGGCTCCGGGCGCAGTGGGCAGGGGGTAGGCCAACCCGGCGGCGGCGAAATCCTGCCGCCAGTCCACTTGCGGGGCCAACTCGGCCAGGGCGGCGTGCCGGGCCGCGATTTCCGCCGGGCTGGCCAAGCGGCGCAACCATTCGGCCAAGGTGGTTTGGCCCATCTCGGTAACCGCCCGGTTGAGGTACTGAAACAGCGAATTGCGGCCAAACACGTCCAGATCGCTGGTGTAGGGGTGCAAGGGATCTGCGAAGGCGGCCCCGGAGGCGGGCAATTGGGGCCAAGTGCCGTCAAAGCGGCTTAGCTCGTCGCGGTTGAGCTGGGCCAAACGGCCCGCGTGCAACCGGCGCGCCCGCACCTGCGCGTGCTTTTGCACCATCACTAAAAATAAGGGCACGCCCAATAACAGCGTCCAACCAATAGCACCGGCCTGGCGGGCATTGGCCAGCCACACCACCGCCACCAGCAGCACGATAAAAAATCCGGTGCGGACTACGGCCCACTGCCGATCCAGTTGGAGTAAGTGAGCCGCCTGGGCCTCAAACTGGGCCACTCGTTGGGTAAATAGCTCGGTCATGCAAGAAAAAAAGCATAAAACGAAATCCTAGCCAGGTCGGAAAAATCCTATTGATGATCAAAGGTTTAACCCCAAAAACCAGCCTTCGCTTCGGTCGCTCGTCAAAATCGCCCCCCGAAAATACAGCAATTGGGCCATTTGGCTAGCCCAAATGGTTTGAGAAAGAGGAATTACACCCTAAGGGTTTTAGAAACCCTTAGGGTGTTGGCGTTCATCCTTCGGCATTAATTCTCTTCAATCAAAACCTCTAAAAACCAAAGACTTACATACGCTCAGGAGCCGCAATGCCCAGCAACTCCAGGGCCTGGCGCAACACTTGGCCAGTGGCGGCACTGAGGGCTACGCGCAAGCTGCGACGGGCCGGGTCAGGCTCGTTGAAAATGGACAGGTCGTGAAAGAACCGACCATAGGCGCGGGCCACTTCGTAGGCGTAGCTGGCCATGACCGAGGGGGCGAGTTCGCTGCCTGCCTGCTGGATTTTTTTGGGGTACTGGCTCAGCCATTGCAGCAGTTCGCTCTCGGCTGGGGCCAGGGTGGCCACCGCCCCGAAGCTGGACGGGTCGGTGGGGACTTGCTCGGCCGCCGCCCGCCTACCAATCGCCGCCGTGCGGGCATGGGTGTATTGGATATACGTACCCGTATCTCCCTGAAAATCAATACTTTCTTCAGGGTTGAAGGTCATGTTCTTCTTGGGGTCTACCCGCAGCAGGTAGTATTTGAGCGCGCCCAAGGCCAGTTGATGGTACAGTTGCTGGGCCTCAACCGGGGTGAGTTCCTCAATTTTGCCTAGTTCCTGGGTTTTTTGCCGGGCGATCTCCACCATTTCGGCCATGAGGTCGTCGGCATCTACCACCGTGCCTTCGCGGCTTTTCATCCGGCCGGTGGGTAGTTCCACCATGCCGTAGCTAAGGTGATAAATGCCCGCCGCATAAGGACGGCCCAGTTTGTTCACTACCAATTTGAGCACCTTAAAGTGGTAATCCTGCTCGTTGCCCACCACGTACACCGACTGCTCCATCGGGAAGTCCGCGTATTTTTCATCGGCCAGGCCAAAATCTTGGGTGATGTACACCGAGGTGCCATCGGCCCGCAGGATCAGCTTTTGGTCCAGCCCGTCGCTGGTGAGGTCCACCCACACCGAGCCGTCGGGTTTGCGGAAAAACAGGCCCCGGGCCAGCCCTTCGTCCACGATTTTTTTGCCCAGCAGGTAGGTTTCCGACTCGTAATAAACCTTGTCGAAATTGACCCCCATGGCTTGGTACGTGGCGTTGAAACCGCTGTACACCCATTGGTTCATGGTTCGCCACAGAGCTAATACTTCGGGATCGCCTTCTTCCCACTGGCGCAGCATGGTTTGGGCGGCTTGCATCAGCGGCGCGTTTTTGGCCGCTTTCTCTTTTAGTTTCTCGGGGTCGGCGGTGGGGTCGGCGGCTTGGTACTCGGCCACCAACTGCTCCACTTCTTTTTTATAGGCTTTATCGAATATCACATAATAATCGCCCACCAGGTGGTCGCCTTTGAGGTCCTTGGCTTCCGGGGTTTCGCCCTGGCCAAACCGCTGATAGGCCAGCATCGACTTGCAAATGTGGATGCCCCGGTCGTTGACGACCTGGGTTTTCATCACCTGGTAGCCATTAGCCGCCATGAGGTTGGCCACCGAAAACCCCAGGAAATTGTTGCGCAAGTGGCCCAGGTGCAGGGGCTTGTTGGTGTTGGGCGAGGAATACTCGACCATCACTCGGCGGCCGTGCGGCGTAACTTGCCCAAACTGGGGATTTTGTAAAATGGCGGCCAGTTGCCCCAACCACACCTGGGCGGCCAGTTCCAGGTTCAAGAAACCTTTGACCACGTTAAAACCCGCTACCTCGGGCATGTGCTGGGCCAGGTACTCGCCAAGCAGGCGGGCGGTTTCTTCCGGGCTTTTTTTGGTGAGTTTCACAAAGGGGAACACCACCAGCGTGTAATGCCCGGCAAACTCCTTTTTGGTAGGTTGGAGGGTAATTTCGGCCGGAGCTACCTCAACCCCAAACTGGGCCTGGAAAGCCGCCGTTAGGGCCTGGATGAGCGTATTTTCAGTTTGCATGGCGGGTGTGAGCGATGTTTTGCCCCGTCCCAAGTCCCGTCCTCGCTAGAAAAGGGAACTCTTCTTAAGCTCAACCACTTCTTTTTGTTTAAAAATTAAGAAGAAAGATGGCGCGCCGTCAAGGTAGGGGATGTCTTTAAATCAACAAGGGGCGTTCAGCCCCCGTCCGGTTAAAACGGCCCCAAAAATAGCAAAAATTAGGCTTGCTCCGCCGGGTGGCAAATTGACGGCCCAAAGTCGCCCCGCCATTATCCCTTAACCGCTTTATTATCCCACCAGGGAACGCTGGGCGCGCCACCCCGCGCGCGAGGTATCGGCCAGGGCGGTGGGCGGTTCCAGCACCGCGCCCAGTTGGTGCAATTGCTCGCGCAAGCGGCTTATTTCCAGTTGATTGGCGGCTTCCTGGCGGGCCAGGCTCTGCCCGGCGGCCAGCCCGGCGGCCTGCCCCATGCTCATGGTTTGGGCCATCGAGCGGCACGAGGCGTGGGCATCGTGGGTGGCCGAGAAACACCGGCCCACCACCCAATGCCGCTGGCTGCCTTGGGGCACCAACGTACCATAAGGCACGCCGTAAGCCCCATTACCCGGAATGTACTGCCAGTAGGTTTCGGCCTGGCCGGAGGAGCCTTGCCGGTGGTCCTCGATGGGCGCGCCGCAGAGCAGCACGGTATCGGGCGGGAGCAGGCCCCCGAGGCAATGGGCGGCGGTGAGCCGCTGCTCGCCGTACACCCGGCGGGTTTCCCGCACCCCGATCTGGTGGGAGAGGCCGATGAGGTTACTTTGCTGATAACCA
This sequence comes from Bernardetiaceae bacterium, assembly GCA_025454895.1. Classification (GTDB taxonomy): domain Bacteria; phylum Bacteroidota; class Bacteroidia; order Cytophagales; family Thermoflexibacteraceae; genus JALONO01. The sequence continues at coordinate 5,748 of JALONO010000140.1, forward strand.
GGTACTTCTTCTTGAAAAAATCGTTCATAAACAAAGGCTTGACGGCGGCCCTCCACCTCGGCCTGGGTCAGGCTTTCGGCGTGGAGGGCACTTAGCCCGGCCACTTTTACCGCCACGGTGGAAATGCACCGGCGGGCGTTCATCTCGTGGGCCGAGCCTTCCTTGCGGGGCAGCGGGTGCCGACCGCTGGCCACGGCCTCGTCCATTTTTTCGGCCAGCATTTTTTTGCCGCCCGCGCGCTCGTACTCGTCCAGGTCCACGTTGCTCATCCTAAACGTGGTGGTGAGGCTCTGGGCGGGTTCCAGTTCCCCGGCGGTTTCGTAGGCGTGGCCCGCCAGGTGGCAAAAATCGGCGTCGCCGCTGGCATCGATTACCCGGCGGGCCAGCACCCGGCCAAACCCGCCCTTGTGCCAAAAAACACAGGTGGTCAGCTCGTCGGTAACCTGGGCTACATCCACCAAGGTAGTGTGCAGCAAGTAGCGCACTCCGGTTTGCAGCAGCAGTTGATCCCACACATTTTTGAGCCGCTCGGGGTTATAGTTCACGCCCGTGCCCGCCCCGTAAGTGTTGGGCCGCAGAAACACCTCGCCCAAATCGTCCAGGGCGTTTACCACCCGGTCGGGCCAGCCGCCCACCACCTTTTTGGGGGCGGGGCCAGGGGTAAAAAAGCCGTAAAAAGTATCCAGCATTTGGGTGGACGTGCCACCGGGGAACCCGTACCGCTCCGCCAGCAGCACCGAATACCGGCCTCGGCCCGCTTCGGCGGCGGCCAGCGCGGCCACGCACCCCGCCGAGCCGGCCCCGATTACAAGCACATCGGTTTCGGCCCAGAGCGGTACGGCCGCATGATTGATAAATGACCACATGATTTTGGGCAACTTGTCTATACAAGTTGCACCAATATTAGGTCAAAAAAGATTAACTTTTATAGATGAGTAGGAAATTTAATCGCCCAAAAGCCCAGACGTAGCTAAGCGGGCAGCCCGCCGGCTTGCAGGTCGAACACACATTCCATGGGTGCCCATTTTTGGCCGGGCTGGGCCTCGGGCACGGGTTCTTGGAAGGTGGTCATCAGGTCTTCCCAAGCCTGGCAGCGTGGGTGCCTGGCCAGGTAGCGCGGAAAATCTACGGCGGGGTCAAACGCATCGACGGTGGTGAGGTACATAAACAGCCGACGGCCCAGCAGGAAAATCTCCAGGTTGATGATGCCCACGGCCCGCAAAGCCTCCACCACTTCGGGGTACGGGTGGGCGTGGTGGTAACGGTACTGGCGGATTACCTCGGGGTCATCCTTCAAATTCAAGGTTTGGGCAAATACTTTCATGGGCAGCAGTGGGAAAACGGGTAACGGACTAGCCTCTACTGGGGCGAGGTAACGGCCAGGCTCAGCAATTGGCTGAGGGGCACTACCTCGAGCGCGCGCTCGTGGGTAGCCTCCAGGTCCACGGGCGGGGCATAACCGGCATCGAAGGCCTGTTTCCAGCGGGCGGCGCACACGCACCAACCGTCGCCGGGTTGCAGGCCGGGGAAATCATACTCGGGCCGGGGGGTGCTCAGGTCGTTGCCCACCGCCTTGGAGAACGTGAGGAACTCCTCGGTTACCCGGGCGCACACCGTGTGCGAGCCAAGGTCTTGCGGGCCGGTTTCGCACTTGCCGGTGCGGTAAAATCCCGTGCGGGGGTTGAGGCAGCATACCTTGAGCGGGCCGCCCAACACGTTTTTAGGAGTAGCCATAGCCAATATTGGTTCGGGGCCAAAGGTAGGGCAGTTTTAAAAACAGCGCAAGGCGGGGAAACGGCCTCCGGCCTGGTGTGGGGTTGATTTCGCAAAACTGACCCCGCCTTTGCTCTTGTAGTGCTAGTTTTGAGAAACTGACACCAGATGAGGAACTGGCACCAAACGAAAAAGCGAACCGCCCCACCAGGCCCAAAATCATCTAAAAAAACCAATAGACGAGGGCATAAAATAATTCGTTCTTATTTTTTAAATAATTAATAAACTAACAGCGGGCCGTTTTCTTCTTTTTGCCCAGATTGCCCTTGGCCACCACTTTGCCAATGTAGTCGGGGGCGTAGGGCACCTGGCAGGCCGTGCCGTTCATCTCCACGGTTACGGGGCCTACCTGCTGGGCGGCGGCCAGGGCCTGCGGGTGCAGGGCGGGCACATAGCTACCCAGGGCGATCACGAAGCCGTTCATGGCGTAGCGTACCCGGTTGGGAGCCTGGTGGATCTGGGCTACCACCCGTTGCAACAGTTGCGCGAGCGCGGGCAGATCCAGGGTGGGGTCGGGCCGGAGGCTGAGCCAACTGGCCAGCGTGGCCCAACCTGCCGCCGCCACGTGCTCCTCGGGGGCCTCGATCCACTGCTGGGCCAGGTGGTACCCATGCGGGCTTTCGGCGGCCACCCAAGCCACCGTCGACTCGCTGAGCAGTGGCCAGTAAGCCTGTTGTGCCCAGGTTTGCAGTTGGTCCGGGGTGATCTGGGCCTCGTCGGCGATGAGGCCGGCCAGGTACATGGCATCGGAGTTACCCGTGGCGTAAAGCTCGAGGGCTAGCGCGTGGTTTTTCTTCACCACTTTTTGTATCTGCTTCATATCCCCGACTTTGACCCCAAAAAAGGGTTCGCGCGCGCCGTGGGCCAGCAGCACTTTTTTAACGGAGGCACTGCCCATTTGGGCAAGTTGGGCCATAATCTCGGCGGTAGTCATACGCGGAGTGGATAGGGCAAAAAATAACGGGGCTAAGCCGTGGCTGACCGAAACCAGTGGCCAAAGTGAAAGTTTGGGGCCACTTTGCGCTGGGCTTTGCCCAAAAGTAGGCCGAAATTTTTGCGGAAAAAAGCCGGGCCGCCTTGCCGTTTCGAAATAACTACTACCTTTGCACTCCCAAAATCAAGAGGGGGACTTAGCTCAGCTGGTTCAGAGCATCTGCCTTACAAGCAGAGGGTCATAGGTTCGAATCCTATAGTCCCCACCAAAGTACCTGGGAGCTTAGCTCAGCTGGTTCAGAGCATCTGCCTTACAAGCAGAGGGCCATAGGTTCGAATCCTATAGCTCCCACCTCGGTAAACCCGTCTAACACAAATTAGACGGGTTTTTTGTTGGCCTTCTTGCCGACGGAAGATCGGTTGGCTAACTTAATCGCAAATTTTGGGCAAGCGGGCATCTCGCAAAATCAGGCTCCGTAACCGCTACTTTACCCCAGGACAAATTTAAGCTGTTCGTCACCCGCGCACAACCTTCTTTATGATCACTATGGCTACTCTGCGGCCCCTAAGGAGGATTTGGCAACGGGTTACCCCGGTGGTAGTTTGGCTGGGCCTGCTCCAATGCAGCGGCATCATCCGCCACGATGTTCCCCTGGCCGCCTACCAACAATTGGCCAAGCAGCCCGGTTTTGCCTGCGTGGGCAAAGTGCGGCTCGGCCTGGCTAATCACGGCTCGTGCGTGCTGGTAGGCCCGCGCCACGTGCTCACGGCGGCCCACTTGCTGTATATTACTCATTACCAAACGGATACTAGCCAACTCCAGGGCCGCCGGGTGGTGCAAAGCCGGGCCGTGGGCTACCAGCCAATTGCCCTGGCCCAGCTTCGTATTTACTTTAAGCTGGCGGGCCAATCGGGGCCAAAAGGGTTCAGCCGCCTGGCCCGGCGGGCCGTTGTCCACCCTGACATTAAGCCGGGGCAACCCAACAGCCCCGCCGACCTGGCCCTGGTGGAACTCGACACCCCGATGGCGGATGTGTTTCCCGCCCCGCTCAACCGCTTGCCTAATGAACTGGGCTACCCGGTAGTGGGTGTGGGCTATGGACGGGTGGGCCGAGCTGACCGGCCAGGGGTTTGGTTCAAAGCTTCCCGCGCCAAATTGGCCGGGCAAAACGTGGTGGATAGCCTGGGCGGTTCGCTGGTCAACGGCCTACCGTCGCTGCTGGTTTGTGATTTTGACCAGCCTGGCCAGCCCGCTAACAACCGGCTGGGCAGCCCCGTGCCCCAACCGCTCGAGTATTTATCGGCCAGCGGCGACAGCGGGGGCGGGCTGTTTCGGCAACAGGCCGGGGGCTGGCAACTGGTAGGCATTTTGCGGGGCGCGCCCATTGACCCCTCCCGGCTGCTCACCACGGGCTACTACGGCCAAATGATGAAGTGGACCCGGTTAGCCGCGTTTGCCCCTTGGGTGCGGCAGCAAATGGCCGAAGCTAACCAAGCTAGCTTCGCCAAATAATTTTTGAGGAAGGTTTTATCCGAAAGAGGATGACGAACCAAACTTAGCGGCTGAGGGGATGAGGAGGGGCTGGAGTTTGGTGGGGTGGGGTTTTG
>JALONO010000141.1 GCA_025454895.1 Bernardetiaceae bacterium
CACGGCCACGGCGTGCATCCGCATCTGGGGCGAGTGCAGCTCGGGCGCGTGCTTGCCCACGTAAAGCCCGGCGGCCACTACCCCCAGCACCCCCGACACATGGAAAAATTCGGCGGGCAGGTAAGCGGCAAACGGGGTGAGCAAGGTGAGCATGGTCTCGATGGCCGGCTCCACCTTGACCCGGCGGTGGACCTGCACCGCTAGCCAGCCCACCAGCAGCCCAATGGCCACGCCGCCCCCGGCCACCACCACAAACCGCCAACTGGCCTCGGCCAACGAAAAGGCCCCGGTTACCACGGCGGCCACCCCAAAGCGGTAGGCGATCAGGCCGGTGGAGTCGTTCACCAGGCTCTCGCCTTCCAGCACGGTTACCAGCTTGCGCGGTAGGTTCAGTTGCTTGGCCACGGCAGTGGCGGCCACCGCATCGGGCGGGGACACGATGGCCCCCAGCGTGAAAGCGGCCGCCCAGCCCAGCCCCGGCACCACGCTGTGAGCGGCCCAGGCCACCACCAGGGTGGTAACCAGCACGAGGCCCAGGGCCAGCACGGTAATAGGCTCGGCACTTTGCTTAAACTCGTTCCAGGTGGTGTACCAGGCCGCCGAGTACAAAATGGGCGGCAAAAACACCAGCAGTACGATGTCGGGGCTGAGGTGGACGGCGGGCAGGCCGGGCACAAACCCGATGCCCAGCCCCACCAGCACCAGCAAAATCGGGTACGGCACTTTGAGGCGGTTGGCGTAAACGGCCAGGGCGGTTACCAGCATCAGCAGGCCCAGCACTACGGCAATGTCGGTCATAAGGCACAATGACTATCTGCCACTAAAAAGCAGAAAAGGCCGAAAATGTTTGGGGGTTACGGGCCGGTGAAAATGCTAACGGGAAAAGCAGATTTGAGCGGACAACTTGACAAGTCGACAGAAGGAACTTCCTCTTTGACCAACCTGATAAAGAATAGAATAGAAAAGCCCTGCCCTAAGAGGCGGGAACACAATTTATTTCAGGTAGGTGCATGTAGTATGTAAAGAGCATCAAGGGCGAATTTTGAGCGAAAATTCGGGCTTTCGCCTGATCAAAAATGTAATCTGCAAGAGGTCTATAAAAAAGCCGCAGGCTTGACCCCTGCGGCTTAAGTATTTATTCGGCCATCGCTCACTTCACGATTTTGACCGTAGTTCGTCGGTTTTCCAAGTGCTGAGGCTCGGTTTTGGCATTGAGCACCTTGGGCGTGCTCTCGCCATAGCCTTTGGCCACGATGTTCTTCTCGGGCAGGCCCTTGCTCACCAGGTAGCGCACGGCGGCCTTGGCCCGGCCTTCGGAGAGCTTTTGGTTGTATTTGGCACTCCCGCGCACGTCGGTGTGGGAACCGAGCTCCAGCTTAACATTGGGATTAGCCTCCACAAACGGCAGGGCATATAACAGGAACTCATCCAGGATGCCGGAAGCCTCGGGGGTAATGCGGGTACTGTCGTACTCGTAGTTGATCACGATGTCGAGCGAACCCGCGTTGGGGTTAAAACGGCCCCCGCCCCCCGGATTGGGCTTATTATTGAGGGCACTGAGCAGGTCTTTCCGCAGGGTAAGGTCCACATCGAAACAAATCGTGTTGAACTTTTGCGGCAACGTGCGCGGGTTCACGGCTTTACCTACCGTAGAAAAGGCCGTCTTGGCATCAAAATAATCTAATTTCTTAGCCGAGACGAGGTAGCTTACCGTCATGTCCAGCCGGGACTTGAATTCATATTTGCCATCGGATCCGGAGGTGGTGCTGTCCACGGTAACCCCGTTGCCACTGATGAGGTAAACGGTCGCTTCGGGCAAAGGGGCGGCCTGGCTGCCCGCCGCGATTTTATCGTTGCCGAAAATGGTGCCCCGCAGGCAATACACCACTAGCTTAGTATTGGCGGAGTCGTTTTTGAAGTAGAAGATGTCGTCGCCGCCTTTGGCCCCGTCGCCCACGCGGTTGGAGGTGAAATAACCCGCCCCCCGGTGCTTAAAGGCCAACCCAAAGTCGTCGTAACTAGAATTGACGGGCGTACCCAAGTTTTTGATTTGCAGGGTTTTCTGGATTTTGCCGAGGCTGTCTTTCACCAGCACGGTATCTTGAACAAACAGGTCCAGCCCGCCCAGGCCGGGGTGACCGCTGGAGGCAAAGAATAACCGGCCATCGGGGCCTAAGTGAGGGAACATCTCATCGCCGGGGGTGTTGATGGTGCGGCCCAAATTGCGCGGGCGGCCCCAGGCCCCATTGGCGGCCATTTGCGACACGTACAGGTCGTTGCCGCCCACGGCCCCGCCGCTTTTGCGGTTGGAGGCAAAATAGAGGGTTTTACCGTCGGGGCTGAGGGCCGGGCAGGCATCCCAATACGCCGTGTCGGTTACGCCCTCCAACAGTTTGGCTTCCAGCCAACCGCGCTCGGGGTGGCGCTCGCTCATGAACAAATGAACGTCGTTAAACGCTTCCTTCTTTTTCCCGGCATTGCTGCGGGCAAAAATCACGAACTTGTTATTGGGGTCAAAAGCTGCCTCGGCCTCGTGCATCCCCTCAAAATTGAACGTTTCCGGGAAAAATGCCGAAACCGTGCCCAGCTGGGCCGTGGTATCGGTAAAATCGAAGCGGTAGAGATCATCGAAGCCCTGGCCCGTGGTTTCAAACACCTTTTCCTTGCGGCGGTCGCTGGCAAACACCAAACTGCCTTGGTAAAACGTGGGGCCGTACTCCGCGCCGGGCGTGTTAACCGCGTCCACGTTTTTGATCTCGGTCTCGGTTTTGCCTTCCAAGATGCTGGGCACGGCCGCCAGGTTGCGCACCTCGGCCCGCGCGCGGCGCAGCAAGTCGCCGTTGGTGCCGCTCTTCACATACTTTTCCAACTGGGTTTTGGCCTCGGGATACTTTTCGTCGGCTTTGAGGGCCAGGCCCAGGTAAAACCCGAGGTGGTCGTTCGCGGCCGCATCGGTTTCAGTAGCCACCCCGCCTGCGTTCTGGGCGGCCTGGTAGTAGGGCAACGCCTGCCGCAACCGGTTCGATAAACGGTAGCACTCCCCAATCTTGTAATTTAGGAGGGCCTCCCGGCCAACCGGGTTGCTTTGCAACAATTTGGCGTAAAGTTGGGCGGCGGTTTCGTATTCGGCACTTAAAAATTTGTCTTCCGCTTTTTTAAGGGCCGATTTACAACCCATCATAAATAACAGGCCCAGTAGCAGGATGAAGGATTTTTTCATGGAAAGGTGATGTTGCTTGAAAAAGGAGTGGTAAGTTAACCACGGGGTTGATTGGTTTATTAGAGTTTTTACATGTTGACAATGAGCATCTTAGCTGAACTCGTAAGGATCCCCTCCCCGCAGGGAGGGGTTGGGGTGGGGCTAAGGGGGGCGAATTAAATCCCGTTATACAAATAAAATTATTTTTCAAATCCATTAATGAAAGTTGCATCATAATCCACCTTTTTTTGGCCCCACCCTGGCCCTCCCCGCTGGACGACCAAAACGAGAGTTTTGGGGCGAGCCTTGTAGGTTGGAACGCAATTTTGGAACAAATAGTGGGTAGCAGACAAGGGAGTGGTTTTAATTAACTATCCGATTTTCAATATACAAAAACTCTATTGATCGCGGTTGGGGGGATAAAAAACCGCCAACCCCTCAAAAATAGGCACTCTTTGGTTAAGATGACCTTGGTCAAAATGGTTTTGATTAGGTCTTCTTTACTTTCACTTTGATGGTTTCTTCGTTAAATCTAATAGTCGTTATTTTACTTTCTGGAAGAGCTAAAAACTTTTAATGCAAACGTATCAAATATCACTAAACCAGTAACTCACTTAAAATGAGTTTCCTCAACTCTGCTTGGCTAACGAAATCATTTCCACCAACTTGTTCATCGTTTTCTCGATGCCTTCGTACACCTGGGCAATGCTGCTCTCCATCATGTAGCAGGGCGATGAGATGATGTTGTTCACATCGTCCACCAGCACGGCCGTGGGGGCCACTTGGCGGGTTTGGGCCCCGGTTTGCTCCAAGGCCGCGCTGGTAGCGGCAATGTCGTAAGGCGAGGCGGCGGCCGTGGTGCCCACCGTGAGCCGGGGGTGAATGTCCGTACCTTGGAACGCCAACGCCACCACGGCTGGGGCAATGCAAACGGCCGCGATGGGCTTACCCGCGCGCACGAGGGCCCGCAGCAGGTCGCGCACGGAAGGCTCGATTTGCCCAGCCGGGCCGGCTAACGCCCAGGTAGTCAGGTTTTTGGCCGCCCCAAAACCACCGGTCATGGCCAAACCGTCCAGTTCTTGCACCTTCACTTGGTCAAGCGGTTGAATGTTTCCTCTGGCTATACGAGCCGACTCCACCAAAACGTTGCGGGTTTCCGGCATTTCTTCGCCGGTGAGGTGGTTGATCACGTGCAATTGCGGCACATTAGGGGCCAAGCAAACGGTTTGCACGCCCAATTGGTCCAGGGCCAAAAGGGTGAGCACCGCTTCGTGGGTTTCGGAACCGTCGTAAACGCCGTTGCCGGCCAGCAAAACGCCAATTTTCAGGGGGTTGTTCATGAAGTTTGGTAAATGGCCCGCCTGGGTAGGTTCGGGTGTTCAAAAGTAGGCGGGCAGGGCTAAAAACACAAGCCAGGCAACCCGGGGCGGGGGACGGCGGCTACCAATCGCCGAGGGTTTTGTTGAAAATATCTAGCACCAGTTGGTCAAAAATAGTGCGGATGAGGTCGGCTTCCACCTCGCTCAGGTTGCGGCCTTGGGCAAAATCTTGAAAAAACGAAAACTCCTGCTCAAAGCTTTTGGTATCGTCCTTCGCGTTAGTAAACTGCACTTTTACGCCAATGGTAAGCCGCTGCTGGCCAGCTAATTGCGAAAAACCTACCCCGCCAGCTCCGCCCTGGTCCACCGTGCCGGCGGTGGGGGCCACCGGTGTTACCTCGTAGCGGGTAATGGCCCCGGCAAAAAGCAGGTCGCCGTTGCCCCGGGTCAGGGCCAGGCTGGTGTTGCGCATAAAATACTCGCGCAACTCTTCGCTGAACCGGAGGCCCAGGTTGGCTGGACCGGCGGCCACTTCGGTGTAAAAAGTTTCTACGGACAGGGTTTTGAGGTTGGGATCCACCGGCCCACCCCGGAAACTGAGCACGGGCGCACGGGCGCAACCAGCCAAACTGAGCACCAGGGCGACCAGCCAGGCGGCCCGCGCCAGCTTATTCCTCATCAATTTCATACTGCTTGATTTTGCGGTACAAAGTTCGCTCGGAGATGCCCAAATCTTGGGCGGCGTACTTACGCTTGTGGTTATTTTTTCTTAACGCCTTCATAATCATCTCTTTTTCCTTTTTTTCTAGGGAGAGACTGCCCTCGTCCTCCACTTCGGCGTGGGTAACGTCCAGCACGGAGGCGTAGTCGTCGTAGCTTTCGATGGCCCGGTTGCGGAAGCCGGTCGGGAGGCTGGCGGCCTCTTCGTCCAGGTCGAACAAGCCCCGGTGTTCTTGGATGACGGCGTTGCCCCCGGTTTGGGTGCGCAGGTTATCGAGCACGATCTTTTTCAACTCGGTCATCTCGCGCCGCATGTCGAACAACACCTTATATAGTAGGTCGCGCTCGCTAAAGTCTTCTTTCCCATCGGCTTGGTTGGGCAGCAGGGCGGGCAAATAACTTTGCTGGGCCTGGGGCAAGTACTTGGCCAGGGTTTCGCTCCCAATGTCGCGGGCCAGTTCCAGCACGCTCACCTGCTCGGCAATGTTTTTCAACTGGCGGATGTTGCCGGGAAACCGGTAGCGGAGTAGTAAAACCTTCGCCTCGTCGTTGAGGGCCACCGGTTTTACGTGGTACTTTTCGGCAAAATCGGTGGCAAACTTGCGGAACAGCAGTTCAATGTCGTTGCCGCGCTCCCGCAACGGGGGGATGTAGATCGGCACGGTGTTGAGCCGGTAATAAAGGTCTTGCCGGAATTTGCCTTTTTCCACTGCTTTCACGAGGTCCACGTTAGTCGCGGCCACTACCCGCACGTTGGTTTTCTGCACTTTTGACGAACCCACGCGGATAAAATCCCCGTTTTCTAGCACCCGGAGCAGCCGGGCCTGGGTGCCCAGCGGCATTTCACCGATCTCGTCCAAGAAAATGGTGCCGCCGTCGGTTACCTCAAAATACCCTTTGCGGGCTTCGGTGGCACCGGTAAACGAGCCTTTCTCGTGCCCGAACAACTCCGAGTCGATGGTGCCCTCCGGGATGGCCCCGCAGTTGATGGCGATAAAATTATTGTGCTTGCGCGCGCTGAGGCTATGGATGATTTTGGAAAACGACTCTTTGCCGCTCCCGCTCTCGCCGGTGATGAGCACCGTCATATCGGTAGGGGCCACTTGGGCGGCCACCTGCACCGCGTGGTTGAGGGCGGGCGAGTTACCGATAATGCCGAAACGTTGTTTAGTGGCTTGGATATCTATCATTGAAAAAATGGCTAGGGAAAAATAGGAGTGGCCAGTGCCTACACCAAAAAGCTAAGCGGCAAACGGCTAAATACTTATAACAAACCAAGCACTGTTTGGTTTAAATATGTCATTATGACCGAATTTATCGCGTAAAGCTAGGTTTTTCCTGCCAAACTGCCATTTTTTTTAAGATTTTTAACGTAGTCCGGTGGCCAAGCTAAGCCCCGGCAAGGGCGGTCCGCCACTTGCCCCAAGCCCAAGCCGCCACAAACAACGCCCCGGCCACCACGGCCATGGCCCCGGCCACCGAGGCATCCAAGGCGGCGGCCAACACGTAGCCGCCAACGGCCGTTAGCACGCCAACGGCCGCGGCCAGCCCCAGCATGGCCCGGAACCGCCGGGTAAGCTGGAACGCGGTGGCGGGCGGGGCCACCATCAAAGCCACCACCAAAATGGCCCCCACCGCTTCGAACGAGGCCACCGTAACCAGCGAGGTAAGCCCCATGAGCACATAATGCCAAACCCCGGTGGCCAGGCCCAGGCTAGCCGCGTAGGCAGGGTCGAACGAGGTGAGATATAGCTGCTTGAAAAACAAGCCAATGACGACTAGGAGCACTACCAGGCAAAATCCACTCGTCCACGCGGCCCGAGGGCCAAGGTCCCAACCGTTGGCGGTTAACCAGGGGTCTAAGGGCACATAGGCCAACTCGCCGTAGAGTACGCAGTCTTGGTCGAGGTCCACTTGCCCGGCCAGGGCCGTAACCAGCACCACCCCCAAGGCAAACAAGGCCGTGAAAGTGATGCCGATGGCCGCATCGGATTGCACTTTGGCCCGCCGGTGCAAGAACTCGATGCCCAGCGTGGTGAGCAGCCCCACCGCGCCCGCGCCCACCAGCAGGGGCCCGCCCGCGCGCGCGCCACTGAACAAAAAAGCCGCCACAATACCCGGCAGCACGCTATGCGAAATGGCATCGGCCACCAGGGCCTGGCCCCGCAAAATAAGGAAACTGCCCAACAGGCTACAGTTAACCGCTACCAAAGCCCCGCACAACACAATCTGAAAGGCATAGCTATCCATGCTGCAAACCTGCTAAAAACCAGGGCAAAATCCATTAACTTGCCCCAAAAATCCCCCACCTCTCTCAAATTATGCGTTGGCTTTACCGCAATATCTTTTTCATGGGCCTGGGAGCCAGCTTGCTAGCGGCTTGCGGCGGCTCCACCGGGCCAGCCCAGGAACAACCCACCACCGACCAGCAGGCACCGGCCCGTACCGATCCGCCGGTAATTAAGCCCCTGGTCAAAATCACCAACCCGGAACTGGCCGCCTTGGCCGCTAAGTTCCCCTTGGCCACCTTGCCTTTGGCCACCCAAAACGACTCGGTGCCGCCTGCCGCCTCGCCCCTGTTTGCCAACTCCCGCGAGGCGGAACGCTGGCTGCCGCCCCAAAGCCCCGCCAAAATGATGCTCGACCTAAAACCTTGGCACCGCTTGCCCGACTATGGCAATTTCGTGGCCTTGGTTTACGCCGCCCTCCAGCAGGAAAGTGGCGGGTTGCAGCTCGTTTTGGTTACTTACGCGCCCGACGGCAAACCGGTGGACGAGCTTTTCTTAAAAGACGATGCCGACTCTGGTACGGCCGCCTTTTTCACCAATACCACCTTATACGCCAACATGCGGTTGGAACAAACCCGCACCGACATTACTTATACGGAAGGCAGCGATGGCCAATTTCGCCAAGATCAGGCAAAGCCAACCACGATCAATTATCAAATCGAGGCCGATGGGAAGATTGTAAAGCAATAAGGCCGTCGTGTGAAATACGGCGGCGGTTTCTCCCTAATAAAGAACGTGATTTAATTCAACTTAGCTTGTTGGCCCAGCAAGGCCCGCACTTTCTGCTCCAATTTGGCAGCTTTAACCAGCAAGAGGCGGTCTTCCAACTCGGCGTGGGTTTGCAGTTCTTCCTCAAAGGCGAGCAGTTCGGCGTAGAGCACCCGCACTAGTAACGGGCAATCGGCAGCTACTTGGTAATGCTGGGTCAACTCGCGGATTTTGCGCATGTCGTCGTCCTCCACGCTATGCGCTTGGGCAAACTGGGCCACCGAGGTTTTGCCCAGGGCTTGGTACAATTGCCAACTGGGCACGTGGCCATAGGCGGCATCGTCCAGCAGGGTGATGTACTCAAACATCTCTACTTCTTCGTTTTGGACGTGGCGGATAAAATCTTCCGCAAACAACGGGAAGGCAATTTGCAGGTCGGCCACGGTTTCGCGGTAGGGCGCGGGCAAGGAGGCCGGGGCCGCGCCCTGCACCAAACTGAGCAGGTAAGGCAACCGACGGCGCATAAACACGCGGTGGGCCTGGCGCAAGTGGGCCACGATCATGTCCACTGGGTAGCCTACCATCAGCGACACCGGCGAAACCCGCTCACGCTGTTGGCGGGCCTGGAGTTCCCGTTCAATAATAGTGGCACTCAGGTGGCGGCGGTGGCAAATGCGCTCCAGGGTCTCTTCAGGGTGCTTGAAGAAATCTATCCCAAAAAAGTGTAAAACCGAGCCAAATGCGTAATTAGTTTCCACCAATTGGGCTAGGCTTTTGGTGCGGATCTCCATGCAAACCACCGTTTTAGCAAAATTACAGCTTGCTGTTCAATATTAGATGATCTGGGTCATTTTTCCGGCAGGCCACCGCCACAGCATCGGCTAATTTAACATATCTTTATTGGCGAAGGGCCGTATATTTGTTCAAATTGCGGCATTGCCGCGTTTTTTTGCTGATCCATCCGGTAGGAGCGAGCCGTTGGACAACCTTTTCCTTGCATCACAGGTTAGACACTGGCTTGTTTATTCACGTTAACCTCACCCGTTTTCCATGTTTCAACTCACCCCCGTTGTACGTAATTTACTACTCATCAACGTTGCTGTTTTCGTTATCGAGGCGGTTGGCGGTTACAATTTCGCCGATTTATTCGGGTTGCGTTACCCGTTGGCCAGCCAGTTTGCCCCTCACCAAATCATTACGCACATGTTCGTACACGCGGGGGTGGGCCACTTGTTCAGCAACATGCTCTCGTTGGCCATCTTCGGGCCGATGTTGGAGCAATACTGGGGTGGGCGCCGGTTTTTGACGTTCTACCTCGTTTGCGGGCTGGGGGCCAGCCTGTTGCACACGCTAGTGAACGCCTACGAGATCCACCAGGCTTACCAAATGGTGGAGCAGCACACCGCCAGCCTAAGCTATGCCGAAAAAGACCAGGTTTGGGATGCTTTCAACCGCATGGCCAACACGCCCATGGTGGGGGCCTCGGGGGCCATTTTTGGGTTGCTGATGGCCTTTGGCATGATGTTCCCCGAGATGGAGATTTTCATGATGTTTTTCCCCGTGCCCATTAAAGCCAAATACATGGTGTGGATTTGGGGCGGGCTGGAAATCTTCTCGGTATTAAAAGCCGCTCCAAACGACAACGTGGCCCACTTTGCCCACTTGGGAGGTATGTTGTTCGCCTATTTCATGATTAAGAGTTGGCGGCGTCGGGGCGAGATTTAGCTCTGGCCCGCCGCTGGGTTTTTGCCCATTGTTCGTTATCTTCGCCTCGGACTAATCGTTAGCCGGGCCAAGTGCAACCGCTAGGCCCAAATGGCCAATTCACCTTGACAATCAACTGACTATTTTCGTTTTCAAGCACGACATGAACACCTTCACCCGCGATATCAAAGCCGAGTGGTACAAACAAAACAATGCGGTGATGCGCTTCATCATCATCAACATTGCCGTTTTTGTGGTCATCCATTTGATCCGCTTTGGTTTGTACATAGCTGGCCATGCCGACTGGTTTGCCCACGTGCAGGATACCTTGAGCGTTAACCCCAACTTGGGTACGTTCATCGTCCGGCCCTGGACCCTGCTCAGCTACGGTTTTGTCCACCTGGACCCGCTGCATATTCTATTCAATATGCTGTTTTTGTACTGGTTTGGCCGTATTATCAACGAGTTTTTGGGCGGCCAAAAACTGGTCGCGCTCTACGTTTATGGCACCTTGGCAGGTGGCTTATTGTTCCTGTTGCTCTACAACACCGTGCCTTACTTTGCTAATCTACGCGGGCCTGAAATGAGCATGATCGGGGCCTCGGCGGCTATTTATGCCATTATGGTGGGCGCGGCCACCCTTATGCCCGACTACACGGTGTTCCTGTTTCTGTTTGGGCCGGTGCGCCTCAAGTGGTTGGTGGCCATTTCGGTGTTCCTCAGCTTTATTTCCACCATCGGCATCAATGGCGGGGGCAACGTGGCCCACATCGGGGGGGCCATCTTCGGCTTTGTGTTTATTCGCCAGTTACAAGCTGGCAACGACTGGAGCCGCCCAATGATCCGTTTTGCCGACTGGGTCGGGACGTTGTTCTCGCGCAAACCCCGGCCCAAGCGTTACAAAGATGACCGGCGGGGAACCGCTAACTCCGGGGGCAACCGGGCCGGGCAAAGTGCCAACCCTTCGCAAGAAGAAGTGGACCGTATTCTGGACAAGATCAGTGCCCACGGCTACGAGAGCTTAAGCCAAGAAGAAAAACAGATGCTGTTTAGGGCCAGTCAAAAAAAGTAATCTGTTGGTTGTTAAACTGCTATCAAATTAAAATCCTTCTTTCTCATTCCATTTTAGCCTCACGTACAAAAGTGATATAAAAAAAGCCTGGCGATCCATCTCACCAGGCTTTGCTTTTAAATAATAAGACCAAAAATCCAACTCAAAACATCGAATTTATGGCATTGTAAATGATTGATTACCAAGCAATAACCACCACTCACTCATTTTAAAGATTAACCTTTGATCAGGTTCACCAATTCGTCGCTCATGGGGTTTACCCGCGAGCCGAAAAATTTGACCACCTCACCTTTTTCATTGATCAGGTATTTGCAAAAGTTCCACGAAGGGGCCTCACTTACGGTACCATTCTGATCCTTAGTGGATAAAAACTGGTAGAGCGGGTGCATGTCGTCGCCTTTGACCGAGATTTTCTCGAACATTTGGAATTTCACCCCAAACTTGGAGCTGCAAAACTGTTTGATCTCGGCATTGGTGCCCGGTTCCTGGCCACCAAAGTTGTTGGCCGGGAAGCCGAGGATCACCACTTTATCGCCGTGCTTTTCGTGCAGTTGCTGCAGGTCAGCATACTGCTTGGTGAACCCGCACTCGGAGGCCACGTTAACCACCAATACTTTTTTGCCTTTGTACTTTTTAAAGTCGATCTCTTGGCCGTCGATCGATTTCATCTTGAAATCATGGAACGACTTGGCCGGGGGGACTTCCGAACCGCCAAACCAGCTAGCCATCAGGCCAAAAAACATCACGAAAAGCATTTTCATGTTAATGAATTTTAGGTGTGAACTTTTACAGGCAAATAACCCAAATGTGGGCCGGGGGGTTGGCCAAAGCGACCCATCCAACCAAGGATTTAAGAATATTTAAGATTGCCCCTGCCTACTCTTCTAGCACGTTGGCCTGGATCACCACCAGGAGGTCGGCGTTTTGGGGGTCGTTAGTAAGCACCTGAAACCGGCGGGTTTGCGGCCCGGTTTGGCGGCCGTGTTTAAACCGCACCTGCACCACGGCAAATTCTTGGGGCGCAATGGTGAGTTTGGTCTCGGTCATGATCTCGCAGTCGGCCTCGGGCTTGAGTTGCACCTCGAGCGGGGCACTCCCTTCGTTTTGGAGCACAAACTCGGTAACGGTGCTTACGCCCAGGTAAATATTGCCCAGGTTTTGCTCCAACTCGCTCAGGCGCAGGCGTGGGCCGTTTGCCACTACCTCGGGGCGGGGGGCACTGGGGGCCGCCTCGCCCACCGAGCCATCGGGCGAGCGCACGTTCACCAGCAGGGTCATCTCCAACTTGGGTTGCAGGGGGTCGTCGGTGAATAGGGTAATAGTTTCCTGGAAATAGCCCGAACCTTTGGCCTTAGGATCGTAGGCTACTACGATGGCCCCAATTTGCTTGGGCGCGATGAGGTTTGAAGTGTCAAAAAAAACGCTCAAATGACTGGGGGCCAGGATTTTAGGCTTGAACTTTACCGTGGTTTTGCCGTTGTTGTAAATCTCGAACCGCTTGCTCACCTTTTGGCCGGGGTGGATGGTGCCCAAGTTCAGGTACTTGTATTGGAACCGCAGCTTGCCAATTTGGTAAACGAACATGCTCTGCGGGCCGTCGCTCGCGCTGGGCATCACGTAGCCGCGCAAGACCAGCTCGTGTGTGCGCGGGTAGGCATCGGTAACGATGGTGAACTTCTTCTCGTAGGGGCCGGGGCGCACCGGGTCGTATTGGACCGTGATGCTCCCGTGCTCGTTGGGGTACACCGGGGTGGTGGTGTAGTTACTGGTGGTGCAGGCACAGTCCGTTTCCACCCGCAAAATGCTGATGGGAATATTGCCCAGGTTTTTAAACTTGAACTCGTGCTGCACGGGGGCCTTGTCTTTGTGTACCCGCCCGGCCTGGTGATCCAGCTCGCTGAAGGCAATGGTGGGGGCCACTTGGGCGCGCGCTTGCGCCAACCCTAAGCCCAGTAAACAAATGAAAGCCGCAACAAAACGCAACATGCACAATAACGGGTTAATCTTGCAAAATTAAGGGAAAAGTCTGCAAACATTGATCCAGTAAACGGGGATTGGCCAACCACCAGCCAGGCGTTGATTCATCGCTTAGGTTTAGAGCTTTGCAGGAGTTGGGCGATTCCGGCGGGGGATTTCTCGAAGCCAGAAACATCTACTTGGATGCGTCGGTTCTTTTGGTACAATAGGAGCAACTCCATGTTACCATGTACCCTTATTTGCCAGAAATGCTACTGCACCAACAAACGACCTCTTGTAGATTGTATTTTGGGCTTGGTGAAGGGTCGGATTTTCGTGCAAAACCCGGCCTTTTTAGCCCCACCCTATCCAGCCGCACTTACTCGCTCAAAAACTCCCGTTTTTGCCGTCCGTCGGGCAGGGGACGCAATCTCGACTTGAGTAGTGGTATTGTGAAAGATGTCTAATAACGACCTTGACAAAAAGATTACCATCCAAAAAAGAAAAATAGGCATTGAAAAGGCCAAGAGTCGCCAAGGCACCCAACCTTGCAAACGTGGGTATGAGTGATCCCCTTTTGTGCTTATTTCCGCTACGTGCATGGCTTGAAATAACTGACGAAAAACGGGGAATAATTAACCAAACGTAAACTGTTCGCTACTACCGTTTCGCATTCAAATAGGCCTTGCCCAGTTCAAAAAAGCCGTAGGTGTCGCGGTACGAGCGCACGATCTCGGTTACGTATTTGTCGTAATACCGCGAAAAAGCCCCGAGCATTTTGGCTTTGATGTTGAGGTGATCTTGAAAAATATCCAAAATATTCACCTGGGCAATCACAAAAATTTCGCAGTTTTCGCTGGCCGCGATGGCGTTGAAATTGCGTTTGGCACCTTCCAGCACGGCGTTGTCCCCAAACGAGTCGCCAGTGCGTAGGCGGAGCAGTTCCTCAAATTTATCCTGTACGTCCAGGTTGAGGATCACCTCGCCCTGGCGGATCACGTAGAGGGCCTGGCTGGGGTCGCCCCGGAAAAAAATGGCCTCGTTTTTTTGGTACTTGCGCGGGTGCAGGTAAGGCAGGAACTCGGCCAACTCGCCATCCTCCATGTGTTCAAAGATTTGGCAACGCCGCAAAAACCGGAACATGATTCGCTCCTGAGGGGTGTAACTTTTTTTGGCCAGCCATTTGAACATGGGCAAAAATAAGCGGCGGCAACGGGATTGCGCAAGCGAGGGCCGTAAAACCGCAGAGCCAGGGCGCGCCCTAGCTCTGCGGGGAGGAATACAAATGCTACATTAGAAGATCATTGGTCACCAATCGGCCACACCGTTTGGGGGCTAGCGGCCCTGGAGCAGTTCCCAGTTTACCTCGGCAATGGGGCGTTCCAGTTGGGTGAACACGGCCCCCCGGTCGAGGGCCACGGGCACCTCGGTGAGGCGGTTGTACCGGCGGGCATCTACCCAGCGGTGGCCCCACGGCTCGCACCAAAGGGAATACCGCCGCTGGAACAGGATTTCGTTGATGAGCGCATCGCGGGTGGTGGCCCCGGCGTAGGCGGGCAGCCCGGCCGCCGTGCGGATGCGGTTGATGGCCCGCACCGCCTCGCCCGCGTTCCCGGCCTGGGCATTGGCCTCGGCGTAAATGAGCACCAGTTCTTCGTTACGGAAAAACTTGATGGGCGCGGTGTTGGTGGCAAACCGGCGGTCCTGCCAATCGCCGGAGAGGGGGATGTTATCGGTGGTAACCAGCACGGGGCTGCGCCGCCGGAAAAACTTCTGCTCCACCCGCCGGTCGCCGGGCAGGGCATCGGCTATCACCGAGGGGTGTACCACGATCATCGTATTTACCGGGGCATCCAACACAAAAAACAGCGGGTTGAACACATCGGGCGGGGCGCCGTACACGTGGGCCGGGCCGGCATCCAGGTCGCCATCGAGGTTCAAAAACGACTCGCGCAGGGCGGTTTGGGCACCGGGCCAGTCTTGCCGGTAAATGGCCAGGCGGGCGGCAATGGCCCGGTTAAGCTGGCGGATGGCCGCGATGGTGCCAAAACCGTTGGCCGTGAACCCAGCGGTAAGCCGGAAGGGGAACGCCCCCGTGCCCGCCCGGCCCAGTTCTTCATTGGCCTGGGTAAGCAAGGTGTTGATCTGGTTGAGCGCATCGGCATAGGGCACAAACGGGCCGGGGTTCAGTTCGTTGGCCACGTCCATCCGCAGGCCGTTTTGGTACTGCCCGTTGGCCACGATCATGTAGTGATAGGCTTGCAACGTTTTAGCA
>JALONO010000142.1 GCA_025454895.1 Bernardetiaceae bacterium
CCCGAGCGCATCATCAAAACTAACACTAAAATGACTTAATGATTGTATGATTAAATGATTTTTTAATTTGATTATCACTCACTTGCAAGACAAGAAAAACGTAACCTCTATTTGATTGAGGCTCAATCTTCCTACGCGGTTTCCAACGCCTGGCGCACTAGTTCGCTTACCTTTTTAGGATCGGCCTTGCCCTGGGCGGCCTTCATCACCTCGCCCATGAACAAACCCTGGAGATTCTTTTTGCCTTTGCGGTAGGCGGCCACCTCGGCCGGGAATTTGGCCAATACGCTCTGGATGAGGGGCAACAGCGCGCCTTCGTCGGTAGCGGCGAGCAGCAGGCCCAGTTGCTGGGCCAGTTCGGCGGCGGGCCGCTGGGGCTGGGCCACCAGGGCGGGCAGCAACTGCTTGGCGGCCTGGCCAAAGTTGAGCTGGCCTGCTTCTTGCAAATCCACCACCTCGCGCAAGCGGGCAGGCGGCACGGGGAAAGTGGCTAAATCGGTGCTGGTTTCGTTCAAATAGGCTTTGATGGGGCCCATGAGCCAATTGGAAGCCGCTTTGTACCGGCTAGTGGCCCCAGTGGGCCAACCATCGGCCACGGCCAGGAAATAGTCAGCAGTGCTCTTTTCATCAGTGAGCACCTCGGCATCGTAGGCGGGCAAGCCGAACTGGCCCGTAAATTGGGCCTGCAACGCTTTAGGCATGGCGGGCATGGCGGCCTCGATCGCCTGCAAAAATTCGTCGGTAATGAGCACCGGGGCCAAGTCCGGCTCAGGAAAATAGCGGTAATCGTTCAGTTCCTCCTTGGTGCGCATGGCATAGGTTTGGCCGTTGTCGGCGTTGAACAGCCGGGTTTCCGACACCACTTGGCCGCCCGCCGCCACCAGGGCCACTTGCCGCTCAAACTCGTGCTCGATGGCCCGCTGCACGTTGCGCACCGAGTTCATGTTTTTCACTTCCACCTTGCGGCCTAAGGTGGTTTGGCCGCGCCGCCGTACCGACACGTTGGCATCGCAGCGCATTGAGCCTTGCTCCAAATTGCCGTCGCACACGCCCAGGTAACGCACCAAGCGGCGGATTTCGGCCAGGAACGCCCCGGCCTCCTCGGCCCGGCGCAGGTCTGGCTCGGTAACGATCTCGATCAGGGCGGTGCCGGCCCGGTTCAGGTCCAGCAGCGTATGGCTGGCCTCGGCCGGGTGGATCGATTTGCCCGCGTCTTCCTCCAAGTGGATGCGGTTGAGCCGCACCAGAGCCTGGCCGCTTTGCTTACTGGCCTGGTCACGCCATTGCACCTCTAACTGGCCACCTTGGCAAATGGGGGTTTTGTCCTGCGTGGTTTGGAAACCCTTGGGCAGGTCGGGGTAAAAGTAGTTCTTGCGGTCGAACACGTTATAGCGGGCAATGTGGCTGCCCAGGGCCAGCCCCATGCGGATGGCCAGTTCCACCGCCCGCCGGTTGAGCCGGGGCAGCGTGCCGGGGTGGGCCAGCGTAATGGGGCTAATATCCGTGTTAGGTTCCCCGCCAAAAGCGGCCGCATCTGGGGCAAAAATTTTGCTTTGGGTGAGCAGTTGGCAGTGGACTTCTAAGCCTATCACCAGTTCGTAGTCGGCAAGGATAGAGGGCGAAACGTTTGGCATCTCAAAAAGAACCTACATTATTTGATGATTGTAAGATCAAAAAATCATTGATCTGTTTGATTTACAATCAATTATTGACATAAAAAGCATTCGCAAATCCGCCTTTGATTTTGGGCCTACCCTTAACCAGTGGGAACAACGAAAATTACTTCATTTAACTAAATATCAATTAGTTAAAAGTTAATATTGAAACTGGGCGCAGCCTAGGCCGATTGCTTATTTGGCCATTTTCGCCAAACCCAATAAATACTCGGCCAGCAGAGCCACCCCAAAAGCGGTGCTGCTGCGTTGGCCCGCATAAGGCGAGTCGGAGAAAGCCGTACCGGCAATGTCCAAGTGCGCCCAGGCCGGGTGCTTGGCCGTAAACCGCTCCAAAAATTTGGCCGCCGTGATGGCCCCGCCGGGGCGGCCACCCAGGTTTTTCACATCGGCCATGTCGCTTTTGATCTGGGGGGCGTAGTCGTCCCACAGGGGCAGGCGCCACACGCGCTCGCCGCTGCGCTGGCCCGCTTGCTCCAAGGCGGCGGCCAGTTCGTCGCCACTGCTGAACAACCCGGCAGCGTGGTAGCCCAGGGCTACTATGCAGGCCCCGGTGAGGGTGGCCAGGTCGATAATAGTGTCCAGTTGGTAGTTTTTAGTCAGATAACCCAAGGCATCGGCCAAAATGACCCGGCCCTCGGCGTCGGTGTCTTCAATCTCGATGGTCAGCCCGTTATAGGTGCGTACAATATCGCCCGGCTCAATGGCATTGCCGTCGGGTTTGTTGTCGGTGGCGGGCACCACGGCCACCAAATGCACGGGCAGTTGCAGGCGGGCGGCCACTTCCATCGCCCCAATCACGGCGGCGGCCCCGCCCATGTCGCTCTTCATCCACCCCATATTGTCCGACGGTTTGATGGAAATCCCGCCGGTGTCGAACGTAACGCCCTTGCCCGCCAGGCCCACCTTGGGGGCATCGGCCGGCAGGTTGGCCGGGCGGTGCTCCATAATAATAAACGTGGGCGGGATCACGCTGCCTTGGTTAATGGCCAGCAGCCCGCCCATGCCTTCGGCCTCAATTTCGGCTTTGTACAGCACCCGCACCTGAAAACCCGCCTCCGCCCCGGCTTGCTGGGCCGCCTGGGCCAGTTGCAGGGCGTTGAGGTGGTTGCCGGGCAGGTTCACCAGGTCGAAGGCCCGGAGCTGGGCCTGGGCCAACGCCGTGGCTTTGGCCAGTTGCGTCTGGGCCAGGGCTTGGGCGGCGGGGGGCACTATCACCGCCACTTCGGTCAAGGCCGGGCTGGGTTCCTTCCCCTCGGTTTTAAACTTGGCAATGTCGTACTGGGCCAGCAAGGCGGCTTGCACACCCGCACCCGCTAGAGTAGCTAACTCTCTGTCTTCTAAAGTGTTTAGATTACTGAACGTCCCCAAGTCCAAGGCCCAACGCTCGCCCAGCTTGGCCTTTTGCTGAAAGGCCGCTTGCCGAACCGCTTTGCGAAAACTCGTGGGCGAGGCTTGGTCGCCCAGGCCCAACAGCAGCACTTTAGCGGGCAGCCCACCTTGGTTAGCCGGGGGGTACAGCCCGAGCACTTCATTGGCTTTGGCTTTAAAATCAGCCTGGAGTACGGCGGCATCCACCCCCACTAATTGGGCCAGGGCGGCCAAAGCGGGGGCTAAGTTGTTAGTAAGCAGGGGCACCAACAGGGCCGCCGGGCTAGGCAAAGGTGCGTTAACGATTTGTAGGTTGGGCAACATTTTTGCGCATCTGTTTTGAAATATCGTAAAGACTTGTTTATCTTTACTTTAGATTTGACCGTTTAAACTTTTAGTTTAAGGTACGGATTTTGCTTTTTAGATTTGGGGGCGAAGTTACAGCATCGGCCGCCAGATTGAAAGAAAAGCGGTTCGGCCTGGCCAAGATGGAGCTACTAGCCCGCGATATCACCGAGTACATTGAAGCGCACGCCTCGCCCGAGCCGGATTACTTGCGCGCCCTGGCCCGCGAAACCCACGCTAAAGTTTTGATGCCCAGGATGTTATCTGGCCATTGGCAGGGCAACGTGTTGGCGGGCCTGTCGCGGATGTTACGCCCCCGCCGGGTGCTGGAGATCGGGACTTACACGGGCTACTCGGCCATTTGCCTGGCCCAGGGGCTTGCCCCCGGCGGTCGGCTGCTCACCGTCGACCGCAACGAGGAACTGGCCGGGCTGGTGAAGCGTTACCTCCACCTGGCCGGGCTGAGCGACCGCGTGGAGCCGATCATTGGCGATGCCATGCAAGTTTTACCCACTTTGGACGAGGTTTTTGACTTAGTGTTTATTGATGCCGATAAAGTAAATTATCTAAACTATTACCACTTAATTTTTGACAAAGTGCGCCAAGGTGGCTGGATTATTGCCGATAATGTGCTGTGGAGCGGCAAAGTAGTGGGCGACCATACCGATAAAGATACCAAGGCCCTGCAATCGTTTAACGCCGCCGTGCAAGCCGACCAGCGGGTTTTCAACTTCATCTTACCCGTGCGCGATGGTTTGTTACTAGCGTGTAAAATGTAATGTTTAAGACCAAAAAAGCGTTATTATACTGTTGACCATCCCCAAAAACCCTATCATTCTTAAGCAACCTTTTACTTACCTCCTCTCGTCAATTTTAGTTAAGCCGTTGTTAGATTTTCTGCCGCAAGCCATTTAAACAAATGCCCAGCTTTTCATATTAGATTAACCTAGATTATTTTTAAGTAGAAAAAGCAGTAGTTTTGATCCAATTTAATTTTTAGTCAATCTCATAAAAATTCTCAGGCTTAAATAGAATGAGCAGACATTTTTCCCGAAAAAAACTTTTCCCAACTGAAACCTTTGCTTAAAATGAACCATAGAACACGCAAATGGCAATTGTCGGCGTTGCTGGGGCTGCTGGCCACCGTAACGGCCTGGGCCCAAGCCCCTACCGTGCCCACTCAGGTCAAATTTGCCGACTTGACCCTCGTCATCAACGAGCGGGCCAAGGGTGAAATCCAAAACCGGGTGAACATGCTGGCCAATAGCCCGGATGCTTACAAATTGTTCGCCAGCCGGGCCCAAATAATGTTCCCGGTGGTTGAACAAGCCTTGGCCGAAGAAAAAGTGCCCGAAGACTTTAAATACGTGGCCCTGATGGAAAGCGGCCTGGCTGGCGATATGACGGGCCGCAACAACGGGGTGGGCTATTGGACCATGACCGACACCGTGGCCCGCGACAACGGCCTCACCGTGTCGGGCGCGGTGGACGAGCGCAAGAACCTCGTATCCTCCACCCGCGCTTACGGGCGGTTTTTGCAGAAAAGCCAGTACCTGATGCGCAACTGGGCGTTCACGGCCTTGTCGTACCCGCTGGGCGTAACCAACACTTACATGATGATTGAACCGGCCCAGCGCAACAACCCCACCATGAGTTTGGACGAGCGCGCTCACCCGTACTTGCTCAACCTGGTGGCCCACGTGGTGGCTTTTCGCGACCGGTTGAATACCCTGGCCCCGCCCGCTACTACCAAACTATTGGTGGCCAGCAACTTAAAAGGCAAGTCGCTCACCGACCTGGCCAGCCAAACCCAAGTAGCGCGGGATGAGTTGCAGAAATACAACCTGTGGCTGCCCAGCGGGGCCGTGCCCGACGATAGTTATCCGGTGCTGGTGCCCGTGCCCCTGAACCGGGCCGACGAAGTAGCGGGCTTGCTCAAAAACCCCACGCCGGGCTACTTGTCCACGGCGGCCGGACCAGCCGCCGATGCGCTGGGCCTCAAGCAGTCGCTGCGGCAAGACGACCTGTACCCCATGATCACCGACAACGCCGAAAAGACCATCAACGGCCGCACGTATGCGTTTGCGCGGATCAACGGCATCAAGGGCATGATCGGCCGCGAAGGCTACAGCATTGACGAGATGGCCGCCGCCGGGGGGATCAAGTCTTCCAAATTCATGAAAATCAATGATTTAAAAACTGGTGACTACATCAAAAGAGACCAAGTCTATTATTTGGACGACAAGGCTAAGCGCGGCCCGGTGAAAGAACACACCATGCAGCCCGGGGAAAGTTTCTGGGAAGCCTCGCAAAAATACGGGGTGCAACTGGGCAGCATCGCCTCGCTGAACCGCTTTGGCCGCAACGAGCTGCCCCAAGAGGGCCGCGTGCTGCGCCTGCAAGAACGGCGGGGCCGCCGGGAACCGATCGAGTTCCGCCAAATCCAGGCCAAACCCAACTTGGAGCAGATTGTAAAGGATGATACCTTGCCCGTGATCGATACATTGAAAGTAGGCGACCCGGCCACCCAAAACAGTGGCGATGGCAACTTCCACGTGGTGCAAACCAACGAAAGCATTTACGATGTGGCCAAAAAATATAATGTAAGCCCCGCTGACTTGGTGCGGTGGAACAACCTGGTGGGCTTCCAGGTAGTCGCTGGCGACATTATCCGGGTGAAGGGCGAGACCTTGGCCGATAATACCAAACCCCAAGAAGGTGGCATGAACACCGACCCAGCCAACCAGAACCCAGCGGGCAATAATCAACCGGCGGGTAACAATCAGCCGGTGATCAATAACCAACCGGTGTACAACAACCCTAACAACGAAGGCTTGGACGTACAGCCTAACGGCAATCTGCCTGCTAATCAAGGTAATACCCCGGCCTTAGGCAACGATGGCACTTACACCGTAGCCCCCGGCGATACTTGGTACGGCCTGGCCCGGCGGTTCGGCACTTCGGCCCCCAGTTTGGCGGCTTTGAATAATACCGACCTCAACACCCCACTACGGGTGGGCCAAAAGTTGGCCGTTGCGGGTAGCGGCGTGGCTAATGCTGCCGCTAACCAAGCCAAGCCCCTGCGCACCCACGTGGTGAAGAAAGGTGAAACTCTGGGTAAAATCGCCCGGCAGTACGGGGTGAGCGTAAACGACCTGATGAGCGTGAACCAACTGCCCAACGACCGGATTGGCCTCAACCAACGCCTTAAAATTGGCAAGCCCAGCGATTTGGCCAACCCCCAACCCTCGCTGGTGAACCCCGGCATGAACGATGGCACCGCCCTCAACAATCCAATCTTGCGTGGGCAGCCCCAAGCCAACCCGAATACGTTTACCCAGGGCCAAACCGCGCCCGCTTCGGGCAACCCTAACGCGGGCACGGCCACAGCGGGGGCGGCGGGCACCCACACCCTGGCCTTCGGCGACAGCCCCTTTATGGTGGCCAGCCGCTACAATGTGAGCGTACCGGACCTGATGCGCTGGAACGGCCTCCCCGCCGATGCCACGGCGTTCCCCGGCAATCTGAAAACCGTATGGGTAACCGACCCGGCCACCCAAGGAGTGCTGGTGGGCAATGCCCAGCCCAACAGTGGGCAACCCGTGGCGAACAATACGGATATCTTTGGCAACCCGGTGGCCACCAACGCTGGTACCCAGCCCGGCACGGCCGGTGCTGACCAGGCCCTAGCCACGCACAAGGTGGAATTTGGCGAAAGCCCTTACACCATTGCCAAAAAATACCAACTGAACCCGGCCGACGTGCTGAAGTGGAACAACCTGGCCTACGATGCCAAGCTGCAACCCGGCCAGGTTATTCATTTGAAAGACCCAGGCTTGGCCCAGCCCAACGCTGGTATGCTTACTGATCCTTCGGCGGGCCAAGCGGGTACTTTGGTGAATACCCAAGCCGCTACCCACACCGTGCAAGCAGGCGAAACGCTCTTCGGCCTAGCCCGCACTTATAACCTGCACCCGCGCGACCTGTACACCTGGAACGGCCTAAACGCCGAAAGCAAACTGAACCAAGGTCAGGTAATTTATGTGAAGGAACCACCCGCCGACGCACCTGTAAACTTGGCCCCCGGCGGCATCTACACCGTGCAGCCCGGCGACAACATCATTAGCGTGGCCCGCAAATTCAACATGGCGCAGAGCGATCTGAAAAAGATCAACGGCATCCCTTACGGTACGCTGGACCTGCAACCGGGCACCCAATTGGTGGTGCAACCGGGCACCGCCCCCGCCCCGGAAACCGGCAACCCCAGCGCTATGCCAATGGGCAATAACGTGGCCCCCACCGAAGGCTATTACATCACCAAGGCCAACGACAACATTTACAGCGTGGCCAGCGCGAACAAAATCCGGGTAACGGACCTCAAAACCTGGAACAACTTGGCTTCGGGCGTGATCGAGTTGCCTGCGGGCACCCGCCTGCGCGTATCGTCCTCGGCGGCCCCAGTGCTCACCGAGAGCGGCCTAACCAACCAGCCCGTGGTGGTGAACAACCCGCCCGTGTCTGGTTACGCCCCCGCCTCTACTACCGGGCTTTACACCAGCCAACCTGGCGATAACATCTACAGTGTGTCGAACAAGCACAGCATCACCGTGCTGGACTTGAAGAAATGGAACAGCATCCCCACCGGGAAAATCGACCTGGAGCCGGGCACGCAATTGGTGGTGAGTCAAGCCGCCGCTAACGCCCAAATGGGCAACCCCGCACCGGCCGAAGCCCAGGCTAACCCCAAGGGTAGGCTAAACGAAGCCCCCAAGGACAAGCCAGCCGTGGCCAAAGCCGAACCAAAGGCACAGCCCAAACCCGCCGTTGCCAAAGGGCCTAAAACCCACGTGATCGGCCGGGGGGAGACCTTGAGCAAAATTGCCCGGGACTTTAAAGTGTCGCTGGCCGACCTGCGCAAGTGGAACAAGCTCACCGACGATAACATCAAAGCCGGGGCCACTCTGCAAGTGAGCCAATAGCCACCGTTGACCCTACCATGATCCCCGTTGCGCCCCCGCGCGACGGGGATTTTTGTTTCGAGCTAAAATGACTTAATGATTGCATGATTAAATGATTTTTCGTTGATTATCAATCATTTAAATAGTAGAGGATACGTAATCTCTACTTGTTTTGGTTATCAGTTTTTCAACCCCACAAAAAAACCACCCTGGTGTCCCGGCCAAGGTGGTTTAGGCAATCGATAGGTACTCTGAAAAACTAAAAGGAAGGCGCTCCAACCAAATGAGGATTACGTAACCATCGTTTGGGGCCAATCGCCTAACAGGCAATCGATTGACCTGCGCCCAAACCAATTGTGATTAGAAGCTAATGCCGCCGCTCATCTTGTAGAAGTCGGTGTAGCTGGCGTTGCCAAGGCCTGCGGGCAGCAAGTTGCGGCCACCGGTAAGGCGCAGAAAGCCGTTGCTGGGCAACGAGAACTGCACGTAGCCGCCCACCCATTCGTACACGTTCACCGCGCTAATATCGCGTTCGGTTGTGCCGGTGCGGTCGGTGCCCCCGGCCACGCCCAGCACCTCGCCATGTAGGCCCAGCGACATAAAACTGCTTACCTTGTAGCCCGCATTGAGCCAGTAGTGGAGGTAGCTGGTCATCACAGTGCGAGGGCGGCGGTTGGCGGCCAGGTAATAGCCGCCGTAAAACTCACCTTCCCATTTGTCGGCCATCAAGTTCACGGTCAAGTTGGGCACTACCCCGTCCAGGAACACCGGTACTGGCGAACCACTGAGCAGGTTGCCATGCAAAATGCCCACCTGCGGGTTGATCGCGATCTTTTTATCCATTGCTAAGAAGCGCAAGCCAGCCCCAAACTCGGTCCACAAGCCGCCTCCGCCGCTGTTGAAACTGAACGACGGCGTGGTCCAGAACGTGCCGTAGAACGACAACTCCATCTTGTCTTTCAGGCCATAGGTGCCCCCAATGGATGGGTAGAAGCCAAAAAAGTTGTCTTTGTTTAATTTTACGGTAAACGACGAGGTCGGCTTATCGTCTTGGGCTAGTGCAGAAAAGGTGATGAAGGCAAGGCCCAAAGCACCCAGCAAGGAGAGAAAAGATTGCTTCATGAGAGTAAGGATTTTATGTTAAAATGAACGTTTTGCTAACGTTCTGTTTAAAATAAGGGTTATTTTTTAGTCTAATCGCTAAGAAAGCCTGAACATTTTTAAAAGGATGGCTAAAAACAAGGGCCGTTTTTGCTTAACCTTTTTTCTAAGTTATTTAACTGGTTTACAAGTCTTTGCCTTAGCTGGCTCGGTAGTTAACTCTGAGTTAACAAACTACTACCCGCGTCACCCACCAAAAACCAGGGGACGGGCTTGCCAAAAGCCCCCGTTAAACAAAACTAGAAAAAGAGGGCGTTTACGGGGAGGTGCCCCCCTGCCCCACCCTGCCAGGCAGGCCATGGTCATCGGCCATTCCCTAAAAAATTGCTTACTTGCAGGTCAAGTTTTATCCCCGTACCCGATCATGGAAAACCACCGCAAAATCATTTTGCCCGAAAGTGAAATTCCCCGCGCCTGGTACAACATCCAGGCCGACATGAACCCCATGCTGCCGCCGCTACACCCCGGCACCAAGCAGCCCATTGGCCCGGAGGCCCTGGCCCCGGATCAAGCAGGAGGTGAGCCGCGAGCGCTGGGTCGAGATCCCCGAGCCGGTGCGCGAGGTGTACAAAATCTGGCGGCCCACGCCCATGTTCCGGGCCTACGGCCTGGAAAAGGCCCTGGACACCCCCGCCCACATTTATTACAAGTACGAAGGTGTAAGCCCCGCCGGCAGCCACAAGCCCAACACGGCCGTGCCCCAGGCTTACTACAACAAAATGGAGGGCACCAAGCGCATCACCACCGAAACCGGGGCCGGGCAGTGGGGCAGCGCGCTCAGCTTTGCCTGCCAAATGTTCGGGATGGGGCTGGAGGTGTACATGGTCAAGATCAGCTACCAGCAGAAGCCCTACCGCAAGCTGCTCATGAACACCTGGGGGGCCGAGGTGATCGCCTCGCCCAGCGAGCGCACCCAGGCCGGGCGCACCATCCTGGCCAAGGACCCGCAGTCGCCGGGCAGCCTGGGCATTGCCATCTCGGAGGCGGTGGAGCGGGCCGCCGCCGACCCGGACACCAAATATGCCCTGGGCAGCGTGCTCAACCACGTGCTGCTGCACCAGACCGTCATTGGCCTGGAGGCCCTGAAACAGATGGAAATGGCGGGCGAGTACCCCGACGTGGTGATCGCGCCGTTTGGCGGCGGCTCCAACTTTGCCGGGCTGGCCCTGCCCTTCGTGCATGGGCGCATCGCCGAGGGCCGGCAAACCCTGTGCCTGGCCAGCGAGCCAGCCTCGTGCCCCAAGCTGACCAAGGGCCAGTTCCGGTACGACTTTGGCGACACGCTGGGCATGACCCCGCTGATGCCCATGTTTACCCTGGGCCACAATTTTATGCCCCCGGCCGTCCACGCGGGCGGGCTGCGCTACCACGGGGCCGGGCCCATCATCAGCCAACTGATCAAAGATGGCCACGTGCAGGCCGAGGCCATCCAACAGTTGGAGTGCTTCGAGGCGGGCGTGCTGTTTGCCAAGGCCGAGGGCATTTTGCCGGCCCCGGAGGCCAACCACGCCATCGCGTCGGTGATCCGCCAGGCCCAGGCCGCCAAGCAGGCGGGCCAGCGGCGCACCATCCTGTTCAACCTGTGCGGCCGGCGCACCATCCTGTTCAACCTGTGCGGCCACGGCCACTTCGATCTCCAGGCCTACGACGACTACTTCGCCGGCAAACTCCAAGACCACCAGTTTACCGACGAGCAGCTCTACGCCAACCTCCGCGAACTGGAGGAAGTGCCCTTCCCGGCTTAAAATTTCTAATTCCGAATGATTATACTT
The DNA here is from genome assembly GCA_025454895.1 of Bernardetiaceae bacterium. GTDB lineage: Bacteria > Bacteroidota > Bacteroidia > Cytophagales > Thermoflexibacteraceae > JALONO01. Next base: position 11,281 of record JALONO010000142.1, read on the forward strand.
GATTATCAACTATTTGTAGAGTCAGAAATGCGTAACCCCGGTTCGGTTGTGGGGTAAGCACCATTTGTCCGGGTGCACCGATCGGTGAGGCTAACCCGCCAGGCGTTTTGAACGCTTGGCGGGTTTTTCAATCTGAAAATCAACCACCAAGTGCTTGCAAA
>JALONO010000372.1 GCA_025454895.1 Bernardetiaceae bacterium
AAACCGATGAGTCCTTTGCCTGGGGGCCTAAGGTTTACCAGGTGCGGGCGGTGTACTAGCCCCACGTGCCGGGGATATCTCGCGCCACGGAATAGTTGGGTTAGTAACTTTATTGCTTGACTATCAAGAACTTGCAACCAAACAAGCCTGCCTCGAGCCTGCACCCCGTGGCTCACTTATTTACGATCATTAGCGGCGGCGGGTACCCGCGACCCGCGCGTGGCTGTCTGGCCTAAGCATCGGCCAGCGTTGGGGCAGGCCCTAGGCACCAACTACTTGGTTACCTTTAGCTACAACTTCTAAATTATACGGCTAGGGGTTGCTAGCGGCCATGTAATATTCTCGGCTTTTCCAGCGATTTTTTTGGCCTAAACGTTCTAAAAATCAATCAATCATCGCACAACTATCTAATAATCAGCCTAAAAAGCAAAACGCCCGGCTAGCCGGGCGTTTGCAGGAATATGTTAGTTGTTCGTTTGATGTGGCAAATATAGGCCATTTTTTGGGATTACCAATTAAAATTCATCCGCCGTACCGATTTCCTCGGGCAATTCGCCCAAGTTATCGTCGTTATCGTCGAGGCCGGCCAGGGCTTCGCCGATGGCATCGTTGTGGTACACCTTCACCGAGGTAGCGATGTCGCCCTTCTCGTTGCGGCCTACTTGAAACGACACCCGGTCGCCCCGGCCCAGGTTGTCAAACGTATCGGACGTGCGGCGGAAGAAGATGATGCCGGAGAACCGCCCATCCTCGGAGCGGATGTTGCCCAGGCCCCGTTCGTGATCGATGTGGATGATCTCGCCCAGCAGCACCTGGTCGGCGGGTACGTCGGCACTGGCCACCGGGGCCAAGGGGCGGGCAAACTGCTCACTGCGGATTTTTTTGGTGAGTTCCTCTTCTTCATCAATAGGGATAAACATGCTTTCCACGATTTTAGAGATTTTGCGGGAACGCATGATCTCGGCCATGTTGATCTCGTAAGTGGCCTCGTTAATAAGGGCGGAGTTGGTGCGCACCGGTGGGATGGTTTCCACGGGGAACTCTAGGTCCCAATACAGCAGCATCACGCGCGTGCCCAGGGTGTTCAACTTCTTGATCAGGTGGAGGTAGTCGCCGTCGCCGGTGATGAGCACCACCACGTCAAACCGCTTGTAAAGCGACAGTTCAAAGGCCTCCAGGGCAAACCAAACGTCGATGCCTTTTTCTGATTTTTCGCTCTTCCGCGAGCGGTCGGCGTACATGGGCAAATAGTGGGTTACCACCCCGGCGTACATTAAAATATCGTCAAATATCCGGTCGTAAAGCAGTTGGTTTTCCCGTTTGGCGGCATCGTAGGCACTAAACCGGCCCCGGAAATAGTGGGCATCTACAATTTGACAATAATTCTTATGATCCACCTTCTCCATTTCCATCACCTTCTCTCTAATAAACTCGTGCAACCCTTTGATGCTGATGCGGGCTTTGCGCTCGTAATATCGGTAGTACTGAGTTACGCGGGAGAAATAGCCACCATCGTAAAAAACTCCAATTTTTGTGAGCTTATCGTCCTTAAAATCCATAAATTATCTAAATGTTTGAACATGAAATAAGTACAGTCAGGTGTGGGATTATCTCGCGCTAAAATACATGATCGGGCCATTTATCCCGCGCCCGTCCCGATAAATTTGCGGTAACGGGCCACGGCCCGTTCCCAGGCCGCCGGGTCGCGGGGGCGCACGGCCACAAAGTTGCCCCAGCCCCGGGCATCGGCCAGCCGGGCCGGGTAGGGTATCATTTGCCGCCAGCGGTGCTGGGTCCCGTACTGCACAATGGGATACCACTCCGACAAATAGACCTGGTAACCTTGGGCCACCAGAAAGTCGCCCAGTTGCTGGTAGGTGTACCCGTTGGGCACGGTTTTATGGTCTTCAAACTCGCACAAAATCACCTCGGGCTGCAGTTGGGCAAACGGGAAGCCCTTGAGCGCGAACAAGTCGTGGCCCTCGATGTCAATCTTTAAAAAATCGACTTTTTCTACCCGGTCTTGGGCCACAATTTGGGCCAGGGTAACGGTGGTAACGGTAGCCACCGGCCGGTGCGAGGTCAAAAACGACGACAGCGACGACACCCCGGTGGACACCTCGCTGGCGTAAAACGGCACGGTAAGCCCGGCTTGGTCGGCCACGGCGTTTTCGTAGAGTTTGAGGCCGGGCAGGGGCGGGATTTTGGCCCGGTTGGCGGGGTCCGGCTCAAACCCGATCACCTGCCAGCCCATTTGGGTGTAGGGTTTGGCACTCTCGCCAAAATGCACGCCCACATCGAACATGAAGCCGCCCGCAGCAGGCCGGGCCGCGAAATAATCTAAAATCAGTTCCGCTTCGGAAAACTGGGGGCGGCGGCCCCGCAACACCCGCTGGGCCAGCCAATACAGGCTTTTTACGTTGCGGCGGCCCAGCAGCTTGTACAATAGTTGGCGCATGATCACGGGCCAAACCGGCCACCCACGAGGGCCGCCCGGCTGGCCAATTGGTTGGTTAAGGAAACTTGGGGAACTTCGAGAAATCGGGCTTACGCTTCTCGATAAAGGCATTTTTGCCTTCCTTGGCCTCGTCGCTGAGGTAGTAGAGCAGGGTGGCGTTGCCAACATTTTCTCGCACCACTTCAGGGTCTCGGTTTCCAGTTGGTCCAGCGGCACTACCTTGTTCACTAGGCCCATTTGCAGGGCTTCTTGGGCATCGTACTGGTCGCAGAGGTACCAGATTTCACGGGCTTTCTTTTGGCCGACGATCCGGGCGAGGTAGCTAGCCCCAAAGCCCCCGTCGAAGCTGCCCACCTTGGGGCCGGTTTGGCCGAAGCGGGCGTTTTCGGCGGCGATGGTGAGGTCGCACACCACG
>JALONO010000143.1 GCA_025454895.1 Bernardetiaceae bacterium
ACTTAAAAATGAATGCATTAAAATCTCTATGGACGGCAAGGGGAGGGCCTTGGACAATATTTTCATTGAGCGGTTTTGGAGGACGCTAAAGTATGAGTAGATTTACCTCAACGTTTTCAACAACGGGCGGGAACTGGAAAAAGGGCTTGACGGTTTTATCCAATTCTACAGCCATGGGCGCAAACACCAGTCCTTGGGATACCTGACACCGGCCGATGTCTATTTATATGGGACCAAGCCCCCAGAAAAAGTACAAAAACACCGCCCAATGGGCACGCCTTAGTTTCCTGCTAAATTTGTCCAAAAAATAGGGTAGACCTTATTCTTTCTTCTCTGCACCTCATTTTTTCGCCCTCAAGCCATTATTTTGAACCACTTATTTTAAAAACCTCGCTTCACCGCAAAAGCCGATGAAAAAAGTAACCTGTTTTGTCTCTTTGCTCGTGGTGGTTGCGGTTTGCCTCCTCCACCAACCGTTGCTGGCCCAGTCGCCCGCCAGGCTCAGCCGCACCGAAAGAGCCATTCTGCGGGCCGTGGATGCCCAGCAAACCGAGGCCCTCCAATTTCTGGAGCGGGCCGTTAACATCAATAGCGGCACTTATCACCTGCCCGGCGTGCGGGCCGTTGGCCAGTTGTTCGATTCCGCCTTCCGGGCCATTGGTTTGCAAACCCGCTGGGCGGATATGCCCGCCGCCATGCGCCGGGCCGGGCATTTGTTTGCCGAGCAGAGAGGCACCAGGGGCAAGCGCATGTTGCTCATTGGCCACCTCGACACCGTTTTTGAGCCAGATAGCACCGCGCCCCAGGTGGGCAAGTTCGTGCGCCGCGACAGCTTGGCTTACGGCCAAGGCACCAGCGATATGAAGGGCGGCAACGTGGTGATGCTCTACGCGCTTAAGGCCCTGCACCAGGCCGGGGTGCTTAGCCAAGCTCGACTCATCGTGGCCCTGCATGGCGACGAGGAAGCCTTCGGGCGGCCCGTTGAGGTCTCCCGCCGCGACATTTGGGAGGCCGCCAATCGCAGCGACCTAGCCCTGGCCTTCGAACCGGCCACCCAGTTCAACGAGATTACGGTGGCCCGCCGCGGCTCGTCCAGTTGGCAAGTGCGGGTGCAAGGCAAGCAAGGCCATTCGTCGGCGATTTTTGGCAACCAGTTGGGGGCCGGGGCCGCTTACGAGTTGGCCCGCATCCTCCACGAGTTTTACCGCCAACTGCCCGAGGCCAACCTCACTTTCAATGCCGCCAAGGTAGCCAGCGGCGGCGAGATTGCCCCGGCCCCCGGCGGCGACTGGCGAGTGGAAGGGAAGAACAACGTGGTGGCCGATACCGCCGTGGCCCAGGGCGACCTCCGGTTTTTGTCCGAAGAGCAGAAAGAGCGGGCCAGGGCCAACATGCGGCAAATCGTGGCCCAAAACCTGCCCGGCACCTCGGCCACCATCACTTTTGACGACGGCTACCCGGCCATGCCCCCCAAGCAGGCCAATTTGGATTTGCTGACCCAGTTTAGCCAAACCAGCCAGGCCCTCGGCTACGGCCCCGTAACACCCTACGACCCCGGCAAGCGCGGCGCGGGCGACATCGCCTTTGTGGCCAAGTTGCCCGGCATTGATGGCCTGGGCGTAATGGGCGGCGGGGCGCACTCCCCCCGCGAGTACGCGAACCTGCGCACCTTCGCTGACCAAGTGAAACGGGCCGCTGTTTTCATCTATCGGTTGAGTAGATGACGATCAACTGTCTGGGATGGTATTTCCCGCCAAGTAACCTACCTTTAGCCATTAGGCGCTTCAATAGCTGGGCTTACGTCGGTTAACATATAAGATCAGAAAAAACTGCGATATGCTTTCTTTACGGCATGAAGAATAAACTCTTGCCTATTTTATTTACGGTTTTGGGTTTTATTTCAGTAGTTGCCTTGGCTACTTTTTTGCCCAAAATGCCCTTTCCGATCTTGGCCAACCTCAAGTGCTGCTCGGCCTGGCCTCTTTTGGAGGGGCGGGGGCTTTAGTTTTAATCGGGTTGATTTTGCGGTTAGGCCCGCACCGTAAAATTGGCAGCCGTTTGCTGCTGGGGGCTTTAGTGTTGGCACTTATTGGTTATGGCTCTTGTTCTCTAGATTGGTAAAAACTGGGTAATTTCCTAATAAATATCCTACTTTTTGTTGAGAAACAGGTGATCAATGAATTGCTGATAAACGCCTTTTAATCAGTTTTTTAAATCAATAACCGGCTTGTTATTAAGTTGATTAACCCTACTTTGCGGATTAGTTACAAGCTAGCCCATTGCGTCCCAACTTCTTTAAATGACCCAAATGGGAGTTTGGGCCAAACAAGGTGGCTAATTGGAGATTGAGACCTCTTGCACATTACCCGCACCCGGTTCAAAATTCCGTCACAACCCACAAGCTCGCCCCAAAACTCCCGTTTTAGTCGTCCACCGGACGACAAAAGCGATTTAGCTTTTGGGCGAGTAAGTGCGGTTGGCCAGGGTGGGCCATCAAGGGCGGATTTTTGAATGAAAATTCCGGCTTTCACCTAGTCAAAAGTCTAATCTACAAGAGGTCTATTCAGACCACGAGTGTAATTTTGGAAAATGCCCGATGTAACAAACGATTTTTTAGCCCAATGAAACCCAACTTTTTCACCTCTTTTCTCGGCGGCATGGTCAGTAGTTTTATCCTGGCGTTGCTGTTTTTGGCGTTTGACCCCGACACTTTTAAACAGTTAGACCAGTTTATGGTGCTGGTAGGTGTTATCATGATGGTGCTAGCCTTGTTGATGGGCTTTGCCGGCCTGATTTTGCTGTTTACCCCCCAGCGTAAGTTTGGGGGTTGGCTGCTGCTCACCGGGCTGGTGATGGTGCTAATCGGGTTTGGCACCTGTGCTAGTTTTTTCACCCTCAGTGGCTTCCATTAAACAGCTGAGCGGCCTGCTTGCCGGGTAGCCCGGCTGCTCCATCAATAACGGGCGCGGGTTAGCTTTTTGGGCGAAAATCGGGTAATTTCGCGGGTTTCCAACTGCACCCACCATGCCCAAGAAAAAAGGGGTGGCCGACGGGCCTCTCGGCCCATCCTTAGCCAACGCCCCCGCCACTCCATCCTCGGCGGCTCACCGTTCGGCCAATGGCCAGGCCCGGCCCACCGACGAACTGATCGAGGTGTTTGGCGCGCGCGAGCACAACCTAAAAAACATTGATGTGGTTTTCCCGCGCAACCGCCTCATCGTGATCACGGGCATTAGTGGCAGCGGTAAATCGTCCCTGGCCTTCGACACCATTTATGCCGAAGGCCAGCGGCGTTACATGGAGAGCTTTTCGGCCTATGCGCGGGGCTTCATCGGCAACATGGAGCGGCCCGACGTGGACAAGATCAACGGCCTCAGCCCGGTGATCTCGATCGAGCAGAAAACCACTTCGCGCAACCCCCGGTCCACCGTGGGCACCACCACCGAAATCTACGACTTTTTGCGCTTGCTGTTTGCCCGCGCGGGCGAGGCGTTCAGCTTCGTTACCGGCGAAAAAATGGTGCGCCAAAGCGAGGATCAAATCATTGAATTGCTGTTCAGCGATTTCAATAATAAAAAAATGACCATTTTGGCCCCCTTGGTCAAGGGCCGCAAGGGCCACTACCGCGAATTGTTTGCCCAGGTGGCCAAAATGGGTTACACCAAAGTGCGGGTGGACGGCGTGGTGATGGACATCCAGCCCAAAATGCAGTTGGACCGCTACAAAATCCACGACATCGAGGTGGTGATCGACCGGGTGGTGGTCAAGCAAGCGGACCGCTTCCGCATCACCCAGTCGCTTAAAACGGCCCTCAAAGAAGGCAAGGGCATTATGATGACGCTGGACGAGGCGGGCCAGGTGCGCCATTTTTCCAAGTTTCTGATGGACCCCGTCTCGGGCGTGGCTTACGACGAGCCAGCCCCGAACCTGTTTTCGTTCAACTCGCCCTACGGCGCGTGCGAAACCTGCAACGGCCTGGGGTTAATCGAGGAGTTCACCGTCAATTCCATCATCCCGGATAACACGCTGAGCATCAGCCAAGGGGCCATTGCCCCCCTGGGCGAGTACCGGGAAATCTGGATATTTAAACAGATAGAAACCGTGCTGAAAAAGCACAAGTTGAGCTTGTCCACCCCGTTCAATAAAATCCCGGACGAGGTGGTGCAAATCCTGCTCAACGGCTCGCCGGAAGAAGTACCGGTCAAGTCGGTAAAATACCCCGGCACCGACTGGAACACCAAATTCGAGGGGCTCCTGGTTTATCTACAAAAACAGGCCGAGTTTGCCGAAGATGCCGAGTGGGTCAAAGAGTTCATGGAGTCGCGGGTATGCCCCACTTGTAACGGGGCCAGGCTCAAAATCCAATCGTTGCACTTTAAAGTCGGTGACAAAAACATCTCCGAACTGGCCCAAATGGACGTGCGGGAGCTTAAAACCTGGTTTGGGGCTTTGCCGCCCCGGCTCAGCGAGCGCCAGGCTGCCATCGCCACCGAAATTTTGAAGGAAATCAACAAGCGCATCGGGTTTTTGCTCGACGTGGGGCTGGACTACCTCACCCTCGACCGCACCATGCGCACCCTCTCGGGCGGGGAGAGCCAGCGCATCCGCCTGGCCACCCAAATTGGTACCCAGTTGGTGGGCGTGCTCTACATTTTGGACGAACCGAGCATCGGCCTGCACCAGCGCGATAACATGCAGTTGATCAAGGCCCTGCAAGACCTGCGCGACCTCGGCAATAGTGTGTTGGTGGTGGAGCACGATAAGGACATGATGGTCCACAGCGACTACCTGCTCGACATTGGCCCCGGCGCGGGCCGCCACGGCGGGCGGGTGGTGGCCGCCGGCACCCCAGCGCAGTTTATGGAGCAGCCCAGCCTCACCGCCGACTATTTAAGTGGCCGCTTTGCCATTGCTGTGCCCCCGCAACGCCGGACGGGCAATGGCAAAACCTTCCAGTTGTTGGGGGCCACGGGCCACAACCTCAAAAACGTGGACTTGCACCTGCCCCTGGGCAAAATGATCTGTATCACGGGCGTAAGCGGCAGCGGCAAGTCGTCGCTCATCCACGAAACGTTGTACCCCATTTTGAACCGCCATTTTTTCAATGCGAAGAAAGAACCGCTCCCTTATCGCGAAGTGCGGGGCTTGGAACAAATTGACAAAGTAATTGAGATTGACCAAACGCCGATCGGCCGGACCCCGCGCTCCAACCCGGCTACCTACACGGGGATGTTTACCGATATCCGGGCCATTTTTTCCGAATTGCCCGAGGCCAAAATCCGGGGTTACAAACCGGGCCGTTTCTCGTTCAATGTAAAAGGCGGCCGTTGCGAAACCTGCGAGGGGGCGGGCAAAAAAACCATCCAAATGGACTTTTTGCCCGATGTGCTCGTCGATTGTGAAACCTGCAAAGGCAAGCGTTACAACCGCGAAACTTTGGAAGTGCGTTTCAAGGGCAAATCCATTGCCGACGTGCTGGACCTGACCGTGGAGCAAGCAGTGGAATTTTTCGCTTTCCAGCCCCGGATTTTGCGCAAAGTGGAAGCCCTCAACGATGTGGGCCTGGGTTACATCACCTTGGGCCAGCACGCCACCACGCTGTCGGGCGGGGAGGCCCAGCGGGTAAAGCTGGCCACCGAACTCTCGAAGAAAGACACGGGCAACACGCTGTACATTCTGGACGAACCTACCACGGGTTTGCACTTTCAAGACATTAAATTGTTGTTAGATGTGCTCAACAAACTCACCGACAAAGGCAATACGGTGCTCATCATCGAACATAATTTAGATGTAATAAAAGTATGTGACCATTTGGTGGACCTTGGCCCCGAAGGCGGCGAACGCGGCGGCGAAATAGTTTGCCAGGGCACGCCCGAGCAAGTGGCAGCCCATCCGGTTAGCCACACCGGCCGTTTTTTGAAACTCGAACTGGCTTAAAGCCGGGCGTTTTGTAACAAATCCGCCCGCTTAGCTGTTCAAGTAGGGGGTAGGTAATTTAGTTTTTACATTTGCCGTAGCGGTAAACCCAGGCGGCAAAACTGATAAGCGAGTTTTCCCGTGGCGAAGGCCCAACTCCATTTACCCTCAAGTATTTTGGCCATTACAATCATACTTTTTCAAAATCAATGAAGCTATCTGTACGCAGCCTCGTGCTGTTGCTTTTACTGCTCACCGTGGCGGGCGGTTTAGCTTGGCGTTTAGGCTATTTCGAGAAAAAAGCAGAAAACGAACCGGCGGCCACCAAGCCCAATGGCCCTAAGAACGCCCCCAACAAAAGCGAAAATGCCGGGCCGCCCCAGGCCATCAAAGCGTATGTGGTCAAAAACGAAGTGTTAGAAGACCGCATTAGCACCGTGGGCACCATCATCGCTAATGAGGAGGTAGCCCTTACTTGCGAAACCTCCGGCAAGATCACCCAAATCCAATTCAAAGAAGGTTCGTTGGTGAGTAAGGGGCAATTGCTACTTTCGCTCAACGATGCTGACCTGCAAGCCACGCTCAAGAAAGCCCTCATCCAAAAAGATTTGTTGGAAAAGCGGAAAGTACGCAACGATAAATTGTTTGCCCGCCAGGGGGTGAGCGAGGAGGAAATGGAAACCCTGGTTGCCCAACTCAATTCGCAAAACGCCGAGATCGAGGCCCTCCAGTCGCAGATTGCCAAAACGCGCTTGCTGGCCCCGTTTAGCGGGCGCATAGGCTTGCGCTACGTGAGCGAAGGCAGCTACGTGAACCCCACGGTCAAAATCGCCGATTTGATCGATATAAGCTCGGTCAAAATCGATTTTGCCATCCCCGAGAAGTACATGGGCCGGGTGCGGCAGGCCATGCCCGTGGTGTTTACCGTGGCGGGCGGGTCGCGCCAATACCAAGGCCAAGTGTACGCCATTGAGCCAAAAGTAGATGCTACTACCCGCACCATTCAAATGCGGGCCATCAGCCGCAACCCCCAAAACGAAATTTTACCCGGCGCGTTTGCGACGGTAAAAATTATTTTGGACACGAACGAAAATGCGAAAATGATCCCTACCCAAGCCCTCATTCCTGACCTGGACAAAAAGAAAGTTTTCTTGCTCAAACAGGGTAAAGCCATGCCCGTAGAAGTAGAAACTGGCACCCGCACCGAAACAAAAATCCAGATCACGGAAGGTCTCAATTTTGGGGATACCGTTATTACATCTGGTATTTTGCAAATCAAAGCCGGGAGCAATGTCAAGGTAACCGAAGTAGAGTAAAAAATAATTGCCCACAAAATTTGTTTTTTTGTTTGGCAAATGTAGTTTTGGCGTATTAACAACAAATAGAGAAGTTCTTATCCCCAAAATTTAACTTCTGTTTTATGCTTAACCTAACGTTAAACGCTGAACAAATCCAAGTTCTGAAGGTCTATTACGAGGCCGAAAAAGAAAAATTGCAAGCGGAAAAAGAGCGGATCAACAAAAGCCTGGCCGAAGCCGACGAAATGTTGAAAACGCTGAAGAAGAAGATCGCTGACGCGCCTGCCGCTGCTGCCGATGGCCCCGTGAAAAAGGTAAAAGGTAAACCCGGCCCCAAAAAGAAGGAGAAGAAAGCCGCCGAAGTGGCGGAAGAAGCTCCGAAAACCGGCCGCAGTGGCTACCTGCGCCTCAATTACGAAAGTTTCATTGTGGATACCATCAAGGCCAAAGACGGCCTGGTGCACACCAGTGAATTTCAAGAGGCGCTCGTTAGCAAAAACAAACTAAAAGGCGATTTGGTAAAGAAAGCCGAGCAAGGGATTTCCCGTGCGTTGAGCATTCTGAAAAACCAAAAGGACGCGCTCAGTTCCGTTAAAATCCCTGGCAAAGCCGGGCTTTCTTACGGTTTGCGCGAGTGGTTCAACGAAGCTGGCGATTACATCAAATAAATCAATCGCGAAATCATGGCCTAGCCGGGGTATCTACGATGCCCCGGCTTTTTTGTGATTGAGAGAAGCTGGAAGTTGCGCATTAGCAACTCTAAAACGACTGGGGGCAGGGGCCAATGAAAGGAAAGCCCAAATTTGAATGGGTTTGGCGGTAACGCTGACCTATCTTACACTAAAAATGACTTAATAATTGCATAATCAAATGATTGTTCTCCTTGTTTATCAATCGTTTACAGCACCAGGAATGCGCAATTCTCATTTGACTTTGGTATTATTGAGCTAAGTCGAGGCTTTTACTGGCGATTTACCATTTCTAATTCGCCTTGGTTAAACTGGCAAATGGGGAGAAACTGGTTATCGTTGCCACTAGAGTAGTCGTAGCCGGGTAAAATTCGCCCTTTTACGTAGCCTTCTTGGGCCATTTTAGGGGTAAACTGCGTACCGTGCCGTTTGAGCATCTGGCCAAAGAAAAGCAGGGTTTCGTAGCCTAGGTAAGCGTAATAAGAAGGCACCACGTTGTTCTGGGCCACAAAGGCCCGGTCAAACGCTTCGCGGGCGGGCGAGTGCCCCACAAAGTTGGGGGTGATGAAATGGAAGCGGCTACGTTCCAATTGCTCAAAGTTGAGTTGTTCCATGGTGAGCCAGTCTTTGGTAACCAGTACGGGCAAGTTGCGCTTGGCCCGGATAATTTCGCCCGTGATGCTCACGGCCAGGTTGCTTTGGTTCGAGAACACTAGCACGTGGGCCGTTTGGTCGGCAGAGCGGAGGTCGTTGCCCACCTGGTTCAAATTGCCCCGGCTGGTGAGCTTGCTGAACGCCACCACCCGGCCCTGGTTTTGCTGCAAATGGCGGCGGTACTCGTGGGCCATCAACGAGTCGTCAGGGTGCTCGCCGTAGTAGATATAGGCCGGGCTACCTGCCCCAAACCGCTGTTGGGCGAACCGGGCGGCCTGTTGGGCTTGGGTTTCCAAGGTAGGTTCGGTGAGCAAAACGTGCGGCTTTTGCGCAATCAGCTCGCGGCGGTTGCCCACCGGGTTTACCAAGTTAATGTTGCGCTGCTGGGCAAACTGACTCAACGAAAAGGCATTGTTGGGGAACACCGGGCCAATCACCAGGTCGGTACCGGGCAAACTGGTTTGGGCCAGTTCGGCAATTTTGGTGTTGTCGCGTTGGCTGTCGTAGGCGAACAGGTTGATTTTTACCCCTTCTTGGGCCAGTTGACGCTGGGCCATTAACATGCCTTCGTAGAGGTCCCAGGCAAATTGGTATTGGCGGGCACTGCCCAGCGGGTCGGCTTGGCTGCGCATAAAGGGCAGCACCACGGCTATGTTGTACTCGCTTTTTAGCAGGCTAACGGCCACGGTGGGGGCACTGGCCTTGCCAAGTTTGGTTTGCAGGGTTTTGAGCAGGGCTTTGTCGCCTTCGGTGGTGGCCTGGCTAAGCAGTTGATAATAAAGAACTTCTTCCAAAACCGGATTGCCGGGGCGGCTTTGGTGAAGGGCCTTTAACTGGGCCAATGAGGTTTTGAGGAAGTACGCTTGGCTTAGGGCGTCGGCCTTGGTGCGGGCACCGGGACTTTTTACTTGGGCCAGGGTTTGGGCACCGTCGGCGGGTTTGCCTAGCTCAAACTGGGCCGAGGCCAGCAGCAAGCGCGCCTCATCGGCTTGGTCCCAAGTCGGCTTCTGGGCCAGTAACTGGCTAAGCACCGGGGCGGCTTCATCGGCCTTACCCAATTGCATGGCCGCAAAAGCTTGTAAATAAGCGGCATGGGCCGCGTAGGGGTTAGCGGGTGTGGTGGCGCGCGCCGCGTTTTTAAACGCATCCTTGGCCGCCGCGTATTGGCCGCTTTCCAGCAGTTTTTTGCCGTAACTGTAGCTGTTTTTCGCTTCTTGGACCGACTGGCCAAAGGCCCGGCCCATCAGCAATCCGGCCAGGCTAATGGTGAGGCAAAGGCGAATTCCGAGGGAAACCATCGTGGTGTTGAACATCTTTCTTCATCAATTTGGGCAAAGTGGCGTGGCTGGCTGGGGCAATTGTTAAACGAAGGTACGGACAAAGGTTGGCCAAAAT
>JALONO010000144.1 GCA_025454895.1 Bernardetiaceae bacterium
CTGGAACAGGTGCCGAGCATTGCCCTCAACCCGCTGGCGGTGGAAAACAGCCGCTGGCACGAGCAGAAAGCCCTGGCCAGTTACCAGCAAGTAAAGCTAGCCCAAGTGCCCACCATTGCCTTTTTTGCGTCGCTTACCCGCCAGCAGTTCAATACCGAACCTGCCTTGTTCGCTTCCAATGTGCGCTGGATCCCCAGCAGTTACATCGGCGTGAAGCTGGTTTGGTCCTCGCCATCGGCCAATACGCTTTCCCAACTGTTCAAGGCCAAATACGACTATCGATTGGCCCAGCAAAACACGGCCAAGGTGGAACTACAAGCTGGCTTGCAAGCCCAAAAACTGAACGTGGACCACGCCAAAGCGGTGTCTCAATGGAAAACGAACCGGCAAGTATATGAACTGAACCGCGACACTTACCAAAAAAACCTGAACCTGTACCGCGATGGCATCCTGAGCTTAGACCAAACCTTGACCAGTTTTAATACCATGACCAACAGCGAGTACAACTTGATCTCCTCTTCGGTCAATATCCTGTTGGCCAAGTCAAAAATTTACTTAAACAATCTTGAAAAATAGCCATGAAATACCACCCATTGATCGTACTCGTTGGCTTTGGGCTACTAAGCGCGTGTACCAAGGCAACCTCCGAGACCAAGCCGATCCGTAAAGACGTGACCGAAACGGTCTTTGCCTCCGGGATATTGGAGGCCAGTGGCACTTATAGCCTCACCGCCCAAAATGATGGCTACCTAGTGGCCGTCAATTTCCAAGAAAACGACCTGGTGCAGCCAGGCACCACCCTGGCCTTGATCGACAACCAGCAAAACCTCCTCAATACCGAAAGTGCCGATGCCCTTTACCAAATTGCCAAGCAAAACACCCGCACCAATGCCCCCTCGCTCGTGCAGGCCCGCAACTCCTCGCTGGCCGCCAAGCAAAAAATGGAACTGGACTCGGTGCAGGCCGGGCGCTACCAGCGGCTATTGGCCGCCAACAGCGTGGCCAGGACCGAGTACGAGGCGGCCCTGCTCCAATACAACCGTTCCAAAACCGACTACCTCAACTCGCTGGCCAGCTACCAACAGTTAGAACAACAAGCTAACCAGCAGCTTATTATCAACCAGGCCCAAAGCCGGGTGAACAAGGTGATGTCGGGTTTCAACCAAATCAGGGCGGTGGCTCCGGGCAAGGTTTACCAAAAATTCAAACAAAAGGGCGATTTTGTCAGGAAAGGCGATGTGATCGCCACCATCGGCGACTCGCGGCTGATCTACGCCAAAGTCAATGTGGACGAGAGCAACATTAGTAAATTGAAGGTGGGCCAAGAAGCGGTGGTGCGGCTCAACCCGGTCAAGGACAAACAATATCGGGGCCGCCTGGCAGAAATCTTGCCAGCTTTCAACGAGGCCAGCCAGTCTTTCATCTGCAAAATCGCCTTTTCGGACAGCCTCGACTTCAGGATCATCAACACCCAGTTGCAAGCCAACATAGTGGTTGACGTACACCGGAACGCGATGCTCATCCCCAGGGCCTACCTTAGCTATGGCAACCAAGTAAGGGTAAAGGGAAAGGCAGCCCCGGTCAAGATTTCCACCGGCTTCGTGAGCAACGAATGGGTGCGGGTAGTGAGCGGGATCGACGACAGCACTGTTATCATCACCGAGATTGCCCTCACGCACATCCGCACCCGCAAGCGCTCCACCCTGGTGGCCGCCCTCAGCGTCACGATTGGCATAGCTCTATACGTTTTTTCTAGCACCCTTATGGGCGGATTCGGCATTTATTCGCGGGGCGAGATGTTCAAGACCACCCCCCACCTCAAGGTGTTCCGGGAAGATGAGATCAGCCAGCCGCTTTTTGCCCCAGCCGATCCGGCCCAACTGGTGGTGGTGAGCAATCCCCGCCTCACCAATTTGAGCAAAAAGATCATCGATCCTTACCGCTTGCTTGATGTCATCGCCAAGCAACCCTACATAGTGCAGGTTGCCCCCCAAGTAAATGTTGATATTTTTTATAACAATGGCAAATCTCAGCTCAATGGTTTGGGCAGTGGCATTCAGGTATTGGCCGCCGATGCCATGTTCAACATCAGTAGTACCATGCTGGCGGGCGACTTGGCGGGCTTGGCCAGCAACCTGGATGCGATAGTCATCGGCAACGAAGTGGCCGAAAAAATGAACGTCGGCCTAGACGATAACCTCACCATCACCTCATCGCGCGGGGCTACTAAGGTGATGCGGGTAATTGGGATTTTTAGCACCGGCAACAAGGTGACCGATGGCTCCAAGTCCTACATGCACTTGGCCAGTGCCCAACAGTTGGCCAAGGAAAGCCCCAATTTTATCACCGACATCTATGCCAACACCACTAACCCCGACTCGGCCGTCTATTTTGCGGCCAAGTTGCAGCCATTCACCGAGTACAGAGTGGAGGCTTGGCAAATCAGCAATGCCAGTATGCTGGCGGGCGACGGCATCCGCCTGATCATGAACCAGAGCGTATCCCTGGCCATCATGCTCATGGCCGCGTTTGGCATCTACAACATCATGAACATGACCATCAGCCAAAAACTCAATGATATTGCCATTTTGAAGGCCACTGGTTTTCAGGGAAGGGACATTGTCAAAATATTTCTCGTGGAAGCCTTGATCATGGGCCTACTGGGAACCGTGCTGGGCCTGCTGCTGGGCACGGCCCTGATCATGATCCTCAGCCAAGTATATGTTGGTGAGCCTATTGGCTACTTTCCCATCTATTACAAAGCACATATTTATGTCTTGGGAACGGTGTTTGGGTTTCTGACCGCGCTCGGGGCTGGCTACTGGCCCGCCCTAAAAGCCGCCAAAGTAGACCCAGTAGCCATTTTCCGGAAGTAAAACCACCAATGCCATGAACCACAAGCGCGAAGTGCTGCAAACCCAGCGGATCAGCAAATATTTTTATGACCCCGTAAAATTCAAGGCCGTTGACGAAGTGAGCTTCTCGGCCTACCAAGGCGAATTCCTGACCTTGGTGGGCAAGAGCGGGTCGGGCAAGTCGACCTTGCTCTACTGCCTGAGCACCATGGACACCGACTACGAAGGCGAACTCTACATCGATGGGCAAAAAACCACGGGCAAAAAAAGCGACGAGCTGGCCAACCTGCGCAACGCCAGCATCGGGTTTGTGTTCCAGTTCCACTACCTGTTGGCTGAGTTCAGTTGCCTCAAAAATGTGATGATCCCCGCCCTCCGCTTGGGCAAATATTCGCCCGCTGAGGTGGAGGCGCGGGCCTATGCCAAACTGGAACTATTGGGCATCCAGGACCAAGCCCTGAAACCAGCGTCCAAGCTCAGCGGGGGCCAACAGCAACGGGTATCCATTGCCCGGGCCTTGATCAACGACCCGCTGATCATCATGGGCGACGAACCCACCGGCAACCTGGACAGCCGAAACACCCAGATTGTGTTTGACATTTTCAAGGAGCTGGCCCACGACTATGGCCAGACCATCATCGCCGTTACCCACGACAATGACTTTGCCAAGGCCAGCGACCGTACCATAGAACTGGCCGACGGCCGGCTGGTGTCGGAAAACAAAACTTGGGAGGAATAGTGAACTCAACAGGATAAAATCACAGATTTTGCCCATTGACTGGTCGAGGTAGCCACCATCCAAGGCGATGCGGCCCTGGTAACTTAGCTGACGGCCCGGCAAACCTTGTCCGGGCCGTTTTGCCATTCTACCCACCAATGACCAATTGGGTTTAACCAACGGCTTACTTGCGATTGTTTTGTCGTAAAACCGGCCCAGCAAGCCAATTGAACAACTGTTTTTCGCCCAACCCAAAACTAGTGGGCAAACCTTTGGTTATAGGCAGAAAACCCTGTCACTGGTTAGCCGGAGGTTTCCGCCCTTATCACTCGGGCTTTGGGTTAGCAATGACGGGCAATCAACTGGGTTATTTTAAAGCATTTCATGATTTTTCTATTTGATTATCAGTTTTTTAGAAGAAAAAAATTCAATAATTTTCATTCGCTTTTAGGATCAATGTTTTATCTTATAAAAGAATGGTTTATTCACCTGTTGTTTTAGCATGAGCTTACCACCACTTTTAGCCCAGGGTATTCAGCACACGCAAGCGGGCCAGTATGCCCAGGCCGTAACGGTTTTGGAGCGTGCCCTGGCCCTGGCCCCCCAGCAAGTGGAGGCCTTGTACTACCTGGGCCTGGCCCATTTGCATTTGCAGCAGTTGGAGCCTGCCCTGGCCCGGCTGGAGCAGGCGTTGGCCCTGGCCCCCGCGAGCGCGCCCGCGCACAGCGAGCGCGGGGTGGTGCTGTTCCACCTGGGGCGCAAGGCCGAGGCCCTGGCCGCCTTGGACCAAGCCCTGGCCCTGGAGCCGCAAAACCCTTACCGCTACGCCAGCCGGGCCTACCTGCGCGAGGCCAGCGGCGACACCCACGGGGCCGTGGCTGACTACCAGAAAGCCTTGGAGCTAGACCCTGACGATGCCGTGGCCCACAACAATTTGGGGTTGTTAGAAGAAAAATTAGGCCGCCAGCAGGCTGCTCAGCAACGGTTTATCCGGGCCGACGAACTGGCCCAGCGACTGGGCTACCAATGGCAAAACCCACCCAAAACCGAAACCCCGGCCCCGGAAAAACCTGAGCCTGTGCCGGTTGCCCCCTCAACCAAGCTCAGTTGGGCCGGTTACTGGCAAACCTTGCGCAGCGTGGCCAGCTCGGGCCAGGCCCGCCGCGAGTTTTGGGCCTTCCTCCGGGGCAAAAAGCCCGCGTAGCCGCCCCGGCTCAGCCTTCCGGGGCAAACTCCACCCGGATCACCCGCGCCTGGATGCCCACCTGGGCAAAAAACTGCAGCCAAAATAGTTGCTGGGCCGCCAGGTGGTCGTTCGGCGATTTGACTTCGGCAAAAAAGTAGTCCGCCTCGTTCCACACAAACAAGTCCGGGAAGCCCCGCGTGTTCTCCTTGGGGTTTTGGGCCATTTGCCCCAGCACTGCCCGCACGGCGGGCCAGGGCAGGCGCGTCAAATAAGCCTGCACCAACGGCCAAAGGCCCGGCCCCCAGCCCATGAGCGGGTTGGCCGTGCCCGCTTTTTGGTCGTACACGGCCTGGGCGCGGGCCAGGGCGGCGGCGGCATGGGGCAAGGCCGCCAGTAGCCCCTCAATCTTGGCCTGCCGCTGGGCGTAAAACTCGGGGGTGTGCAGGTCGGAGGGGCCCCGTTGCAAGGGGTGATGGATGCCCCCCGCCTGCTCGTCGAACAGGGCCTCCCACAATAGCAAGGCAAACAGGGCATCCCACACCCAGTTTTCGGTGTGGGCCGCTTGCCAACCCGCCGCTTGCCAGTGCGCCACCACGCCGCCCTCCACGTAGGCCCGGTGCTCGGCGGCCAGAGTGAGCGTGTCCGCTTTCTTCAAAAAATCGGTGGTGCTGCGGGTGCGTTTGCCGCTTTGGAGCTTCGCCAAAAAATCTTGGGCAAAAAACGCCTCGTCGGCACTTTGGGGGCTGGCCTGGATGGTTTGGGCCAAGGCCAGGGCCTCGGCGGTGCGGCCCATCTTGTGCAGCAGGCGCACCTGCCGCTCGCGGGCGGGCGGGCGCGCCGTGCGCTGGTAGGCGGCTAAGGCTTGGGGCCAGGCTTGTTGGCGTTCCAGCCACTCGCCCAGGCGCGCGCAGTTTTTGTCGGTGAGGGGTAGGCCGGTTTGCGCCCGGTGCTCAAACCAGGCCCACACGTCGGGGGGCGGCACCCCGCCGTCGCGGAACAGCTTGAACTCCCGGTAGGCCACGGCCGCCGCAAACTCGGTTTCGGCCTCGGCCAGGCTGGCAAACCGCGGGCGGAACTGCGCTTCGTCGTAAGTCTCAAATTGCAAATGGCCCAGGTCGCGCACGGCAAACAAGCTCATGCTCTCCGTGTATAAATCGCCAAAAAACAAAAAACGCAAGAACTCGGCTTGGGGCAGGCCGCCCTGTTGCACCCGCTGGGCAATGGCGGGCAGTTGGGCCCAGGCTTCGGCCACGTCGGGTTCCGCCCAAAGCGAGGGCTGGGCCAGTTGTAACACCAGGGCGGGTTTGGGCAGGGTCTTGGCTTTCAAGCCGGGTAGAAACAACCCGGCCGCCGCCGTCAGTTCTGCCTTGGCCAGGCTATCGAGCAGGGCAAACTTGTGGGCATCCCAGCCAGACTGGCGGGCCAGGCCGGGCAAAAATTGGTGGGCGGGCTGGGCCAGTCCGGCGGCGGCCAGCTCGGCCAGGGCACCGGGCAAATCCCCAATTTCGGGATAATGCCACTGCGCGGGCAAAAAGAAACTGGGTTTACGGTTGGCCATGCGCACGTACAGGCAGCGCGCAGGCTCGCTGGCCGCCCTAAAGGTCTGCAAAAACTGTTGTACCCCAGGCGGTAAGGTAAACCCGGCCCGGGTTTCCACAAAAGCCAGCAAGTACTCGAAATTCTCGAGGTAGTACTTTTCGGGAAGCAAGGCGGGGGCGGGCATGGGCAGCAACGGAGCGGCCAAAGTTCGGGGTTGGGCCGCACCTAGGCAATGGGCCGCCCAGTCCCAGGGTAGGGGCAGGCCTTGTGCCCGCCCTGGTGGCCAGGCGAAGCCCGTCCTCCCCCCACTTCGCCTCAGCGAGCTCGTTATGCCGTACCGCTTGAGAAAAATAAGTCAAATATCTGATTTTCTTTACTTTAAGATAAACGAAGTGGTGTATAAACCCCCTCATACCCGGAGAACGGTTGGGGCAAGGCAAAACCCCGCCACCTATCCAAAAAGAATAAAAGGCTTAGCCTCTAAATTTGGGCCGCGCTAACCTGGCTTAGGGCCTAGGCATAGTGAGTTCATTTATATTGCATTGTTGATCAATTATTTATCCTTCAACCTCTTATATTTTCCTTTCGGGTATGGAGAGCTACAAAGACCGGTTCACTGATTTTATCCACCGCTTACAAAACGAAATCTGCCAAGCGTTGGAGGCCGAAGACGGCCAGGCCCAGTTCCAGCAAGACGAGTGGCAACGCCCCGGCGGCGGCGGCGGCAAAAGCCGGGTAATGGCGGGCGGCCAGGTGTTCGAGAAGGCGGGCGTAAACACCTCCGCCGTGTACGGCCAATTGCCCCCCGCCATGATGCAGTATTTGCAAGTGCCTCACGATCAGTTTTTTGCTTGCGGCATTTCGCTGGTATTGCACCCCCTCAACCCGTGGGTGCCCACCGTACACGCCAACTATCGCTACTTTGAACTTTACAATCCCCAAGGCGGCCTGGCCGACCAGTGGTTTGCCGGCGGCGCCGACTTAACGCCTTACTATTTGTTCGCGGAAGATGCCACGCATTTTCACCAAACGCATAAAACGGTTTGCGACCAGTTTGACCCGGCGTTCTACCCCCGGTACAAGCGAGCTTGCGACGAGTATTTCCACAACCACCACCGGGCCGAGGCGCGCGGCATCGGTGGCCTGTTTTTTGACTACCTGCGGCCCACGGCCCCGCATCCGGCCGATTTTTGGTACCGTTTTACCACCCAAGTGGGCCAGGCGTTTTTGCCCGCGTACCGGCCCATTGTGCAGCGGCGCAAGGCTCTCACTTTTACGGCGGCCCACAAACACTGGCAAGAAATTAGGCGGGGCCGCTACGTGGAGTTCAACCTCCTGCACGACAAAGGCACGCTGTTCGGCCTGCGCACCAACGGCCGCATCGAGTCGATTTTGATGAGCCTGCCCGCCACCGTGCGCTGGGAGTACAACCACCAGCCTACCCCCGGCAGCCCCGAAGCGGCCCTGTTGGAGGTGCTCCGGCAGCCACGTGAGTGGGTGTGAACAACTCGGGTTAAAAGAGCTTAGCCTGTTCGCCCATTTCAAAAAGCAGTTCCTGCTTTCTCCCATCAAGAAACTCAAGGGCTTCGCGCACTTTCAAAGCGATTTTCTCAGCAAAAACCACTGGAACTGCGTTGCCAATTTGCAACTGCAGTTCGCGTTTGTTATTGCCACAAAAAACCCAGTTATCCGGGAAGGTTTGGAGCCTGGCATACTCCCTTGCGGTAAATGATCGTAACTTGCTGGCTCTGATTCGCCAAAGCTTTACTTCGCTTTCAGGATTGCGGACAAACATTGCTCCCTCGTCTCGGTCTTTAGCAACCTTTTCGGCAGCAACATGACCTTTAGCCCAACCCCAAACCGTAGCGGTGTCAACCGCAGGAAATGGCGAGTTGAAATCTCTTATGGGGTTCCCGTCTGAAGCGGTTCTACTAAGTCGTACCGGGATGGCAATTTCCGATTGATCAAAGGGTTGGTTGGTTTCTGTATGGGCATAACTTTTAAACCCCCAAGAAGGGTTGTGATTAGGCAGATTTATCGAGAGGTCTTGGCCTAGGTCGTATAAAAAATGTTTGATTGTTGTCTCCTTTTTTTGCGGGCTAGGGAACTTGAAGTGTTTAAGCGAATCTCTCCTGTAGGCCACAAAAATAAATCTCCTCCTAGTTTGCGGAACCCCATACTGAGATACTCTAAAAAAGTCAAAAACGGTGTCATAACCAATCGAGTAAAGTTCGTCCGAAATCTGTTGCGCAAAAGGCTTTTCGGTTTCAGGATGCCTCATTGTTCTCAAGTTCAAGACATTCTCCATTACGATTACCCTTGGTTGCATATAGTTGGCTATCCTAATCACCTCCCGATAAAGGGTATTTCGCTCATCGGTTTCATCTCGATTGCCACCGAGTGAAAAACCCTGGCAAGGGAACCCAGCCAACAATACATCAAGCCCTTTTCGGAAAGATGGTGTGTACTCCCTCACATCTTGGTGGATAATCTCCCAGTGGGGCCGGTTAAACCGCAAGGTTTTTACTGCATAGTCTAAGATATCGTTCGACTCAGTATGCTGAAAACCAGCGAGCTCAAAACCAAGGTCAAGCCCACCCGCACCCGCAAATAAGCCCAAAAAAGTGTAGTCAGTCTTACTTTCGGCGTTGAGGCTAAACATGGTAGCTTGGGTTTAAAGGTAGCAAAATGGGCATCGCAGCAGTTCGCTCTTTAGGCTTGCGCACTTTGCACGAGTCGAATATTCCTTCTAATGTTATCAAGGCGTTCTCGGATACTACTTGAGACTTGGTCTCATCTTTCAAATAATAGATAAAAGAATTGCCATATCTGTCAGTGCGGATTATTTGCGTATCAATATGATTTATGTCCTTTAACCTCTCAAAGTTCAACTTTTTAGCAATGACCACCTGCCGCATATGAAATTGGCCGATTTTTGAATTTAACGGGTTGGGATAAGTGTACATTCGCCGATGCCTTACCGAGCCTTCGCCATAAGGGCCATGATTATACTCTGTAAAATTAGCGTATTTTGACTCTTTATGAAGATCAAAATCATAATTTAAAAAATCACCGTCGAGAAAAATGAGGGTTACAATATTTTTACTTTGCGTATCGAGCAGGGCAAACAAATAAAAGCAGGGAATAATAACGGTCTCAATTCCCACTTTTATCATAGTTGACCGCATGGTAAACTACTATTGTAGTCAATTGTTAACCCCCGCGAGTCGCTGCCATTTGGCTTTTGGATCAACTTCTTAATTTCCAAGCCAATTACGGTGCCGTCGTTTTTATCGCGTATGACAATATCGGGGGTCGTTAAAGCACCAGAATGGTAAACTTCGTAATTGACTGGCAAAGATTTCCGTATTTGATGCTCAATCCAAGTATCAAAAGGGTCGTCTTGCACCGTACCCACCACTGACTTTAGTCGCAAATCAATCGGAATGCCACCTTTACTTATGTTATCGATCAATGAACGGTAAATGGTGATGACGATTTCCAATTCTTTCATTTCAATCCTGCTTGTTATGCAAATATAACCGATTTAGCCGGTATGAGCTTAAAGAATCATTGGGCTACCCTCTTGTTAATCAGTCTTACAAGAGTCTTCTCATTGCCTGTAACAATCTTGTCAGGGGTCAAGAGCAAACCTTCTTGCAAACATGTTGCAAAAAAACCTCAAGCAACGTACTTTTGCCGCCCAATTGCGGGTTGAAAGCACTTTTTGCCTTGAAGAAAGCGGCCGTTTTACTGGGATTGCTCGGGTGGGTGGCGGCCAACGCCTGGGCGCAACCTAAACCGGGTTGCCCGCTCGCCTTGCGCGGGTGCATCCACGCCTCGCACACGCACCAGGCCCTAGCGGGCACGGTGGTGGGCCTCTGGGCCGATGGGGCCGCCCACCCACTGCACCAAACCCTGACCGACACGCTGGGCAATTTTCAATTTACCCAACTTTGCCTGGGCCTTTACCGGATAAGCGCCCAGTTGCTGGGCTACCAACCCCAATGGGTGGCCCTCCAACTCGACACCACCCTGACCGTTAACCTGCATCTTTCCGAAAAAAGCATTGAATTACAGGTAGTTACCGTGAGTGCCACTCGCCCCGTGGCCAGCCCGGCCCAGCCTCAGGTTACGCTGGAGGGGGCCGAACTGGCCCGCCGCCAGGGGGGCACGCTGGGTCAGGCCCTGCAACACCTCACGGGCGTTAATTTGCTGCAAACCGGGCCTACCATTGCCAAGCCGATCATCCACGGGCTGCACTCTAACCGGGTGCTGGTGCTCAACAACGGCATTAGGCAAGAGGGCCAGCAGTGGGGCAGCGAGCACGCCCCGGAGATTGACCCGTTCCTGGCCGGGCGGCTCACGGTGGTGAAGGGCGCGGCCACGGTGCGCTACGGCCCCGATGCCCTGGGCGGCGTGGTGCTGGTGGAACCGCCCCCGTTGCGCCAGCAGCCGGGAGTGGGCGGCCAATTACACCTGGTGGGGGCCAGCAATGGCCGCCAGGGCACGGCCTCGGGCCGGTTAGACGGCCACTGGCGCGGCCTGGGCTGGCGGTTACAAGCCACGGGCAAACAAGGCGGCAACGTGCGCACCCCCCACTACTACTTGGCCAACACAGGCGTGCGGGAATTTAATTTTTCCGGGGCGGCTGGCTACAAGGGCCGCCGTGCCGGGGCCGAGGTGTTCTTTAGCCGTTTCCAAACCCGGTTGGGCATTTTGGCCAGCGCGCACCTGGGCAACCTCACCGACCTGCGGGCCGCCCTAGCCAGCCCCGAGCCTGTGTATCCTGGCCGGTTTACCAACGAGTTTACCTATGAATTACAAAATCCGCAGCAACGGGTAGTTCATAATTTATTGAAAATCAAAGCCAATTATCAACTTACCAAGCTAGGAAAGCTGCATCTGCAATATGGCTGGCAAAATAACCAGCGGCAAGAATTTGATGTGCGCCGGGGGCAAGAACTGACCAACCGCCCCTCGCTGGACCTGCGGCTAAATACCCAAACCTTAGACCTATGGCTAGCGTCCGGCCGCCCGAGCCGCTGGCCCTACACCGTGGGCATTACTGCACTTTTTCAAGACAACCGCAACCAGCCCGGTACTGGTGTACGCCCCCTCGTGCCCGACTACCGGGCAGCAGCGGGCGGGGCCTTTTGGGTGCA
>JALONO010000145.1 GCA_025454895.1 Bernardetiaceae bacterium
GCTAAAAATCGCTCAAAAAAGTTTTTTCCTCTTCTAAAAAAGCCTTCTTAACGGTTTTCCAGCCAAGCAAGCATCCAGCTTTAAACCGAAAATGGTTACACTTTCCCCCAACCTTTTTCACCCTGATTGCGGAGCAGATGAGCAAAACTTGCTAACGCCTCGCCCAACATTTTACCCGGTCAATCGCTTATCTGTGCGTAAGCCGATTGTTTTGCCCATGCCCGCACCCCATTTTTTGCTGCCCGACGGCCAAGTGAACCTGGCCGAACTGCGCCGCGAGTACCTGGCCGCCGTGGCCAACGGGGCCAAGAGGTAAACGCCCTGCTAGACCGCCTGGCCCGGTTGCCCGCGCCGCCGCCGCTGGTGGTGGCCTTCCAAGGCGCGTTGGAAACCCTCAAAGCCCGCGACCTGTGGAACCCCCTGGAAAAACTGAAGTGGAGCGAGCAGTCGCAGGCCACCCTGGCCCGGGCCGTGGCTGCCGACCCGGACAACCTGGAAATCCGGTTTTTGCGTTACTCGATCCAGCACGGGCTGCCCAGCTACCTGGGCCTGAGCCGCCACCTGGCCCAGGACCGCGCCGCGATGATGGCGCAAATAGCTGCCGGGGTCGCCCTGGAAATGGCCAGCCAGCAGGCCATCGTGGATTTTCTGCTTAAACACGCCCGCTGCACCGAGGCCGAAAAGCACCTGCTACATCAGTGGCTAGATCAACCGGCTTCCATTTAAGGCGGGCAGCGTGTAGGTTTGTTGGTAAACTCCTTCGCCGATGCCGCCGCCGCCCGATGCGCCCCGTTATTCGCCTGTATACGCCTGGGGCGTGGTGGGCCTGTTGATGGTCGCGTATATTTTTTCGTTTGTGGACCGGTACGTCCTCAACCTGCTGGTGGCCCCGCTCAAGCAACATTTTAGCCTCAGCGATACCCAAGTGAGCCTGCTCATGGGGGCCAGTTTCGCGATGTTTTATGCCACGCTGGGCCTGCCCATCGGGCGGCTGGTGGACCGGGCCAGCCGCCGCAACATCATTGCCGGGGGCGTGGCCCTGTGGAGTTTAATGACGGCCCTGTGCGGCCTGGCCCAGAGCTACGGACAGTTGTTTTGGGCTCGGGTGGGCGTGGGCGTGGGCGAGGCAGCCCTCTCCCCGGCGGCGTACTCACTCCTGGCCGACTATTTCCCCAAACAGCGGCTGGCCACCGCCCTGAGCGTATATTCCATCGGCATTTATTTGGGAACGGGGGCCGCCTACCTGGGCGGCGGCTACTTGCTGGAATGGCTTTTGCCCCTACCGCCGAGCCAGTGGGCGGGCCTTACCGTGCCTGCTTGGCAGTGGTTGTTTGTGATAGTGGGCCTGCCGGGCCTGTTGGTAGCGGCCTTGGTTTGGCTGCTGGTGCGCGAACCGCGACGGCACCAACCCGTGGGCCCCGTCCCTTCGCTGGCCGAGTCGTGGCGGCGGCTGGGCCAGCCCGCTGGGGTGTTTTGGTGGTTGCTGGCCGGGTCGGCCTTGTTTACGGTAGTGAGCTACGGCGCGGGCACTTGGCTGCCCACTTACCTCATGCGGGTACACCAGCTACCCTTTGCCCAAGCCAGCCGCTGGGTGGGCCTGGCCTCGATGCTAGCTGCCCCGCTGGGCTTGCTCATGGGCGGCCGCCTAGCCGACTACTGGACCAGCCGCGGCCACGGCGATGCTAAGTTTAAGCTCTGTTTTGGGGTGGCCGTAGTGTTTCTGCCCATTAATTTAGGCTATAACGCCATGCCCAATTTACCGCTCACGTTAGCGGCTTTAGCGGTGTTTCTGGTGGTGCTTAGTTCGGCGGTGGGGGTTACGGCCGCCGCCGTGCAAGAGTTGGTGCCCCCGCCGTTGCGCGGGTTCGCGGCGGCCGTGCTGCTGTTTGCCCAAAACGCAGTGGGCCTGAGCCTAGGCCCCACCGTGCCCGCCCTGCTCAACGATTACGTTTTTGGCTCCGACCAAGCCCTGGGCCGCTCATTGGTGCTCACGGCGGTGGTGGCCCTAACGGCCTCGGCCGCGTGCTTCTGGGTGGCCTGGCGGCGATTTAACCAAAGGAACCCTCAGGTTGATCCCAACATTGATCCGTAGCGGGTAGCGAAATCTATCTAAATGTTAATACTAAAATGACTTAATGATTGCATGATTAAAATGATTGTTCTCCTTGTTTATCAATTATTTACAAGATCAAGAACACGCAGTTGTTATTTGATTTCGGTGTTATATTTAATTTTGGTATAATTTGATTTCAAACTAAGAATCGAGTAAAGATGACGAGCAGGGTTCAAGCATCACCAATCCCCGTTATTCAAAACTTTGATTTTAAGATAGTTGGCGAAGTCTTGTTGGCCAATTACTAACACTCTCGAGATCGCGCATTTCTCTAACCATAAATAATGGATAACCCGCATTTGCTAGGCTTCGCGAATTAAACAAGCCAGCCCTCGAGTGCGCACGAGGGCTGGCTTACAAAGGCTATCCGGCCATCAACTCATCTGCATTTTTTCCGCATCCCAGTTGATCAACTTTTGCTTGAACACGCTTTCGTTAGAGGCCAAGCACGGCCCGGCGGCCCGGAGGCCAAACGTGGCATTTTGCACCACGGACTGGCCCTGGCGGATGCCCGCGTAGAAATTCTTGAAATGGTCGGTGCGCTCGTCGTAACCGGGCGGGGCCTTGAACACCACATCTTCGGGCTTGGTTGCCTGGCGGTCGGCCTCGGTGTATTTGGCATTATACTGTTGTTTAAAAGCATCTTGCTGAACCTGGGTAAAGGTAAACAGCGAATCGTAACCGCCGAACCCCGGGGCCTTGGGCAAGGGGGAGCGTTTGAGCACAAAATCGTTCCAGCCCAGCTCAATCACCCCCTCCGAGCCAATGATGCGCGTGCTTTCGCCGCCGCCGGAGCCATCGGCAAAATTGACTTGCAGCAACATTTGAAAGGCCGGGTGCTGGGCCGTTTGCGGATAGTCCATGACCGACACCACCACGTCGGGCACGTCGCGGCCGTCTTTCCAATAAGTGAGGCCGCCCGCCGAGAAAATGCGGCTGGGGCCGAGCGCGCCCGTTACAAAATGCACCCCCGAAATGAGGTGGACAAACAAATCGCCGGGAATGCCCGTGCCGTAGTCGCGGTAGTTGCGCCACCGGAAAAACCGGGTGGCATCGAAGGGTACCTTGGGCGCGTTGCCCAAAAAACGGTCAAAATCCAGGGTTTGGGGCGAGGCATCGGACGGGATAGAGTACTGCCACGCCCCCAGCGAGCTATGGCGGCCCATGGTGGCCACCACGGCGTTCAACTGGCCAATGGCCCCCTGCTGGTACAACTCTTTGGCTTTCTGAAAGGCCAGGCTGCTCACCCGCTGGCTGCCCACTTGCAACACCTTGCCGGTTTTCTGTTGGGTGCCAATCACCTCGTGGCCCTCGGCCAATTGGTGCACCATTGGTTTTTCGCAATACACGTGCTTGCCCGCCAGCATCGCATCCTGGCTGATACGGGCGTGCCAGTGATCCGGCGTGGCCACAATCACCGCGTCCACATCGGGGCGGGCCAGCACCTCCCGGTAGTCGCGGGTGGTGAACAGGCCCTTGCCAAACTTCTCCTTGGCCTGGGCCAGGCGGCCGTCGTACAGGTCGCACACGGCCACCAGTTCGGCTCCGCCCGCGCTCAAGGCCGAGCGGGTATCGTAGTGGCCGATGATGCCCATGCCAATACAGGCCAACCGCAACTTATCGTTGGCCCCGTACTTCACGGGCGGCTCCGGGTGGGGTTCCAAGTGGATGACCCGCGCCCCCGGGTGAGCGGCCAGCATGTCCGGGGCGGCTACCAAGGCCGAAACCCCGGCCGCTTTGCGCAAGAAATTACGTCGTTTCATTTTCCGTTTTTTTAAATAAGCCAGGCTAAAGTTAGGCAAAAATCGCCAAACCAAGGGCCTGGGCCGCCCGGCCAACCGGGCAAAAAAGCAATTGCCGATTTTTAAAACATGTCAATTCAAACACTAGTTGAATTAGCGATCGCTCATTAGATTTGCGCCCGATTATGGTAACGGACTGAAAAACCGCATGATACCACCCGCCACGCCAGTTGACGAGGCGAAAAATAAACGGTTTGGCAAGCCTAGTAACTTTACATATTAAAGAAAATGTCCGACGTAATTAAACTCAAAAAAGGGTTTGACATTAACCTGGCCGGTAAAGCCGAGAAGAAACTCACCGAAGGCATTATGCCCGATACCGTGGCCCTCAAATTCGAGGATTTTGTAGGGATGGGCCGCCCCAAAATATTGGTCAAAGAAGGCGACGTGGTCAAATCGGGCACTCCGCTCTTTTTTGATAAAGGTCTGGACACCGTGCAGTACGTGGCCCCGCTAAGTGGCGAGGTGGTAGAGGTAAAACGCGGCGAGAAACGCAAGGCCCTGGAAGTGAAAATCTTGGCCGACAAAACCATTGATTACGTCGAGTTCAAAAAATACACCGTATCCGAAATTTCGGGGATTAGCCGCGAGGCCGCCCTGGCCCAAATGCTCCAAGGTGGCGTGTGGCCCAACGTGCTCCAACGGCCGTTTGGCATTGTGGCCAACCCGGAGGTAGCCCCCAAGGCCATCTTCGTGTCCGGGTTCGACTCGCACCCGCTCGCCCCCGACTATGAATTTACCCTCAAAGGCCACGAACAATATCTCCAAGTAGGGATCGACCTGCTCAAAAAAGTAGCAGGTAACAAAGTAGAACTTCATTTGAGCCTTAACGCCGCCGCCGAAGCCAGTAAATTATTCGGTGGGGTCAAAAATGCCCAAATCCATAAGTTTGAAGGCCCCCACCCAGCGGGCAACGTGGGGGTGCAGATCCACCACGTAAGCCCCATTGGCCGGGGCGACGTGGTTTGGACCATTACGCCCTACGGTCTCACCCAAATCGGTAAGTTGTTCCTCGAGGGCAAGTACGACGGCTCCAAAGTCGTTGCCGTGGTCGGCTCCGAAGTGCAAAACCCCCATTATTTTAAGACCTTTATCGGGGCTGAGATTTCCAAATACGTTAAGAACAACCTTAAGCAAGAGCACGTGCGCATCGTGTCGGGCAATGTGCTCACCGGCACCAAGCTCAGCGGCATAAACGATTACTTGGGCTTTTACGACAGCCAGCTTACCGTGCTGCCCGAAGGCGACAAGGCCCGGTTCTTCCTCACCGACGGCTGGATGGGTCTGGTGGCTAGTCGCCTGAGCTTTCACCGGGCGTTCGGTTTGTTCTCGTTCCTCAATGGTAAGAACAAGGAATACGTGCTGGACACCAACAATAACGGAGAAGAACGCGCCTTCGTAATGACCGGGGCTTTTGAAAAAGTGGTGCCAATGGATGTTTTGCCCATGCACCTCGTGAAAGCGATTTTGGCCAACGATTACGATGGGATGGAAAGTTTGGGTATTTATGAAGTAGTGGAAGAAGACCTGGCCCTTTGTGAGTTTATCGATGTTTCCAAACAACCCATTCAGCAAATTTTGCGCGAGGGTATCGAGATGATCCGCGAAGCTTAAACCCCTTCATTCAACAAAGTATTTGACCAAACGGAATTTTGATCTTCGGTTAGCCAAACTCCCCGTTAGCATTAGTTGATTTTATGAAATTTCTACACGACATATTAGAAAAACAACGCCCCGCTTTTGAGAAAGGCGGCAAGTTGGAGAAGTATTTCTACGCTTTTGAGGCGTTGGAGACTTTCATGTTTACCCCGGCCACCACAGCCCCGGCCAAAGGTGCGCACATTCGCGATGCCATTGACCTCAAGCGCATGATGATGACCGTGGTGATTGCCATGCTGCCCCCACTGCTATTCGGCATTTGGAACATCGGCAACTTGCACTACTTGGCCCTAGGCCAAGCCGACGCGACTTTCATGGCCAAGGTGATGATCGGTTTGCAGCAATCATTACCAATTATCATAGTAGCCTACACGGCTGGGGCTTTGGTAGAAGTACCGTTTGCCCTTATCCGCAAGCACCCCATTAACGAAGGGTTCTTGGTTACGGGAATGCTCATCCCGCTGGTAATGCCGCCCGATATCCCACTGTGGCAAGTAGCCCTGGCTACCATTTTCGCCATTTTAGTGGCTAAAGAAGTGTTTGGCGGCACGGGAATGAACATCCTCAATGTAGCCCTCACAGCTCGGGCTTTCCTCTATTTCGCCTACCCAACCGATATTTCCGGTACCAAAGTTTGGACTTTCCTGGACGGCGGCAAGCCCATTGACGGTTTTTCGGGGGCTACAGCCTTAGGCGTGGTGGCCGAGCGTTCTACCCAAATCAGCGAAGCGAAGAGCGATTTTGCGGGCCAGGCAGTAGCTGCCCTGGCCGATAAAACTTACGCTTGGATGCCTGATCTGTTCTCGTTTGAAAGCATGTTTATAGGCACCATCCCCGGCTCGATTGGTGAAACTTCTACCCTGGCCTGCTTGTTGGGGGCGTTAATCCTCATCGCCACCGGCGTGGGTAGTTGGAAAATCATCGTAAGCGTGTTTGGTGGAGCCTATCTCACGGGTTTGTTACTGAACGGGCTAGCCGTGAATGCCTATATGGACCTGCCTGCGCACTACCACTTGGTAATGGGCGGGCTAGCCTTTGGCGCGGTTTATATGGCCACCGACCCGGTGTCGGCCGCTCACACCGAGCTGGGCAAATGGATTTACGGGTTCTTAATCGGCGTGATGACGATCATCATCCGGGTGTTTAACCCCGCTTACCCCGAGGGCATAATGTTAGCAGTGCTACTGATGAACGTATTTGCCCCCCTCATTGATTATTATGTGGTACAAGCAAACAAAAATAGGAGGTTAAAACGTGCAACAGTCTAACGGTTATATCATCGGCTATACCGCTGGCCTCACGGTGGTGTGTGCCCTCGTGCTTGCCTTTGTGTCGCTGCTTCTCAAAGATCGCCAAGATGCCAACGTGCAGCGCGAAATGAAGCAGAACATCCTGTCCACCGTGATGACGCTGGACGATAAAGCTGACGTGGAAGCCTTGTACACCAAGCGGGTAAAATCGTACTTGGTGGATGCCAATGGTGACAAAGTGGAAAAAGATGCCAGTGGGGCCGCCATCGTGGTGGAGAAATTACCCACTTCGTTTGTAGCCGATGAATACAAAAAATCGGTAAACGAGCGGAAATTTCCTGTGTACGAAATTGTGAACGAAAATGACCCCAATAAAACCGATTACTTTGTGTTGCCGGTTTATGGGTATGGTTTGTGGAACAACATTTCGGGTTACATTTCTCTCGAAGGCGATTTAAACACAGTTAAAGGTGTGAAATTCTCGCACGTGGGCGAAACCCCCGGCTTGGGTGCCCGCATTGCCGATGCCGAGATTCAGGGACGCTACGCCGGGAAAAAGTTGTTTGAAGGCCCCGAAATGGTTGCCATTATGATGCAAAAGGGCGAAAACGGGGGCGGTTCGGCCAGTATCGCTGCTTTCAAAGACAATCCGCACGCCGTTGATGGCATGTCGGGCGCGACCATCACGGGTAAAGGCGTTAACAACATGTTGGCCGAGTACTTCAAGCAAGGGTACAAAAACTTTTTGCTCAACAAAAAAGGCGGCAACAAAGCAGCTAGCCTGTAAATTATCTTTCTCTTTCTTCTCCAAACGATCTTACCTATATGAGCACCCAAGTAGCTGATGCGAAGGTAGAAAAGGTTTCCGAACCTTTATTTTCCAAGAAGAACCGCAAACTCCTGGTCGATCCGTTGGACGGCAACAACCCCGTAACGGTGCAAGTATTGGGCATTTGTTCAGCCTTGGCGGTAACCGTGCAAATGAAACCCGCCTTGTTTATGGCCCTGGGCCTTACTTTTGTAACGGCCTTTTCTAACTTGTTTATCTCGTTCATCCGCAACACCATACCCTCCCGCATTCGGATCATCGTGCAATTGGCCGTGGTTTCCCTCTGGGTGATTTTGGTGGATCAATTGCTGAAAGCGTATATGTACGATATTTCCAAGCAGCTTTCGGTTTTTGTGGGGCTGATCATCACTAACTGCATCGTGATGGGCCGTCTGGAAGCCTTCGCGATGGCTAATAAGCCCTGGCCTTCCCTGCTGGACGGCCTGGGTAATGGTTTCGGCTACGGCATTATTTTGTTGGCAGTCGCCTTCTTTAGAGAATTGTTGGGGTCTGGGTCGTTATATGGCTACAAAATCATTGGGGCGGATAGCCTTACTGGCTTGCCTTATCAAGGCAACGGTCTGATGATGTTGCCCGCCGGGGCGTGTATCATCGTGGGCTTGCTCATCTGGGCGCAGCGCGCGCGCAACGGCTACGCAGAAGACCATTAAACCCGCTACAAATTCAAAAAATTATTTTAAAGACTTAAAATTCATGAGCAATGGGTGATCTAATAAGTTTGGCTATCCGTTCCATTTTCGTTGATAACATGATCTTCGCCTACTTTTTGGGGATGTGCTCTTATCTGGCCGTTTCTAAAAAAGTAACCACGGCGGTGGGCTTAGGGGCGGCCGTTATTTTCGTGCTAGCCATTACCGTACCGCTCAACTGGGCCATTAACGAATACGTGCTCAAGCCCGATGCCCTGATTGCCGGGGTTGACCTGAGCTTTTTGCAATTCATCGTGTTCATCTCGGTTATTTCGGGCTTTGTGCAGCTCACCGAGATGTCGGTAGAAAAGTTTGCCCCGGCTCTTTACAGTGCGCTGGGCATTTTCTTGCCACTTATCGCGGTGAACTGCTCCATTCTAGGGGCGGCCTTGTTCATGCTGGGCAAGCCCTTTGGGGGCGGCTTGGGTGGTTTTGCCAGTGCCACCGTTTACGGTCTTAGCTCGGGCATTGGTTGGTTCATCGCCATTGTGCTGTTGGCCGCCATCCGCGAAAAGATGAAATATTCTAACGTACCCAAGCCACTCAAAGGCTTGGGGATCACTTTTATCTTGGTAGGCTTGATGTCGCTCGGCTTCTTGAGCTTTATGGGCATCACAATCTAGTTAACAAGCTAAAACACTGATGGAGAACCGCTTTTGGGCGGTTTTCTTTTTTATTTTGAGCGGTTACGCCTGGCAAATGGGTTTGCGTAAAATGAGGGCACGAAAAACTGTTTGAACACTCGTCGGGTCTGAGTTAGTGATTTTTTTGTTCGCATAAGTAGTTGATAATCAATTAGAATAATCATTGCATCAATTTAAGCCCTTACTAGTCCGATGCCAAGACCTTACCAGTGGGGCATCGTCAGCCTAAACCGCAAACCTTTCTTCTCAATACACATGGATCACGCTCCCATCGGTCAGGAACCCCACTACCCACTTTCGTTCGAGTTCAAAATCGCCACCATTTACAACGATTTCGTGGCCAAAGATGCCAGCGGCCTCACCGTGGCCTACGTGCGACAAAAGCTGTTCAAATTTAAAGAACACGTAGAGGTTTTCGCCAACGAGCGCAAAGACGAGCTCCTTTATCACATCCGGGCCGACCGCTGGCTGGACTTTAACACCACTTACACGTTTTTAACGGCGGATAACCAGCCCGTGGGCCGGGTGGCCCGCAAAGGCTGGCGGTCGTTGTGGAAGGCCAGCTACGAAATTTACGACCAGGCCGACCAACTGGACTTGACCGTGCAGGAAGCCAACCCTTGGACCAAGGTGTTCGACAGCCTACTGAGCGAGCTTCCGCTGGTGGGGATTTTGACGGGCTACTTTTTTAACCCCAGTTACACCGTAACCCGGCCCGACGGCACGCTAGTGGTTACCTTCAGCAAACAGCCCTCGTTTTGGGGGCGGCGGTTTTTGCTGGTTCCCGAGGCGGACTTCCAGCCCGGCGAGCAAGACCGCATTATGCTGGGCCTGATGATGATGGCCCTGCTGGAGCGGCGGCGGGGCTAGAACCGCCAGCCCATCCCAAAATTAAAGGAGCGGCGTTTGAGCGAGGGCGGGCCAGTGGGCGCGCCCCCGGTGCTAAAGTCGGCCTCGCCGAGCCGCCAAACGGTGTTGGCCAGGTCGTGGGCGTACTCCGGGTCATTCAGTCATTTTAAGATAAAATTACCCACCTACTGCGGTGGCCCTTGGGGTGCCCGGTTGAGGCGGGCGCGCTGTGAGCCAGTGCTGCTGCTGATCACGCCCGAAACCACGATCCGTGCCCAATAGCGGGCCAGGGCGGGCCTTGGGCTTCGCGTTGCGGTTGCGCACCAGCAGGTTGGCCAAAAAAGCCGCGACTTTGCTGCGCAGGCTGGTGGTGCTCAGGTCCCGTTTGTCCAACACCGAAAATTTTAACCCTTCGTAATACACGTCAAGGCGGCCTTGAGCGCGGGCATCGGTTACCTGGGCCACCAGCGAAAGCGCGTTAAGCCGCCCCCGCACCACCCGCACGCGGGCCACTGGCTCTAAAAACGGGTTGAGCGCGGGCAGGGCAAACCCCTGGCTGTTGAGGCTCAGCCGGTGGTAGCCGTTGGCACTGTCGAGCGCGAAAATGGCGTTTATCTCCAATTGGCCGGTGCTCATGAGGCGGGCCTTGGCCGATAGGTGGGCTTCAGTCAGACCGTTGCCTACTTGGTTGGTAAACGGGGCAATGCTGAGATCGATTTGATCGAAGTGGAGGTAACCGTCGCGGAGTTGCCCAGTTTCGCTGGCCAACAGTTCGTGGTAACGGACCTGCCCATTGTGAAGCTGCACGCTATCAATGTGCAAGGGCCAGGCCAGTTGGCGCAACCGGGCCAGGGGCAGCGGTTGGTTGACCACCGCCCCGGCTGGCTCGCGCCGATCGGTGGTGGCGGTTACTTGGAACCCAGTTGCCTCTAATTTTTTGGCTATCAGCCCTTTACCGGTCAATAACGCGCCAAAATCAAACCCCTTGAATTGTAACTGGGCCATTTGGCCTTGCTGGGCCCGGGCCGCTGCGCGCTGCTGCCAATGCACTTGGGTCAGTTGCAGGGCTTGGCGGGCGAGGTCAAAAGTGAGGCCCCCAGTTTGCCAATGGTACTGGCCCCAAGGCAAGCGAAAGGTGCCCGTGCGGCCACGCAAATTGGCGAGGGGCCAATGGCTAGGCCCCCGCTTGAGCCAGTCGGGCTGGGTAGGCGGCCAGTTCACTTGGGTGGCTTCCAGCCAAAGCAA
>JALONO010000146.1 GCA_025454895.1 Bernardetiaceae bacterium
CAGCCGGGCTTGGGCCTACTTCTCGCGCTCGATGCTGTACTGCACCAAGGCTTGCAGCGAGTTGCGGTGTACCGAGGCCGGGAAGCTGGCTAAAATTTGCATGGCTTCGTCGTAGAAGCGTTGCATGGCCTGGGTGGCGTAGGCCAACCCGCCCGATTTCTTTACGAAATCGATCACTTCGGCCACTTTTTTGGGCTTTTCGCTCTCGTTTTTGATCAAATTGATGATCCGGCGGCGTTCCCACCACCCGGTTTTTTGCAGGGCATGGATGAGCGGCAGGGTCATCTTCTTTTCCTTGATGTCGATGCCCACGGGCTTACCGATTTCGGCGTTGCCGTAGTCGAACAGGTCGTCTTTGATCTGGAAAGCAATCCCGATTTTTTCGCCAAAAAGGCGCATTTGCTCCACCACCTCCGGAGTTGCCCCCACCGAACTGGCCCCCACGCCGCAGCACGAGGCGATGAGGGTGGCCGTTTTTTGGCGGATGATCTCAAAATAAACATCTTCGTTGATGTCAAGGGCACGGGCCTTTTCCATTTGCAAAAGCTCACCTTCGCTCATTTCGCGCACGGCGTTGCTCACCAGCCGCAGCAGCTCAAAATCGCCGTTGCTCACCGATAGTAGCAGCCCCCGCGACAGCAGGTAGTCGCCCACCAGCACGGCCACTTTGTTTTTCCACAAGGCATTGATAGAGAAAAAACCTCGCCGGTAGTTCGAGTCGTCCACCACGTCGTCGTGGACCAGGGTGGCCGTGTGCAGCAGCTCGATCAGGGCCGCGCCCCGGTGGGTGGCCTCCTGGATTTGCCCGCAAGTGCCTGCGGCCAGGTACACAAACATAGGGCGCATTTGTTTGCCCTTGGTGCGTACGATGTAACTCATGATCCGATCTAGCAGCGCCACGCTGGTGCGCATCGACTCGCGGAATTTCTTTTCAAAAATTTGCATTTCGTGCGCAATGGGCGCCTGGATGTCATTTAAACTGACCGCCATGAGCAGGGTAGGGCCGGGTACGCGCCAAAATTAGCCTAATAAGTTGCCATTGCCCCCGTTTGGTTAAAAAATGCCGCTGCCCAAGCGCGACCCCGCAGATACCCATCGTTGCTGATTGGCCAGCCTATGGGTGGCTCAAGCTATTTTTATAAAAAGAATCAGTGGGTGAGCCATGTCAAGTCGAAGGATGTAAAACCGTGTTGTTACTTACAAATCAAATGAATTTTGATAAGGATAATTTAATTACCAATTTTGGTCTAATAGCCTTATAATCAAATGGTCATACCTTGCTATTTAAATTATTTACATCCGCTTTTGATGCTCTTTTACCTTGAAGCTAAAAAAAAGGTACGTAATATTTATGGCACTGTTATTGGTAAAATGAAGTGGAATTGGCCCCAAGCCAAGTCGTTACTCCTTATGCGTATTCTTTGCTCGGTTATTTTTTTTGGCTGGATGGTGGGCTTGCCCCTAGGCCAGGTGTTGGCCCAGTCAAAGGGCAACCGCTTGCTCAAAGGCCAGGTGGTGGATGCCAACGGTAAGCCTATGGCCGCTGCCAGTATTGTGCTGGCTGATTTGAACACGCCCGCAGTCCAAACCGATGACAACGGCAATTTTACCTTGGAAACCCCCAAACAGTTTGCCCCCAACGCCCAAACCGTATTTTTGGTGAATCAAAAACGGGTGGGCCGCGAGGGTTTTTCGTACCACGCGGGCAGCCACCAGGTATCCATTAGCCTCTCGCGTAAGGCCGAGGGCGAGCCGCTGCGCTACGTGGAAGTGTTTGGCCCCGACGGGCAGCCCGTGGCCGGGGCTACCGTGCAAGCTGGCCCGCACCAAGCGACTACCAACGCCCAAGGCCGGGCCGAACTGCCCGCCCCGTTGGCCCAGGAAGCCGCCGTGCAACTGGCCGGTTACGCCATCAACGAGCGCAACTTTGTGGCCGAGACCCAGACTTTGTTTTTATATGTGAAGCCCACGGGCAAGCCCGCCCCCGCGCCCGTAACCGCCCAGCAAGCCAAGCCCGTGGCCAGCCCGCAGGAGCAGCCCGCCCCGGCCCCCGTGGCCGAACTTACCCAGGTGGGCGGTCTTCAGCAAGATTTTAACCTGGCTCTCAACGAGTTAGAAATGCAGAAGCGCACGCTGGAAGAGCAAGGCGAGCGGTTGCAGCAGCGTATGGAGGAAATTGCGACGAGCCTGCAAGACCAAAATTTGCCCCCCGCCGCCAAAAAGGAGCTAGAGCAAGACTTAAAACAGCTAGAGGCCCGGTTTGTGGCCAACGGCCTGGCGTACGAGAAGGCCCAGGAGCGCATCCAGGCCATCATTAATCGGATCAAAGGTGCCCTGACCGACTCGCTCACCTCGGTGGCGGATGCCAAAATCCAGACCATCGAGGCCGAGAAGGCGGCCATTAGCCAGGCCAAAGCCGAGGCCGAAGCCCAGTCGCGCCGCAATTTGCAGGTGTTTTTGGGGGTGGGCACGGCTTTGTTGGTGCTCACCCTGGTTGCGGTGGGCGTGGCCCGCAAAATCAACGGCCAAAAGAAACAAATTGAGCTAGCCAACGGGCAATTGGCCCAAAACCTGCGCGAAATCTCCGCCCAAAAGGAAGAGATCACCAGCCAGCGCGACCATATCGAGCAAAAGAACCGCTTCCTGGAAAACGCTTACGAGGAAATCAAACAACAAAAAGGCGAAATTGAGCGGCAAAACCACGCGATCACTACCAGCATCCGTTATGCCGAGTCGATCCAATCGGCCATTTTGCCCAGCTCGGCCACGTTTGCCCAGGCGTTTGCCCAGCATTTTGTCTTGTTTTTCCCCAAAGACATCGTGAGCGGCGATTTTTACTGGTGCAGCACCCACGGCGACACCGCCGTGCTGGCCGTAGTGGACTGCACGGGCCACGGGGTGCCCGGCGCGTTCATGAGCCTCATCGCCCATAACTTACTCATGGACGAAATCCAGAAAAACCTGCCGCAATTGTCGCCCGCCGCCATTTTATCGGGGGTGAACGAGCGGCTGGAGCGCACTTTGCACCAAGAACACTCGCTCAACGACGACAGCCTGGACGTAGCCCTGTGCGTGATTGGCCCTTTGGTGGGCCATCACCGCCAAGTGCGGTTTGCCGGGGCCAAGCGCAATTTGCTCTACCACCAAGCCGAGGGCAACCTGCTCAGCGAACTGCGCGGCAGCCGCCACTCGCTGGGCGGGGGCTACCGCAAAAAGTCGGCCCAGGATTTTGCCGAGCACCGCCTGGAACTGGCCCCCGGCGACACGCTGTACCTCCACACCGACGGCCTCACCGACCAAGCCGATGCCAGCAAGGAAAAACTGGGCATCGCGGGTTTGCGCCGCGAGTTAGAGCAGCTAGCGGGCCAGCCTTTGGCCCAGCAACAGGCGCATTTGCACCAACTGCTCATGGGCTACTTCAACCAAGGCCGCGACCAACGCGACGACATTACTTTGGTGGCGGCACAGTTGTAAGGCCCAAGGTTGGCTAGTTCCTCAAACTTCGCTTACCGGGCTTGGCTTCGCCGATCGGCGGCTATTTTTGTCGCATGGAATCAAAAGCACCGGAACCGGTAGGGGCTTATCCGTACACCCGTCGGGTAGGCAATTTGCTGTTTTTGTCGGGGGTAGGCCCGCGCCAGCGGGGGCAGGCGGCCATCCCCGGGGTGCTCACCAACGCCGAGGGGCAAGTGGTGGGGCACGACATTGCCGCCCAGTGCCACGCCGTATTTGCCAATGTGCGCCACATTTTGGAAGAAGCGGGCAGCCGCTGGGAAAACCTGGTGGACGTAACCGTATTTTTGACCAATATGCAGCGCGATTTTGCGGTTTATAACCGGATTTACGCCGAGTATTTTACCGCCAGCCAGCCCTGCCGCACCACCGTGGAGGTGAACGCCCTGCCCACGCCCATCGCCATCGAACTTAAATGTATCGCCACCATTGACCTTTGAGCCGCCACCTCCGCGTTCCATTTTGATCGCTGATGAGATGCACCCTTCGCTGCCGGGGATGCTGGCGGCCATTGGCTG
Source organism: Bernardetiaceae bacterium (assembly GCA_025454895.1). Lineage (GTDB taxonomy): Bacteria > Bacteroidota > Bacteroidia > Cytophagales > Thermoflexibacteraceae > JALONO01. The sequence goes on from JALONO010000146.1 coordinate 4,032, forward strand.
CCAGGCCGACTACCGTCCGCGCATCACGCCCGAGCAACTGCGGGCCACCATTGCCCGGTACGAAGGCCTGGTAGTGCGCAGTAAAATCAGTTTTGACGCGGCTTTGTTAGCCTTGGCCCCGGGCCTGCGGTTCATTGCCCGGGCCGGGGCGGGCACCGACCAGATTGATACCGCCGAAACCCAGCGGCGGGGCATCGCCATCCTCAACGCGCCGGAGGGCAACCGCGACGCGGTGGGCGAGCGCACCCTGGGCTTGCTGCTGGCCTTGCTGCACCACCTGCCCCAGGCCGACCGTCAGGTGCGCCAGGGCCAATGGCGGCGCGAAGCCAACCGGGGCACCGAACTGGGCGCGCTCACGGTGGGCATTATCGGTTATGGGCACATGGGCCGGGCCTTTGCCCAGCGCCTACGGGGGTTTGGCTGCCCCGTGCTCGCGTACGACAAGTACCACTCCGGTTTTGGCAATGCCGAGGTGCAAGAGGTTACCCTGGCCCAACTGCAACAACAGGCCGACGTGCTGAGCCTGCACGTGCCCCTCACGCCCGAGACGCGCGGGTGGGTGGGCGAGGCGTTTTTTGCCCAGTTGGCCCGGCCGGTGTACTTGCTGAACACGGCGCGCGGCGAAATTGTGCCACTCACCGACCTGGTGGCGGCTTTGCAGCGCGGCCAGGTGCGGGCCGCCGCCCTCGATGTGCTGGAAAACGAGAAACTAGATCGGCTCACCCCGGCCCAGGCCGCCGCTTTCGCGTATTTGGCCCAGGCCGAAAACGTGATTTTTTCGCCGCACGTGGCGGGCTGGACCCACCAATCTTACATCCGCATCAACGAAGTGCTAGTGGATAAGATCGCGGCGTTTTACAAAAATGGCTAATTTTGACCTCCGTTATTGTAAATTCTTAAACGCACCGCGGCCCCGCCCTATGGCCAAAGCTAAAATAAATAAGCGCAATATTGCCCTGGTGGATTACTCGCCTTGGGTGCTCACGTTGGATTATTTCCTGCGTTGGCTCTCGCTGGGGGCGTACCGGGCTTTGTACAAGGGCCAGCCCGAAGGCCAATTGGCGGTGTTTATCCTCTTTCAGGTGCTGATCAGCGTTTTTACCGTCGGTTACGCGCTCTACCGCGAGCACCGCTACCGGGCCTCGCTGGAAAAAGTGAAGATCGACGAAGCCAGCCCGGCCGAAGTTTGGCGGTACATCGTGCAGGCCTTGCGTGCGCCTGCCCCTTACGAGCTGATCGGGTCATCGTTCAGCGTGGTGCTACGGGTGTTTTTTGTGCTCACTTTTAGCTACATGCTAGTGAGTGCCTACACCGACCTGGGGCAGATCAACTGGGACGACGGCCGGAGCAACTACCAACGCACCATGGTGAGCATCGTGTTCACCAGCACGGCCTTTGTGTACGGGGCGTTCGTGTTCTTCGTCTCGTCGGTGAGCGTGCCCGCGCCGCGCCGCGAGGAGGCTGCCCCCGCCGAAACGGTGAATTTAGCGGCCAACGCGCCAGCGGCCCCCGAGAAAACGGCCGATGAAGCCGGGCCTTCCGCCGAGGAGCTAGCAAAACTGCCCAGCGTGGTAACCGCCATCCGGGTCGATTTGAACGACAACCGCATCATCCAACTCGAGGGCGAACTAAAAAACCTGTTGAACCGGGTGGAAGCCTATATCCTGGAAAGCGTCATGTTCGGCGCGCTCACTTTTTCGGGTTTTCTTACTTTGCTCGCTTCGGACGACAACCGCCTCAATTACGGCGACATGCAAACCTTCGGGTACATTTTTAAAACCTTTTTGTTGGAACTGTTGGTGCTTGAACTAGACCTAGGCCAATTGTACGACGTGCTGACCACCGCCCAGTATTTGGTCATCTCCATTATGTTCCTCACGCTCAACAGCTCGATGTTCTTTTTGTTCGTAATCGCCTCCCGCATCAAGTTCACCAGTGTGATCGAGAAGGTAGATAACGCCATCCGCCTGGCCCGGGCTTTCAACACCAAGGAAGAAGAAGTGTACGTACTGCATCTACAGTTTGAAAACATCCCCCGGTTTAAACAACGGCTCGAGTACCTGGGCAACAAAATCGACCAACAAATTAAGGTAGCGGTGGCCCTCATTGCCGAAGTGAAGCCCGTGGTGTACTACATGAGCTTGTTCCGCAACCTAGGCGTGCTGCTGTTTTTGGTGATTATCATTATGAGCCTCCTGTTTTTCAGCAGCGAAATTGCCCTGGTGGCGGCCCTGCTGGTCATGAGCGTGTACGTGTACAAGCGCGCCGACGATTGGTACCGCAAGCGGCGGTTGGCCCGGATCATTAGCCGGGAGTGAGTTGTTTTTGGCCGGATAATCTACCTTTTTTGCCTCCGCGCCCGTAGCGGGAACGCGCGCCGGGAAGTTACCACCCCGCCGTTACGATGTCTCAAAACCAGCTGATTTTTTGGCCAGAAAAGCCGAGTGGGGCAGGGCAGGGGCGATCCCCTCTGTTTTTGGCGGCCCGGAATAGGCCATTCGTATCAACCTTGGCCCGGTCAATGGCCCAAAACTAGCTTTGCGTCTTAACGGCTATGCGAGAAATATTCTCGAGTGGATCAGCCCTGGGGGAGGGGAGGGGCCAAGCCCAGCTTTGCTTACCTTTGCCAAAATGATCACTATGAGCACCCCTAGTTACCTTTTCCCCGTCTCCGACGAATTTGAGGCCCTCGAAGTTACCGCCCCTGATTACGACATTAGAGGTTATGAAGATAGGTTAGAGGTGGACTTGGATGAGGTGCGCGGCGACGAGTATAAGGAAAACATTTATTTCCGCCTGGGCATCAAGTCCAATGCCCCGCCCGGCCAGCCCATTAAAGTGGCCCAACACAAGGTAAAAATCTTGTTTTCGGGCTACCGGGGTTCGGGCAAAACGCTCACGCTGCGCAACATGCGCGACTTTTTGAACCGCAAGGAGCGTTACCTGGCCATTTTGCTGGAGTTGGAAGAAGTGATGGACTTGGCTAAGTTTCAGCCCGAAGATTTTTATGTGCTCATTATCAGCCAATTGATCAAAGAACTAGTGGAAAGGCAGATCCGTTTTGCCTCCAATGAGCTAAAGGCCCTGGCTAAAGATTGGCAGTCAGAAAAAGAGGTGAGCGAAGAGGCGACCCGCAAGTTTGGCTTCGACCTGGAGGTGCAAAACGAACAGGAGTTTTTTGGCTTCTTGGGCCTCCATTTCAAGGGGATTTTCTCAAGCGAAACCAAGACTTCCAGCACCATCCGGCAAAAAATCAAGGGCGATACCCCCGGTTTTATCGACCGGTTGAATCTGATTTTGGACGATCTCCGGCTCGGGCTGGCCAAGCAGGGGAAAACCGGCAGAGACATCGTATTCTTGTTCGACGGCTCGGAAAAACTGATGAAGGAAGAAGTGTACCGGGCCATTTTTGTGGACGGGGCCTCGCTGCTGCGCGACCTGAACCTGCACCTGATCGCGGCCGTGCCGCTCAAGACCTTTTACAATGCCGAGTACAACGCCGTGCGGGATTTTTACCAGCAAGAAATGTTGCCCATGCTGCAAGTAAACAAACAAAGCGAGCCGCTGCTCCGCAGTATCCTCACCCGTCGCCTTTCGGAGAAGCGGTTTTTTGGGCCAAAAGCCCTGGCCCAGATCATTGCCCAGTCGGGCGGGTCTATTCGGCAAATGCTCAAAATCACTAATGCGGCCTTGCTCAGGGGCCAGGGCCGCCAAATTACCGAACCGCTGCTGCGCGAAGTGCTGGCCAAGCTGGGGCAAGAATTGTACGACACCCTCACCGTGGAGGATAAAGACTACCTCCAGGGCAAAAAGTACCTCGATGCCCAGGGCAAGCTGAGCCCGGCCGAGCCGGAGGTGTGGCGGCTGATCTCGCAACTGATTTTGTTCCGCTACCCGGACGGCAGCGTGGCCATTAACCCGTTGTTGGTTCCGTTTTTTGTTTGGGCAAGTAATGGACATGGGCCGCGATTGAATTGATTTCCAACCCGAACCGCTAGCCGGACTGCCCGCATGACCGAGGCCACGCGGGCGCACGCCCTGGCCCAGGTGCGCGCGGGCTTGCCGGGCTTGGCGCACCTCGAGGCCAACCTCCACGGCCAGTTGCTCACCTCTTTGCTCGCGTATTTGGCCGAAGTACAGCTCGCGGCGGCCCCAGCCTCGGAGCGTCGCTTGCTCCATCTGTGGGGCCTGGAAGGTAGTCTGCTGGCCGCCCCCCAAACCGATGGCACGGTGGCCATGAGCCGCTTACTGGACGAGGTCAACATGCACCGCGAACCGCTGTTCCGCGAGCTGTCGTTCACCACGCTGCTCTGGCTGTCGCCGTGGGCCGCCCGGCAACTGCGGCAACACGCCCCCGACTTTTGGGACTGGGTGAGTTACCCGCTCGAGTCTTTTTTTTATTGGGGTTTTGGCAACGATTATTTAGCGGTTAGACAGTACGATCAGGCGGTGGCCCAGTTCCAAAAAGCCCTGGCCCTGGGCGTTACCGATCACGATTACTACGCCCAAATGGGCGAGGCGCAGCGCCTGGCGAACCGCTGGCCCGAAGCCTTAGCCGCTTTGCAACAGGCCAAAGCCCAAGCCGAGGCGGAATTAGCTGCGGGGCAGCGAGTTGGGTTCATTGATTTGGGCGAGGTGGACCTGAGCTTGGCCCGGCTGCACGCCCAGCAGCAGCGGTGGGGCCAGGCCCTCGAGCAGGCTTTGGCGGCCCTGACCTGGTACCAGCAACCCGGCCGCGACCGGCTGGCGGCCGCCCAGGGGCAAGGGTTGGTTCACCAGTTTTTGGCCGAGGTGTACGAAGACATGGGCCGGTTAGGGTCGGCCGCGCCCCAAGTGGCCCCCGACTACGCGGCCCGCACCCTAGCCCATTACCAGCAGGCAGTCAAGCACTTGCGGATGGCCGCCCAAACTGGCGAAGTGGCCGAAATCTATTACCAAATGGGGGCACTGGGCCAAACCCAGCACGATTGGGGCCAAGCCATCCGTTATTACCAACGGGCCGCCCAAGAAAACGCCCGGCTCGCCAACTGGGAGGATGCCGCCCTGGCCTGCCAACAAATGGCCGCATGTTTTCATCAACTGGGCCAGCCGGAGCAGGCCGCCGCCGCCCAGGACCAGGCGCAACAGTGGCTGGCCCGCGCCAGCCACTAGGGCGGCCTGGCCAGGCAATGACAAGCCGTCCGGAACTTTCTCGCCCCTAAAAAGATTATCAGGTAACGGAACAATTATTGCCTTGGCAAAGGAAAATTTCAAAAAGTTTCCGAACTTGCTAAACAATTGGGTGGCGATGAGCGGATTAGCCCCCTTGAAGCAGAAACTATTTTTATGTCGGTAAACGGCAATCCACATTCGTCATTGGTTGGCCCGGTGCCCAAAAAGCGCGGGGTCAAACGCCGTGCCCGGAGGGTGGCCGCTAAAACCGAGCTTAACCCCCCAACCCCCCGTATGCCGAACAAGGTGCAGAACAAGCCCGCCGCCCATCAATCGGCGGCTACCCCCGCCGAACGCAAAGAAGCCAAAGAAGCGGCCCGGTCGGCCAAAAAAGTGCTGAGCAAATCCAAGGTTTTCTTCCAAAAATAGGGCTTTGGAACAATTGTAGTGATTGAGCTGGGTGAATTGATCGCCCGGCTTTTGGGCTTTAATGATACTTCTCCTTGGACTTTTTTATAAACTACCAAGTTGCTTTTTGTAAGCAGAACAACGGGTAAATCTAACCCGAAAATCAAATAGGGATCACTTATTATCCGGCTTCCGAATGGTTAGTAACCTTGGGAAACCGTCATTCGGTCATTAGAGTTTTTGCATATTGGAAATCAGATAGTTGACTTAAACTGGCCTCTTGTCCGCCACCTCCTACGCGCTCCAAAATTGCATCCCAACCCACATACTCGCCCCAAAAACTCATTCGCTTTTGGTCGTCCAACGGGTAGGGCCAGGGTGGGGCCAAAAAGAGCGGGATTTAGATGTTGTTTCTATAAATACATTTTTGAGTGAGCTTCATTGCAAAAACGCAGTTTAACCGGCCCGTCTTGGCCCCACCCCAAGCCATCACACAGGCTCGCCCCAAAAGCTCATTCGCTTTTGGTCGTCCGTCGGGGGGGCTTCCTCCGAATTTAGCTAAAATGCTCATTATCAGCACACAAAAACTCTATTGGTCCGGCCGATCACTCATCCGAAAATAAACTAATACTAAAATGACTAAATGACCGCATGATTTAATGATTATTCCATAAGATCATCAATCACTTAATAAGCAGGGAATACATAATCTCTATTCGATTTTGGTATAATAACCACTTGGTGGGGATGGCAGGTTGCGATTAACCCTGCGAAGTTGGGTGATGGGGTCGGCCTACCGCTGGATGGGCACTTCCACGCGGGTCTCGTCCCAGGCTAGCACCATCAAAGCACCGCCGGTCATGGCCTCAAAGCTGATGTGGAACATCTCTTGCGGGGTGGCCGCACTTTTGGCAGGCACTTCTACTTTCAACACATCGGCATTGGCGTTGTAATTGGTGCCCCATTGGCCGGTTTCTTGGTTGAAAATGAGGGTCCATTGGTCGGCACCGGGCACGGTCCATAGCGAATACTCGCCCGCCGAGAGGGGCTGGCCATTGATTTTAAGGGCCTGGCTGGTGCTAAAAACCGTGGCCTCGTTGGCCCCGGTGCGCCAAACTTTGCCGTAGGGCACGATGGCTTTACTGGCGGCTTCCCCAAAAATCATCCGCCCTTTTTTGCTGGGCTGGCTGTATTTAACGGTGAGCTTAAGGCCGTCTTGGTCAAAGGTGGCGGTGCTGGCCGGGCTAAACGATTTGGTGTACACCATCAGTGAATAAAACGCGACGGCCACCACGACCGCCAGGCCCAGTAGGCCAATCGTGAGTTTTTTAATCCGACTACTCATGAGGGTGTATTTTTTAGGTGGGATAAATTCGCCTGCGATTTAGCAACGATTTACGGGGAATCAAAACCCCAGCCCGCCGATCCGGTGGGCTGGGGTGGAGGCCAGGCGGCTCGCTAAGGCTGGGCCGGCTCGGTTTCGTTACTGGTCTCGATGAGCTTAAACCCGGTGCCGTGCACGTTGATGATTTGCAGGTGCTCGTCGTTTTTGAGGTATTTGCGCAGCTTGGTAATGTACACGTCCATGCTGCGGGAGTTGAAGTAGTTGTCGTCGTGCCAAATTTGCTTGAGGGCCTTGCTGCGCTCCAAGGTTTGGTTTTTGTTCAAGGCCAACATCCGCAACAATTCGGCTTCTTTGGAGGTGAGCTTCATCTCGCTGCCCTCGGCGTTGTCCTTGAGCACTTGGGTGTCGTAATCAAAATTGAACTGGCCGATTTTGAATTTAGTCGGTTCGGGCGGGGCATTTTCGCCGCGCTGGCTGCGCCGCATAATGGCCCGGATGCGCAGCAGCAGTTCTTCCATACTAAACGGCTTGGTGATGTAGTCGTCCGCCCCGATTTTAAGCCCTTTGATGGTATCTTCCTTCATCGATTTGGCGGTGAGGAACATAATGGGCACATCCTTGTCGGATTTGCGCACTTCTTCGGCCAGGGTAAAGCCATCCATGATGGGCATCATCACATCGAAGATGCACAAGTCGAACAGTTCCGATTTAAAGGTTTTAAGCCCAGTGCGGCCGTCGCGGCATAGGGTGGTGGAGAAACCCTTTACGTCCAGGTATTCTTTCAAAATTTGGCCAAGGTTCTGATCGTCCTCTACCAACAAAATTCTAGCTTCCTTCATTTTTGTGCTTGTGTGGTAATAGAATGGTGAAAGTAGTGCCTTTGTGCAGTTCGCTGCTTACGCTGATGGTGCCGTAGTGGGCATCCACCATGGTTTTTACATAGCTGAGGCCAAGGCCAAAGCCCTTGACATCGTGCAAGTTGCCGGTGGGCACACGGTAAAATTTGTCAAATATTTTGGTGATCGTGTCTTTGCTAATGCCCTGGCCTTGGTCAGCGATGGTGATGACGATACCCCGGGGGTGGTCCTCGGTGCCCACGTGGATTTTCGGCGTATCGGGCGAGTACTTGTTGGCGTTATCCAACAAGTTGAGGACAATGTTGGTGAGGTGCACCTCGTCGGCCTCGATTTGGGGCTGGGTGGCCTGGAAGTCCAGGTTGATCCGGCCGCCTCGGTTTTCTACCTGCAAGGCCATGTTTTGCGCCAGTTTGCCGATCAGTTCATGGACGTTCACCGGTTGGATTTTGAGCTTAAAGTCGCCCTTTTCCAGGGTGGCGATTTGCAATACTTTCTCCACTTGGCTGCCCAGGCGTTGGTTTTCGTCGCGGATCACGTTCAGGTAACGGGTAAACAACTGATCGTTGGCCCGCAGGTCGGCGTCTTGCAGCATCTCGGTCGCCAACGAAATGGTGGAGATGGGCGTTTTGAACTCGTGGGTCATGTTGTTGATGAAATCGCGGGTTACCTCTGATACTTTTTTTTGCCGGATAATGGTAAAAACCGTGGTGGCAAACGAAAAAACAATCAGCGCAATGAACAGGATGGCCGAAACCAAAATGGCGAGCAATTCTTTTAAAATAAAAGCATTTTTATTGGGGAAATAGATGTAAAGAAATGTGGCCGGGGTCAGTTCGTCGTCCGGGAAAAGGCGCACCGAATAATTGTTGGACCCCGTGTTCACATCTTTGAAAAGCGCCGTTTGCGCGGCCACGTTTTGGTCGCGGGTCAGGATCAATTGATAGTCGAGCGGGTTGGCCAATACTACAGCATAATAATAAGGCATGTTGATGCGGTGCATCCGTAGTTCAAAGCTGATGAGCGAGTCGATGTGGGCATGGTCCATACGCTCGTGCACGGGGCGACTGGCGTTGGAAAAATGCTCGAGCAAACGATAGGCGGCTTTCATTTTCTTCATTTCCACCATTGCTTTGTACTGTTGGTGGTGGGCCAGGTACTCGGCCGAGTCGCTGATGCGGGAGTAGGGGTCGAGCCGGCCGTGAAGGTGCTCACCGTCGTTTTTGAGGCGGTTGGCCAGGCCGGCTTGGGTGTCAGGATCGGCTTTTTCGGACTTATCCACCACGGCCAGGCCCGAAGAACCGAGACTAATATAGCTGGAATTCATCTGTTCGTACAGGTGCATGGTCTCGCGGGCGTCCAGCTTTTTTTGCACGTTGTCGAGCACGCTCATCACCTCTTGCCTAAAGCGTTCTTGGCTGAGTTTCACGGCGTTGTTGAGCCAATAAAACTGCATGACCAACAGGCCCACCAGGGCCAGGCTCATTAGGATGACGATATAGCGGAGTTGCTGTTTGCTCAATCCAGGGGGCGGCCAGGGCAGCCATTTGAAATTTACGTTGCAAATATCCGCCGCCAGGGCGGCATTGCGGCCAAGGGTTAACAATGTTTAACAGGCTTCAAATTAGCTACTTACGTGGCAAAGAGGGGCCACAAAAAAGCCTCAAACGGGGTTGATAAAAAATAGTTGTTAAAATCAGCCGACCAGTTTAATCTAATGTTAAACATTTGTAAGTTTACGCTCAATTTGACAAAATTTATTACTTAAAATTTTACTGACGATGAAGCAAAAATTACTCTGGGGCATCGCTTTGGCGATGCTGACCGTTGCGAGCGCGTTTGCGCAAACCCGCGCCGTGAGTGGTAAGGTAACGGCTGCCGATGATGGCTCGCCCTTGCCCGGCGTGTCGGTGCTGATCAAAGGCACTACTACGGGCACCACCACCGACGTGAACGGGGCCTACCGCCTGGCTAGCGTGCCTGACCAAGCGACGCTGGTATTCAGCTATGTGGGCTTTACCAAGCTGGAAATCCCGGTGGGGAACCAAAGCGAGTTGAACATCTCCTTAAAGTCGGATGAAAAGCTGCTCAGCGAAGTAGTAGTGGTGGGCTACGGCACCCAAGACCGCCGCGAGGTTACGGGCGCGGTGTCGTCGGTAATGGGCAAGGAAGTAAAAAACCTGCCCTTGCTGGGCGTGGATCAAGCCATGCAAGGCCGGGCTGCGGGCGTGTTTGTAACCCAAAACTCCGGTACGCCGGGTGGCGGTATTGCGGTGCGCATCCGGGGTTCGGGCTCCATTACGGGCAGCAACGAACCGTTGTACGTAGTGGACGGGGTGCCGATCAACACCGGGTCGTACAGCCGCATTGGGGTGGGCAACCAACAAACCAATGCTATCGCCGACCTGAACCCGTCGGAAATCGAGTCGATCGAGGTGCTCAAAGACGGGGCCGCTTCGGCTATTTACGGTTCGCGGGCCTCCAACGGGGTGGTGCTCATCACCACCAAGCGCGGCAAAGCGGGCAAATCGAACGTCGATTTTGGCTTTTACACGGGTTTTCAAAATGTATGGCAGCAGCCGGGCTTGGTTACCGGCCCGCAGTATGTAGAAGCCTTGCAAGAAGGCGTGCGCAACCGGTTCGGGGCCAATATAATCCCTAGTCAGGTAGGTTTGGTGGGGCTAGACAATGCCCCCAGTAGTTATCAAACTACCGATTGGCTGAGCGAGATTTTCCGCACCGCGCCCATTAGCCAATATGACCTGGGGGTTTCCGGCGGGAACGAAAGTACGAAGTTCCGCATATCGGGCACTTATTTTGACCAGCAGGGCATTATTGTGGGTTCGAATTTTGAACGGATGAACGTTCGGCTCAATTTGGACCATAAGATCAGCGAAAAAGTGAAAGTAGGGACCAGCATCGGCCTCACCCGCTCGCTCCAAAACCGGATCCAAAACGATAACAACATTTTTGGGGTACTTTCCACGGCGGTGCTCTTGGGCACGCACATCCCTGTGCGTAACCCGGACGGTACCTACGCCCGCGACCCCAATGCCTCGGTGGACAACCCGGTGGCCGTAGCCACCGAACCGCTGATCTCGGCGGTAACCAACCGGGTGATTGGTAATGCCTTTTTGGAATACGAGATCATCAAAGGCTTGTCCTTCCGCAGTAACTGGGGCATCGACTTTCTGGGGTTCCGTGACCGCACCTTCTTCCCCACCACCACTAATACTGGGGCGGGCTCTAACGGCTCGGGCACCGAGGTTTATACCCAAGACCTGGGCTGGTTAACGGAAAACACCCTCAACTATTCCAAAACTTTTGGCAAGCACCAGTTGACCGCCTTGGTGGGGGCCACCTACCAAGAGTCGGACTACGAGACGATACTGGCTGCGGCCAACACTTTCCCCGGCAACTCGATCCGCCGGTTGTCGGCCGGGGCGGTTAAGAGCGATGCCTCCTCGGGCGGTACTTCGTGGGGCATTGCTTCGTACCTGTCCCGCGTTAACTATGGCTACGCCGGCAAGTACCTTTTTTCGGCCAGTATCCGTTACGATGGCTCGAGTCGGTTTGCCGAAGCCCGGCGCTGGGGGGTATTCCCGTCGGCCTCGGCGGCTTGGCGCATTGCCGAAGAAAAGTTTATGGACGGCTTACCTTTTGTGAGCGACCTGAAATTGCGCGCCAGTTGGGGCCAAACGGGTAACCAGGAATTTGGCAACTTCAATTACCTGGGCTTGTATGGTTCGGGCAACAACTATTTGCAACAAGGTGGGATCGCCCCTTCGCAATTGGCAAACCCCGATTTGACTTGGGAAAAAGCGGACAACTATAACGTTGGGCTGGACTTCGGATTTTTGGACGACCGGTTTACCCTTAGTGCCGAGTACTTTGTTCGTAATACGCTAGAACTGCTACTTAATCGTCAGTTGCCGCTCACTTCAGGTTTTGGCTCCATTACCCAAAACATTGGCAGTATGCAAAACCGGGGTTGGGAATTTACCGCCAACACCACCAACATCAACTCGGAAAGCTTTAAGTGGACCACCAACTTTAACATCTCCTTCATTAAAAACGAGATTACCTCCCTGTTTAACAACCAGCCCTTCGCGGCCGGTTTTGCGAGCTGGGTAGAGGTGGGCCAGCCCATTGGATCGTTCCGGGGCTTTAGGGTGGACGGCATCTTCCAAAACCAGGAAGAGATCAACCAATTGAACGCCGAGGCCCGGCGCCAAAGCGGCAACCCCAATGCGGTGTACCAAGCGGCCCTCACGTCCCCCGGCGATGTCCGGTTCCGCGACCTCAACGGCGACGGCCGCATTACCGGCGACGACCAGGAGATATTGGGCAGTGCCCAGCCCCGCTTTTTTGGGGGTATCACCAATACGTTTAGCTTCAAAGGCTTCGACCTGATGCTGTTCTTCCAGTTTGTGAACGGTAACAAGATTTACAACAACACCCGGGCTTTCTCGGAAGGGATGAACAGCGTGTTTGGCCAAACCGAGGGGATTTTGAACCGCTGGACGCCTACCAATACCAATACCGACGTACCCCGGGCCGTGTTTGGCGACCCTAACAACAACCGCCGCAGTTCCGACCGGTTTTTGGAAGACGGCTCGTTCACCCGCCTCAAAAACTTGACCTTTGGCTACACTTTGCCTAGTAGCTTGGTGGCCAAAACCAAGTTTTTGCGCAGCCTGCGCCTGTATATGACCGGGCAAAACTTACTTACCTTCACCAATTACAAAGGCTTTGACCCGGAGGTGAACACCTTTAGCGGCTCCAACACGGCGTTGGGTACCGACTTCCTCACCTTCCCGCAAGCCCGTACCATCACTTTTGGCGTTAACCTAGGTCTGTAATCATCCATGAAAAATAAATTCATCTACCTATTGTCGGTGGGGGTGCTCTGGGTGGCATCGGCCTGCCAAAACGAAGTACTAGATCAACAACCTCAAGCCGCACTTGCCAACGAGGTGGCCCTCAACGACCGTTTCGGGGTTAATGCTGGTTTGCTGGGGATTTACGATGCCCTGCAAAATGCCAGCTATTACGGCACCCGCTGGCATATTTTTGGCGACATGGCGGCCGATAACCTGGCCCACGTGGGCACGTTCCCGAGTTTTGCCCAAATTAAAAACCGGGCCATTTTGCCCGACAACGCCGAGATTGTGAACGGCTGGAGCGTGATCTATTCGGGCATCAACCGGGCCAATAACGTAATCGCGGCCGCCCCCCGCATCCAAGACCCGGCGTTCAACAACAACCAGGCTTTGGGCGAGGCCCGTTTTTTGCGCGCGCTCATGTATTTTGACCTGGTACGTACCTGGGGCGGGGTGCCGCTGGTTTTGGAGCCTACTACCTCACCCAACCCGGATGTGCTTAACGTGCGCCGGGCCACCGAGCAAGAGGTGTACCGCCAGGTGATCGAGGACCTTACCTTTGCCGAACAAAACCTACCCGATGTGCGTCCCGGCCGGGCCACCCGTTGGGCGGCCACGGCCCTCAAGTCGCGCGTGTACCTGTACACCCGTAACTTTCAAGAAGCCGTGAACTCGGCCGAGTTGATTGCCCGCAGCAACCGTTTTGGCTTGGTGCCCAACTACCGCAGCCTCTACGAAACCAAGAACTCGGCCCCCGAGGCCTTGCTAGAACTGGATTTTAACAGTGTGGATCAAGGCTCGATGGCGTTTTTCAATTGGCCGGCCGCCATTGGGGGGCGCAACGAAGTAAGCCCTACCGGGGCGGGTTCTACCTTGCCCAACGCCTACGAAGCGGGCGACCTACGCCGCAACGCTAGCATTGCCCCCACGGGCGGGGTGATAATCGACGGGCGCAGTATCCCGGCTGGCCGCAACATCAAGTATTTCCGCATTGGCAACGGTGATGACAACATCATCATTTTGCGCTATGCCGAAGTGCTGCTGAACCGCGCCGAGGCCTTGGTGGAGCTGAACCGGGTGGACGATGCGCTGGTATTTGTGAACCAAGTGCGCCGCCGGGCCGGCCTGGCCGATTTGGCCAGCGGCCTCAGCCAGGCCGATGCCCGCTTAGCCGTGGAGCGCGAGCGGCGGGTGGAACTGGCCCTGGAAGGCCACCGTTGGTGGGACTTGAAACGAACCGGCCGCTTGCAAGCCGTGTTAGGGGTCAATAATACGAATGCTTTTGTGTGGCCCATCCCGCTCCGCGAAACCATCAACAACCCCAATATGCAACAAAATCCGGGGTACTAACAAAAGGGCAGTCGCCCAATCGCAGCCGGGGAGCAAATTGCTCCCCGGCTTTTTTTTTGTTGTGCTGGGGCCGGGCCGTGTTCCCCAGCGTCCAGCGGCGGATAAAATTAATTTTGCTTAAAAATTACCCAGATTGTTGCTAAATTTAGTAGATACACTTGTTTTTTCAGGAGGGTATTCAATTTGTGCCTCAACTTTTACTCCTATTAAAATGTGAAATATGCTTCATTTCATATATTTGCCTATTGATAATGGCCTATTAAACTACCTTACAAACGATGAAGCAAAAATTACTGCATTTTCCCTCCCACTTGCTTGGCCAGTATTCGTATGTTGGATCACGTTGTCAATAACATACAACTTTTTTAGCCATTATTGTTGGCAACAATCCCCTAAAGAAAGGATTGCCATAAATAGCCTAACAATTGGCTAACTCTTTGTAATTGCTCTTTCGTTCAACCAACGGTGGATAAGTTTCTAATCTTGAAACCACATCTAGTTGATTTAAAGTAAGTATTGGCATCCGGCTTTACTACTCATGGTAGTCTTTCGACTCAGTGAAACAACTCCCGGTTCTGTAATTTAAATTATTTAAAATCCAATTGATGATGAAGCAAAATTTACTCTTAAGCATCGCCTTGGCGATGTTGGCAGTAGTGAGCGCGTTCGCGCAAACCCGCACCGTGAGTGGTAAGGTAACCGCCGCCGATGACGGCTCGCCCTTGCCCGGCGTTTCGGTGCTGATAAAAGGTACCACCACGGGCACCACTACCGACGTGAACGGGGCCTACCGCCTGGCCAATGTACCTGAAAAGGCTACGTTGGTGTTTAGCTATGTGGGTTTTATCCGTACCGAGGTGGAAGTAGGCCAGCGGACAGAACTCGACCTGGCCTTGAAATCGGACGAGAAGATACTCTCCGAGGTGGTAGTAACTGGTTACGGCACGCAAGAGAAGCGCGAGATCACTGGGGCGATTGCCTCAGTAAGCGGTCAAACCATCCAAAATTTACCCGTTCAGAGTTTTGACAGGGCATTGCAAGGTAGGGCGGCCGGGGTGCAAGTTACCGCGCTTAGTGGCCAACCAGGCGGTGGGATCAATGTGCGGGTGCGAGGCGTTGGCTCGATTAACGCTGGCAACGACCCATTATACATTGTGGACGGAGTTCAAGTGGCGAATGGTGGCTTAGGTGGTCAAGCCTCAACTAACGTGCTTAACTCCATCAATCCCAACGACATTGAGTCGATCGAGGTGTTGAAGGATGCCGCTGCCGCCTCAATTTATGGGGCCCAAGCCGCTAATGGAGTGGTGCTCATTACCACTAAACGCGGTAAAACTGGGCGTACGCAATTTGAATTCTCTGCTCAAGAAGGGGTGGTGGATCGGCTGAAAAAACTAGACGTGCTCACTGCCACAGAGTTTGCGCAGTTGAAAATAGAGGGCTTTACCAACCGGGCGCTGGCTCAGGGTCAAGACGCCACGGGTGTGAACTCGGCCCGCCAAACGGCTATCGGCTCCTTTGGCGACCCGGCCACAGTGCGCAACACTGACTGGCAAGAAGTAGGTTATCGTCGGGGTCGGCTCCGAACTTATGACCTCTCGGCCCGGGGTGGCGATGAAAAGACCAAGTTCTTCCTCAGTGCCTCATATAACTTGCAAGAGGGCCAAGTGATCAAATCTGATTTCAGAAGGGGCACTGTGCGCCTTAACGTGGACCACAAAGCCACTGACAAGCTGGCCTTCGAGGTGAGTATCAACTTGTCTTCCACTACCCAGAACGGTACAATCGCCGACGGAGCGTTTATCAATAGTCCTATTTTTGCTGGACCGCTCATTATGCCCTATCAGCCCGTGTTTAAGGAGGATGGTAGCTTTAACTCGCCTTTGGCGGGGGCCTTCAGTTTCAATATTTTAGAAAGCGTAACCTACGAAACCCGTAAATCGCTTACGAACCAAACCGTAAGCAATTTTGCGCTCAATTACGTAATTAGCCCCAATCTTCGTTTCCGTTCGTTTTACGGCATCGACTATGCCGCTAACCGAGACGACAACTACCGCGACCTGAGGGTTCCCCAGTTTGCACCCACCGGAGGCAGTGCCACGGTGCAAAACCGTACCACCCTTAATTGGAACACCGCTCAAACTCTTAATTTTAGCAAACGGATTGGCGATCATAACCTGGGTGGCCTATTGGGTGCCGAATACCGCGAGGAGGTGCGTGAAACCGTAACAGCTACTGGCCAGGGCTTTCCTAATGGTTTATTTACTACGCTGGCCGCTGCGGCCCGGCCTATCACAACCACTGGTGACTACACCACTTGGCGGATCGCTAGTCTGTTTGGCAACGCCAAATACGATTACAAGGATAAATACTTGGCCACTTTTACACTCCGCTACGATGGTTCTTCGCGATTTGGGGCCAATACCCGTTGGGGTTTGTTTTACGCTGGCTCGCTGGGTTGGCGTCTTACAGGCGAGGAGTTTCTCAAAAATTCTGAGCTACTCGACGACCTTAAATTGCGGGCAAGCTATGGCCTCAATGGTAACTCTCAAATTGCCAACTTTGCCTCCCGTGCCTTATTTGGGCTAGGTGGTCAGTATCTCGACCTGCCCGGCATTGACCCTTCTCAACTGGGTAATAATAACTTATCGTGGGAGGTGGCCAAAACCCTGGATTTTGGTCTTGACGCATCGTTGTTCAAAGGCCGGTTGTCAGCCACGGTGGACGTGTATCAGCGACGCAACGAGCGGCTATTATTAAACCGTCAGTTGCCGTCGGATAGTGGTTTTGGGGCCATTACGGAAAATGTAGGAGTTGTGCGGAACCGAGGGTTGGAGATAGCCCTGAATACAGTTAACATTGATGCGGGCGGCTTTAAATGGGCCACTTCGTTCAATATTACTTTCCAGGATAACAAAATCTTAGAACTAAACGAAGGACGGCAGAATATCGGCACCAACATCCGGGTGGGCTATCCGGTGCAGATCAACTGGTTCCCTCAGTACGCTGGAGTAAACCCAGCTGATGGCCGAGTGATGTGGCTCGACACTTTGGGCAATATCACTTATAATCCTCAAGCAAGAGATTTCACAGTTATTGGCAGCCCCATTCCTCAGTCTTTTGGTGGGTTAACTAACACGTTTTCTTACAAAGGCATTACCCTCGAGGTGTTTTTCCAAGGCCAGTTTGGGGGAATGCACCTCAACAACGATGCCTTTTTCATGGAAAATTCGGTTTCCAGCGGTTGGAACAATCTACGTAGCCAATTGGACGGGCGTTGGCTCCGTCCCGGCGATGTGTCGCAATTTCCGCGCACATACGAAGGCGGGGTGGAGCCGGGCAGTGCTGCTATTGGCACTTTTTCAGGCCGACACATCGAGCGGGGCGACTACATCCGTTTGAAGCAAGTAACGCTCAGCTATGGCCTACCAGGCAGCGTACTTTCTAAAATAAAACTCCGCCAAGTGCGGTTCTTTGTGCAAGCCCTCAACCTATTAACCTGGACGGCTTATACTGGGTTTGACCCAGAACTTTTGGGTTCCGGCCTGGGCCGTTACCCGCAGTCGCGCCAGGTTACTGGTGGTATTTCCGTTGGTTTTTAACAAATTAAATCGTTTTTATCCTAACTTAAAGATGAGGACAAGTTTTTCAATAATTGCGGTTGTAACGACTTTGAGCTTTGGCTTCTCGGCTTGCCAAGGCCTGTTACAAACCGAGCCGAGGCAGTCAGTAAGTTCTGACATTGCTATTTCGGATATAACTGGCCTGCGCGCGTTGCTCATTTCCTGCTACGACGGACTACAAGGTGCTGGGTACTATGGCCAACGGATGTTCCTAGGCCCGGATATTTTAGCCGATAACGTGCGGCTGACCAACACCAACTCTAACCGGTACTTCCAAGACCGGGTGAACACCCCTGGTACAGGCATGGGCAACTGGGGGCGCTACGGCACCATCAACAGTGTAAACTTTGTATTGACCGGTATTGATGGGGCGAATACCAATCAAACCGAAAAGAGCCAGATCAGAGGGGAGGCTTCCTTTTTGCGCGGGTTGCTCTATTTTGATTTGATTAGAAGCCACGCCTATGAGCCGGGCCGGGCGGTGAACAATTGGACTGAGGGCGTGATTATCCGCGATACTCCCACATCCGATGCCAGCCAGGCAGACTTCCGGGCCCGCGCATCAGTACAGGAGGTGTATCAGTTTATCGAACGGGATTTGCAACAGGCTATACAATTATTGCCCGCAGGGGGTAACCGTTTCCGGGCCAACCGCTCGGCAGCACAAGCTCTGTTGGCCCGAGTGTATCTGTATTGGGGCCGCTGGGCTGAAGCCGTGCGTTTGGCCACTGACGCACTGAACACCACCTCGGCCACTTTAACCAACGCCACCACTTACCCTAGTGCTTGGCGCACGGCCCCTAACCCAGAAGCCCTCTTCGAATTGAGCTACGTGCAAGCTACCGAGTCGCTTGGTTCAAACGAGTCGATGCAGTCGCTCACCACGCTGGTAACAGGAGCCTGGTCCGACGTGGTACCCACCAACGAACTATTGAGCTTGTACGAACCAGGCGATATCCGCCGGGCTTTGTACTTGCCAGGCATTAAAGCGGGCGAGTCGGTGTTTTTTATCCAAAAATTCACTGGTGCGCGTGGCCCCTGGACGGATAATATGCCCCTGATCCGCGTTGCTGAACTGCTGTTGATCAGGGCCGAGGCATATGCGGAGAGCAATCAGCTCGAAGCTGGACTGGCCGACTTAAACCGGTTAAGAGCTAGTCGCCAGGTTTCGTTAGTAACAGCATCGAGTGGCCCAGAATTGATAGATTTGATTTTGAGGGAACGTCGGTTGGAGCTCGCTTTTGAGGGCCACCGTTGGTTCGACTTAAAACGCAAAGGCCGCGATATTACCAAAGCAGGTTTATCAGCCACCGTGCCTTACGCCGATTTCCGACTGCTGGCAGCAATCCCAATAGCGGAGGTGCAACTCAATACTAAATTACGCCAAAACCCCGGTTACTAATCCCAATTTTCAATGAAAGCATTAAATATCTCTTCATCGCGTTTGTTAATACCATTCATCAGCCTGGCGGTGCTCTTAAGCAGTTGTTTTCCGGAACGCGATCTTTCCTACCAAGGTGATACTTTGGTAGAGTTTAAAAATCACCGGGCTGGTTTCACTGCCGTTAACAACGCCCGTATTAACAATGTGAGCAATGGTATTAATGCCCGAACAGTTAGGCAAACTGTTGGTGTTGATACCATTTTTGTTCAACTGATTGGCCCACAACGCGCCCAACCAGTAGAAGTTGCCTATGAGGTTGATGCCCAGAACAGCACGGCCGTGGATGGCACTCATTACAGGTTCCGGGGCAACCGAGGTCAGGTGGTTATCGCGCCTAATACTAGTGTGGGCTATCTCATCTTAGACGTACAACCTAACAGTGTGACTACGGCCGCAGAAACCCGCAATATTACCTTGGTGCTAAACGGAAACCCCGAGGTAGCCCCAAGTGCTAATTTTCGCCGGTTTACTTATACCATCAGACAATAAGCCGTTTTGAAGGTTTAGCCTGGTAGAGAAGCGACTGAACTTATCAACGGCCTGCGACCACCCAAGCTGCGGGCTGTTTCGCTCTCACCCAAAACCATCAACAACCCCAATATGCAACAAAATCCGGGGTACTAACAAAAGGGCAGTCGCCCAATCGCAGCCGGGGAGCAAATTGCTCCCCGGCTTTTTTGGGCGCAAGCCGACGTTCGTAGGTTGGGGGGCGGGGGCTGGCTAAGGCCGGCCTACCTTAGCGGGCGGTGCCCAAGTGCCCGGTAAAATATGAACGCATCGGATCCCCTCATTTGGTATAACCGAATAACCACGCTGGCCGTTTTGCGGTGGGCGGTGAGCCTCCTTTTGTTTACCCACGGGGCGGCCCGGTGGTGGGCGGGCGGGGTGGCCCCCTTCGGCGATTTTCTGACCGCCCAAGGCTTCCCGTTTGGCTTGGCCCTGGCCGCCGGGGTTACCGGCCTGGAACTGGTGGGCGGGGCCTTGATGGTGGCTAACCGGGCCGTGGCTTGGCTGGCCCCCGCCTTTGCCCTGCAATTGCTGGCGGGCATGGTGCTCGTACACGCGTCGGCCGGTTGGTTTGTGGTGGGCCTGGGCCGCAACGGTATGGAATACAGCGCGCTGCTGGT
>JALONO010000373.1 GCA_025454895.1 Bernardetiaceae bacterium
TGCGTTTGCCTACCGCCGGGCGGCCAGCGGCCAGCAGGGCGTATCGACCAAGGGCCTGCTGCTGTCGGTGGTGGCCGGGGTGATGATGGGCTATTTTTATAAGTACGTGGCGGCCAGCATGTTCACCGATTTTGCGGTGCCAGAGCTGGGCAAGTTGAGCCCCTACACGGCGGTGGTGGTGTTTGCGGGCGGCATTTTGCTGAGCAATTTGGTGTTCAACAGTTTGCTGATGGCCCGGCCGTTTGTGGGCGCGCCGGTGGGCTACGGCCAGTATTTTGCCGGGGGCCTTAAAAACCACCTCACGGGTGTTTTGGGCGGGGCGATCTGGTGCGTGGGCATGTCGTTCAGCATCCTGGCTTCGGACAAGGCCGGGGCGGCCATCAGCTACGGGCTGGGGCAGGGGGCCACAGTGGTGGCGGCCCTGTGGGGCATCTACATTTGGCGGGAGTTCCGCCAAGCCCCGGCGGGCACGGGCACGCTGCTGCACCTGATGCTGCTGTGCTACGTGGTGGGCCTGGGGCTGATCATCGCGGCGCGGTGAGGTTTCTCGCCAAGCCGTAAAGCCAAAATCAAATAGCGATTGTAAAAATCATTCAATCATTTTAGTGTAAGGCCCTGCCTTGGCCGCCATGCCGCCACCCTACCAGTGGGCGAAGCTCCTGTGAGCGGTTGCGATTAGATCATTCAACGCCTTGCATTTCAGGGCAATACGTACTTTTGCCCGTCATTCGGTAAAAACGAGGTACTTACTGCCATTTGGCGCGGCGGCTCGCCCGCAGGCGCGTAACCGTTAACGATGCTACCGACATGAAACCCACCCCTCCCCAAAAAGATTTAAATCGGCTGGTGGCCTCCATTGGCACCACCTTGGACCGGTTTATTACCCAGCGACAACAAGAATTCCCTTACGCCAAGGGCGAGCTGTCGCAGATTTTGCGCGACGTTGGCCTGGCCGCCAAGATCGTCCATAAAGCGATGATGAGCTCCGGGCTGATCGGGATCGAAGGCCCAGCCGGGGAGCGCAACGTGCAGGGCGAGGACCAACAAAAGCTGGACGTGGTGGCCAACGTGCGTTTTGTGCGGGCACTGACCCGGGGGCAAGAGGTCTGCGCCATCATTTCGGAAGAAAACGAGCATCTTATCGACACGGGCAACCCCCAGGCCAAGTACATCGTGGCGATGGATCCGCTGGATGGCTCCTCCAACATCGATGTCAACGTCCCGGTGGGCACCATCTTCTCGATTTACCGGCGGCAGTCGCCGGTGGGCCAGCCGCCCACCCCGGCCGATGTGCTGCAAAAGGGGGCCGACCAAGTGGCCAGCGGGTACGTACTGTACGGCAGCTCGCTCATCCTCACCTACACCACGGGTTACGGGGTCAATAGCTTTACGTATGACCACACGATCGGCGAATTTATTTTGTCGCACCCCAACCTGAAAACCAAGGAGCACGGGCAGATTTTTTCGTACAACGAGGGCAACTATCACGATTTTGGCCAGGGTACTCGAGCCTACCTCCAACATTGCCGCGACCAACGTTATACGGCCCGCTACGTAGGCTCGCTGGTGGCCGATTTTCACCGTAACCTGCTCAAGGGCGGTATTTTCTTTTATCCGGCCACGGCCAAAAGCCCCCAGGGCAAGCTGCGCCTGCTGTACGAGTGCAACGCGCTGGCCTTTTTGGCCGAACAGGCGGGCGGCCAAGCCACCAACGGCCACCAACGCATTTTAGAGATCGTGCCCACCCACATCCACCAACGCTCGCCGCTCATCATCGGCTCGGCCGGGATGGTGGCCGATGCCCTGCGGTTTATTGACCAACCGGAAGGCTAGGGATGGCCGAAGGGTTGCCAGGGGCGGTACTTTTGCCCGGCCACTGCCTAAATTTGCGGCCTTAACCCCCGTTGCATGGCCCACCTTGCCGATTTTCAACAATTGCTCCGCCAAATCGAGGCTTCGCCCAATGTGCTTTTCGAGAACGAGGTGCTCACTGGTTTCTCCGGCCGACGGATGATCGCCGCCCTGCAAGGGTTTACCCGGCTGCTGGACCCGGCGCATTTTTGCTACCTGGAAGTGGGGGTATTCCAAGGGCTTACTTTGCTCTCGGTGGCCGGGGCCAACCCGGAGGTGGCCTGCTTCGGCATCGACAATTTCCAGGCCCACGACCCGGAGCGGAAAAACCTCAACATTTTTAACCAGCGGCGCGAAAAACTGGGCTTAACCAATGCCCATTTGCTCAACCTCGATTATGAGGACGCGCTCGAGAACCTGGGCCAACACCTGGGCCACCGCAAAATCGGCGTGTATTTTATCGACGGCCCGCATGACTACCGCAGCCAGCTCATGTGCCTACTGCTGGCCATGCCCTACCTGGCCCCCAACGCCCTCATCGTGGTAGATGACTCCAACTACCTGCAAGTGCGCCAGGCCAACCGCGATTTTTTGGTGGCCTACCCTTCGTATAAATTATTGTTCGAGGCTTACACGCCCCGGCACCCCAACAACATGACCCCCGAGCAAACCGCCGCCGCCCGCCAAGGCTGGTGGGACGGGGTGAATATTTTGGTACACGACCCGGCCGACCAACTACCGCCCATGTACCCGCCCACGCGGCGCAACCGGCTGCTGTTCGAGAACGACCACTTTGTTCATGCCTCGCGCATTGGAGCCTTGGCCCCGCAGGTGCTGGTGGCGGCTAATTTGCTATTTACGGGCCGCTGGGGCCGGGCCGCTAAAAATTTCCGCAAGGCTTACCAAATGTTCAAGGCCAACCCCTTCCCCGGCGAGTTTGACGATACCAATATTTTCGCCGAAGGCACGCCCGGCAGTCGGTTGAATGGGTAATGCAAGTCGCCGCTTTTTTCAAGCGGTGCTCAAAACTGCAAAAACGCGCTCAGGTCCACTTGTTTGGCGTAGCGCAGGTAGGCCAAGTAGCCCCCGCCCATAACCAGGGCCAGCAGCCAGCCCAGCACCAGGCCGCCCCAAAAGCGGGCGCGCTTGGTGGCCAGCAGTTGGTCTTCCAAGGCGCGGAGCTGCCGCTG
>JALONO010000147.1 GCA_025454895.1 Bernardetiaceae bacterium
ACATCCGCAGCCAGGAAAAAGACGAGCGGGTGCTGCAATACTACCGCCTCATGCGCGACTGATTTTAAATGATTGCATGACTTAATGATTGCATGACTTGATGATTGCATGACTTGATGATTGCATGACTTGATGATTGCATGACTTGATGATTGCATGACTTGATGATTGCATGACTTAATGATTGCATGACTTAATGATTTTTTCTTGATTATCAATTATTTACACCAGCCGAACGCGCAGTCTTAATGGGATTTGGGCCTAAAACCTAGCCGGGTTTGCCCCGAGGCGGTGCGGCCGGGCAGTGGCTGGCTTAGGGGGGCGGAGGGCGCGACGTAAGGAGCGTTCGGGTGGCTTGGCCGGACCCCGGAGCACCCCGGCCCCGCGCGCGAACGAACGGGCGGGGCCTCGGGTACGGATGCCCGCGCGCGGGGCAAGCCCCAAAAAGTTGATAAGGAGTTTAAAATGTAATCCCTAAGGGTTTTGGAAACCCTTAGGGATTGAGCGAGGCTTTAAAACAACCACGGCCGAGGCTTTAGCCGTTGGCAGGCTTGGGCCTTAGCTTTTTCCCGGCGCGGCGGTTAACTTCGTAACCAGAAAACGACCCCTACCATGTCAGCCCGCTATTTGTTATTCGCCGGGATTGCCGTAGTGCTTTTACTCATCGGCTTTTACTCGTTCAGCGATCTGGACAACCACCAGCAGTATGTAGATAAAATCGCCATGCAGCGGGCCGATAAAGACCAGCTATTCAAAAGCGACGACGACTCGCCGATTGCCGAGGCCGACCGGCCCAGTTTTGCGGGCCTGGCCTATTTTGCCGCCGATGAAAGTTACCGGGTGGAGGCCCAATTGGAAATGCTGCAAGATAGCCAGGCCATTGAGATGCCCACCACCACCGGCGAAACCCGCAAACTGAAACGGTTTGCCAAAGCCACCTTTCAGTTGGGCGGGGAGCCCCACACCCTGGTTTTATTCCATTACGAAGACGGGGGCGACGAGGAGGCGTTGTTCCTCCCCTTTGCCGACCGCACCAATGGCCAACAAACCTACGAAATGGGCCGCTACCTCGATATCGCCAAAGCCAACCTGAAAGGTGGCCGGGTGATCATCGACTTCAACTTGGCCTACAACCCCTACTGTGCGTACTCGGAAGAATACAGTTGCCCGGTGCCTCCGCCAGAAAATCGCTTGAAAATCAGCATTTTAGCAGGAGAAAAATCTTTTAAGAAAAAAAACAGTTAGCCCCGGCCCACCATGCCCGACTTGCCCATTTACGCCCTTGCGTTGGCCATTGGCTTTTTGTTGGGGCTGCTGGGCGGCGGCGGTTCCATCCTCACGGTGCCGGTGCTGGTGTACGTGGCCGGGCTAGACCCGGTGGCTGCCACGGCGTACTCCTTGTTTGTGGTGGGGGCCACCTCGCTGATGGGCGCAGGGGCGTACTACCGGCGCGGCCTGGTCGACCTGCGTTTGGCCGGAGTGTTCGCGCTGCCTTCGGTGCTCACCATTTTCTTCATCCGGCGGGCGGTGCTGCCTCACCTGCCCGACCCATTGCTGGTACTGGGCCAGGTGGCAGTGGGCAAAAACCTGTTTTTGATGCTCCTTTTCGCTACTTTGATGCTGGCCACCGCCTGGCGTATGTTGCGAGGTGGTGGGGCCACTTACCACGAGCCGCCACCGCCCGGCCTGCGGCTGGACTACCCGCTGGTGCTGGGCCAAGGGCTGGCCACGGGCCTGCTGGCCGGGCTGGTAGGGGCCGGGGGCGGCTTTTTGATCGTGCCCGCCCTCAACTTGCTGGCCCGCCTGCCCATGCGCATGGCCGTGGGCACCTCGCTGGCCATCATCGCCCTCAACTCGCTGCTGGGCTTTGCCGCCGACCTGGCCAGCGGCCAGCAGTTCGACTGGCCCCTGCTGCTGGGCTTTGCGGGCGTGGGCGGGGCGGGCGTGTTGCTGGGCATTGGGGCCGGGCACCGGGTGCCCCCCGCCCGCTTGCGCCACTGGTTTGGTTGGCTGGTGCTGGCCGTGGCGGCCTACGTGGTGGGGCGCGAACTGCTCGGAGCCGTGGGCTAGCCAAGCTGGTGAGCAAAATTTACCGCCCCGGCCAACGTTATCCTGCTAGGCTGAACGGCAACGCCCGGTACGCCTGGCCAGGGTTTTTGTGGCCCCAGCCGCCCCGCTTTAGTACTTTACTCGGGGCTTGCCGCTTATATTTGCTCGTTACCAACGGCCCGCCCATGTTCGAGAACCTCATTAAATTCCTGGAAATCAACATCGAGATCGTTAAACTGGACGTGCGCGAGATGATGGCCAAGGCCATGGTGCAATTGATCCAGTTGCTGGTGGCGGCGTTTTTCGTGGGCCTGGCCCTGGTGTTTGCCAGCACGGCCCTAGCCTTGCTCATTGGCCACTGGTGGGGCCCGGCCGCCGGGTTTGGCGTGGTGGCGGGCCTTTATGCCCTTGGTTTTGGTATTTTTAGGCTGTATTTGGCCCGTTTGAAAACTTATTTACGCGAAGTAGTACAGAAACAAATCCCGGAAAACACCCGTTTGTTGAACGAATTAAACGCCGATGAACCCCATGAGCCAGCCCAATGAGTACTTGGCCCAGCGCGAGCGGCTGCTGCGCGAGAAAGAGGAATTTAAACAAGCCATTATGCAAGACGTAAAAGAAACCAAGTCGGAAATTGTGGATACCACCAAGCTGCTGGTGATCGGGGCCGGGGCCATTTTGCTGGGCTACTTGGCCGTGCGGGTGGTGGACCAACTTACCAGCAAAAAGCCAACGGCTGGGCCGCCCGCCGAACCGCTGCTCCAGGCCGAGGCCCCGCCCACGCGCGAACGCGCGCCCAAGGCAGCCCCGGACTTTTCGCTGTGGCATACCATTAAGGAGCAATTGGCCCTGTTTGTGGTGGCCTTCGCCAAAGACAAACTGCTCGAGTTTTTTGAGGAGGTAAAAGCCCGGAACAAGGCGGGCTAGCCTGCCCGAAGCCCGGCAGAGGTGATCTGTTCTATTTTCGGCGGCTCGGAATAGGTCATTTGTATCCAGTTTGGCACGTCCAAAAGCTCAAAATTAGCTTTGCGTCTTAGCGGCTTAGCGAGAAATATTTTTTAACAGACCAGACCTACTCACCGGACGACAAAAGCGATTGAGCTTTTGGGCGAGGAAGTGCGGTTGGCCGAGGCCATAAAGGGCGGATTTTGAACGAAAATTCTGGCTTCCGCCGGGTCAAAAACCTAATCTGCAAGAGGTCTATGTAATGCTGCAATCATTACGTCATTTTAGGGTAAGGCTTGATCCTTAGCGGCTAAAATACCCCCTTCGCGATTTTGTACACCGCGTCGGACTTGCTCATGGTGTAGTAGTGCAGGCAGGGCACGCCCTGGGCCATCAGTTCTTTTGACTGGGCGATGCACCACTCGATGCCCAGTTGCTTCACCTCGGCGTTGGTTTTGCACTTTTCGGCGGCCGCCACCAGGTCCATGGGGATATCGATGTGGAAAATGCGGGGCAGCACGCTCAACTGGGCCTTGGTGGCCAGGGGCTTCAGGCCGGGGATGATGGGCACGTTGATCCCCATTTCGCGGCACTTCTCCACAAACTTGAAAAACTTCTGGTTGTCGAAAAACATTTGGGTAACGATGTACTGCGCGCCCATGTCCACCTTCATTTTCAGGTACCTGAGGTCGGTGTCGAGGTTGGGGGCCTCAAAGTGTTTCTCGGGGTAGCCCGCCACGCCCACGCAGAAATTAGTCGGGTCGGGATTTAGCAGGTCGTCGTCCAGGTATTTTCCCTGGTTCATGTCCATCACGTGGGCCAGCAGGTCGGTGGCGTAGGCATGGCCGTCGGGGTGCGGCACAAAGGCCCCCTCCGACTTAACGGCATCGCCCCGGAGCACCAAAATATTCTCCACGCCCAAAAAATGCAGGTCGATGAGGGCGTTCTCGGTTTCTTCTTTGTTAAATCCGCCACAAATGAGGTGGGGCACGGCATCGATATGGTACTTGTTCATAATGGCCGCGCAAATGCCCACCGTACCGGGGCGCTTGCGGGTGCGCTGCTTAGCGAGCAGGCCGTTGCCGCTGTTTTTGTACACGTACTCCTCGCGGTGGTAGGTAACGTCGATAAAAGGCGGTTTAAATTCCATCAGCGGGTCGATGGCTTGGAAAATCGACGCGATGCTCTCGCCTTTGAGCGGGGGGATAATTTCAAAAGAAAATAGGGTCTTTTTGGCGTTTTGTAGGCGTTGGGTAAGTTTCATTTAGTCAACTTTTTAGCAAAACTAAGCTAAAAACCACTTGATAATGTTTTTGTTGGCCCTTGGCAGGGCTTTGCTAAGGAAAAAAAATGGGGCTGACCTCGGAATTTTTTTGGCAGTTACACCTAATCCGCTAATTTTGCACTCCCAAAACAGGGACGTTTCCGTAGCTTAATGGATAGAGCATCTGACTACGGATCAGAAGGTTGCAGGTTCGACTCCTGCCGGGAACACCAAAACGGGCCATCCGACACATCGGTTGGCCCGTTAGTTTTTACCGCCGCGATTGACTAATTTTGCGCCTGTTTTTTCGTTAACTAGCCGGGCAAAACGGTGCAACTGCTTGATTTTGCTGGGCTTACCACCATTATGGCCAACATCGTTGCAATTACCGGCCGCCCCAACGTGGGCAAATCCACCTTGTTCAACCGCTTGATCGAGGAGCGCAAAGCCATTATGGACAACGAGCCGGGCGTTACCCGCGACCGGCACTATGGCCAAAGCCACTGGAACGGCAAATACTTTAGTGTGATCGATACGGGCGGCTACGTAGTCGGCTCGGACGACGTGTTTGAGGGAGCCATCCGCGAGCAAGTGGAAATTGCCGTGGAGGAGGCCTCGGTGGTACTGTTCATGGTGGACATTACTGAGGGCGTTACCGACCTGGACCGCGACTTTGCCAACGTACTCCGCCGCTCGAAAAAACCGGTGTACATTGTGGCCAACAAAGCCGACACGCCCCAAAAGTCGTTGTACGGGGGCGAGTTTTACGCCCTGGGCCTGGGCGAGGTATTCTCCCTGTCGGCCATGACCGGCTCCGGCACGGGCGAATTGCTGGACCAAGTGGTGGGCCATTTCCCGGACGAAGGCGTGGAAGACCCCGAGGCCGGGCTGCCCCGCATTGCCATCATGGGGCGGCCCAACGTGGGCAAATCGTCGCTCATGAACTCGCTGCTGGGCTACGAGCGCAGCATCGTAACCGATATTGCCGGCACCACCCGCGACAGCATCAACTCGCGCTACAAAGCCTTTGGCAAAGACTTTTTGCTGGTGGACACCGCCGGGATCCGCAAGCGGGCCAAAATCAAGGAGAACATCGAGTTTTACTCCATCCTCCGGTCCATCCGCGCGCTCGAGGACGCCGACGTGTGCATCATCATGCTCGATGCCACCCGGGGGCTCGAGAGCCAGGACATGAACATCATCGGCCTTTCGCAACGGTACAGCAAGGGCGTGGTGCTGGTGGTGAACAAGTGGGACCTGGTGGAAAAGGACAGCAACACGGCCAAACATTTCACCGACTCGATCCAGCAACGGCTAGCCCCGATCGACTACCTGCCCATCGTGTTTACCTCGGTGATCACCAAACAGCGCATTTTCCAAGTGGTGGAAAAGGCCATCCAAGTTTACGACAACAAGTACAAGAAAATCAGCACTTCCGAGCTGAACGAGGTAATGCTCAAGGTGATTGAAGATTACCCACCGCCCTCGATCAAGGGCAAGTACATCCGCATCAAGTACGTAACCCAGTTCCCGGCCAAAACGCCCACTTTCGCTTTCTTCTGTAATTTGCCCCAATACGTACAAGAACCTTACGTGCGTTATCTGGAAAACAAACTACGGGCGCATTTTGGATTCGAGGGTGTACCGATTAGGATTTTTTTCCGCCAAAAATAGCTTGGCAACGTTTGGCAAGGGTTTTTCGTTCCACTTTAGGCTTGCTTTTTTGGATTTTAGTTGTACATTTGCCTCAACTCTAACAAACCCTTTTGGATTAGGATATGAAAAAAGTGTTACTTTTCATTTGTATCGGGGGCATGTTGGCCTTTGTGGCCTGCCACCGCGAGCAGCAACCCACCACCACTTCCCCAGGCGCAGTATCCGGCCAATCTGTTCAACTCAACAATTAATCAACACCTCTTCTTTAAGTCATTACTGGCCTTTTAGCACCCACGATACTGCAAACGCCGAGCTACTTGCCCGGCGTTTTTTTATGGCCAAATACGGCTCGGCCAACCCTGATGACTGGCCAGCCAAGGGTTGGCGGAGTGGCCGTTTGCCCGTTCTGGTATAACTTGCAGCATGTTCACGAGTTCTTGGTTTACCCGGCCGGGCCGCTTCTTGGCCCGTTTGCTGGTACTGGCCATTGGCCTGGGGGCCTGCGGCGAGGGCCAGCCCACCGCCGTGCTGGAAATGTACGTGCTCAACAGCTTTGGCAACGAAATGCGCAACGCCAGCATTAGTCTTTATAACAATGAAGATGCCTGGCGCAACGGTACCGGTACCGTCAAAGAGCCTAGCGTTACCGACTCCACCGGGGTGGTCCGTTTTGCGGGCTTGGCCAGCGGCCGTTATTTTTTCGATGCCATCAAAGGCGATACCAATAACTGGGAATTGCGCACGTCCACCGAGGTGCAATCCATTGGCTCGTTTTACGTGAACCGGGTATTTGTGGTAATCACCCCCAACCGCACGGGGCTGCTGGCCGCCACCGGGGGCCGCCGCTGGCGCATTGGCCGGGTACTGCAAGGCACCCAAGACGTTACCAACTTTGTGGCGGGCTGCGAGGTAAACGACGTGCTCATCTTTTACAAAGGCAACCAGCTGGTGGAAGACGAAGGTGCCACCCGGTGCAGCCCCAACGACCCGCAGCAGGTGAACGCCCACTGGCAGTTTAGCGCGGCGGGCACCGAAATTGAAGTGCGCCGGGGCGAGGTGCCCCTCACCGCCCCGCCCAGCGAACGCTGGACCATTGTGGGCAACGTTACCCGCAACGGGTTTTCGGTACAAAAGCGGGGCGCGGTGTATCAGTACGTGCCCGCCGGATGACGAACCAGCGAGCGTTAATCATTCTTATAAAGAATTGATTTTCAATTATTTACTGACTGGGGCAATAGCCTAGTTTGCACAATGGTTTTCAGTCCCTTCATCAGCCGGAAAATATCGTAAATGTCTTCGTTGGAGGCATCGTAGTTGCGGCTGATGCAGTATTGCTGGCCGTTGAGCACCATAAAGTTCCAGATGAGGCCCACCACGTACAGCCCGTAAACGGGTTTTTGTTGCCCGTTCAGTTCGCGGGCCACCAGCATGGCGGCCAGGGCCTGGGCATCGGGGTTGCCCTCGTTGTCCACGCTGCGCTTGTACTCGTGCATGCAGAAAAACGGCACGTCCGGGTCGCGGAAACCCGAGGCGATCATGCCGTCCACGATGCCGGACAGCTCGTAGTCGCCCACTATGCCCTGGAGCGGCCGCTCTAAAAAGTAGCCGAACTCGTCGGTATCAATTTTGGTGAAAATGATGAGCGGGCTGATAAACTTATTCTCCAACTCGGTTTCGTTCCAGGCCTTGCCCGCCCGCAAAATGCCCGCTTGCAAATCGGCCAGCACCTGCCGCTCGTAGTCCGACAGGGGGATTTCCATGCCCTGCCACTCGGTCATGACTTCGTATTGGCGCACTTCTTTCAGCCCAAACGCCTTGTCTAATTTGGTGAGGGTCCAATCGCGGAAGGCGGCTTTTTTCATGGGGTTGGCAAATACATTTCGCTAGCCAAAATTACGCAAAAACCACCGAAAGCAAGGCGTTTCCGCCCGGTTTTGCCGCTGGTGGCCTTACTTTGCGCATGGCTGAAATCCGTCCGTTCCGAGCCTGGCGCTACCGGGCCGAGTTACAACCCGAGCTGCCAAAGTTGGTTTCCCCGTTGTTCGATGTGGTGTCGGACCGGCAGCGGCAGAAGCTGTACCAGCACCCGTACAACAGCCTGCATTTGTCGGTGCCGCCGGGGCCGGCCCCCGCCGAGGCCGCCGCCCGCACGTTGGCCCAGTGGCAGGCCCAGGGCGTGCTCCAGCGCGACCCACTGCCGGGTATTTATCCTTACTATCAGCATTTTAGCCTCCCTGGCCACCCGCGCCCGTTGGTGCGCAAGGGATTCATCGCCTTTTTGCGGCTTACCGAGTGGGCCGAGGGCGCGCTGCTGCGCCACGAGAACACCATGCCCCAGGCCGTGGATGACCGATTGGCCCTGCTGACCGCCACCCAACTGAACGTAAGCCCCACCCACGGCCTGTATTTTGACCCGGAGTTTACGTTGGAACCCCTACTGGATGCCGCCATGCACCAGCCCCTGGCCGAGGTGGAAGACTACCAAGGGGCCCGCGACGTGCTGGCCCGGATTACCGCCCCCGCGCAAGTGGCCCAGATAGTGGCCCACCTGGCTCCGCAGCCCGTCATTTTGGCCGATGGCCACCACCGCTACGAAAGTTCCCTGGCTTATTGGCAACAGCAACGGGCCGCTCACCCCGCCGCCCTGGTGGCCCCGTACCATTATCACCTCATGTACTTTACCAACGGGGCCTCCGACGACCTGGTGATACTGCCCACCCACCGGCTGCTCCACCACCTGCCCAACTTTACCCCGGCCGATTTTTTGCAACGGCTGGCCCCGTACTTTCAACTGGACGAGCAGGAAGACCCCTGTGCCCTGCCCGAGGTGATCGCGGGCCGCAAGCACACGTTTGGGCTGCTGCTGGCCAACGGAGCCTACAAACTGAGCCTCAAGCCTGGCTTGGCGGCCCAGATCCAGTGGGATTTTCCGCCCTTGGTGAGGCAGTTGGACCTGACGGTACTGCACTACTTTGTGGGCTGGCGGGCCTTGAGCATCCCGGGCCGCCACCAGCGGGCCGATCCTCATTTCAGCTACGAGCGCAACTTTGCCGAGTGCCTGGACCGGGTGCGGCAAGGCGCGGCCCAGGCGGCGTTGATCGTGAACCCGGTGCTGCCCGAGCAGGTGCGCCAGGTGTGCGCCAGCGGGGCCGTGATGCCCCCCAAGTCCACCTATTTTTTCCCCAAGGTGCTCACCGGTCTGCTGTTTGGCAGCGTGGCCGGGGAAGAGCTTTAACAAAGTACGCCCAGAATTTTTAAGTGAGAACACTTGGCGCAATAGTTGCTGATAGGTAATTGTACTTAACAATTTGCACCCTTGGTATAAACCACCATGCAACTACTACTTCCCCGAGTTTCTTACCTCTACAGTTACCTCACCCGCATTAGCAAAGTATCCCGCACCTCATTGGCTACGGTGGGCATCTTATTATTGCTACTGCTATCCGTTTCGGTGCGCAACGGGGCTTCGGCCAACCAAGGCCCGGCAGCCCCGCAAACCCAATGGTTGGGGTTGGCCAGTGCCCAAACCAAGGCCCAATTGGAAGCTAAAGCCCTGGTTTTCATGGTATCGGCCCCGTGGTGCGAGTCGTGCCAAAAGATGCAGGAACTCACCTTTGGGGATGCCCAGGTGGCCACCTACGTAAACGAGAACCTGCTGCCCGTACCCATCGATGCCGAGAGCGACCAGCCCCTCCACCTAAGCGGGCAAATAACCACTGGCCGCCAACTGGCCCAAAACTTCAGGGTAAAAACCTACCCCAGCGTAGTGTACGTGCGCGGCGGCGACACTGTCGTCATCCCGGGCCACCAAAAACCCGCCAATTTGCTCGATTTCTTGCAAAGGCTGGAAAGCCAGGCCAAATAGGTAATTTACAAAACTTTTACCTCCTCATTTTCCGGGACGACTGCGGCTCAGCGGTCGTTTTTCTTTTTC
>JALONO010000374.1 GCA_025454895.1 Bernardetiaceae bacterium
TGGGTCACGGCGATGGTGCCAAAGAGCGGTTGCAGGTCGGGCGGCATCCCCTGCCAGGAAAACCCGATCTGGTTGGACCACACGCCCGTAACCGCGCTCGACGACTGGCACATGTCCGCCGCCCCGGCGCTGGCCAGCAGGTCGTTGCGGATCGCGTCGTAATGGCCGTACAGTTCGGGCGTGTTCATGGGCAGGGCAACCAGCCCGTCGCGCTGGTACCCGAGCGGCCGGTCCTTGGCGTGCTGCACCTGCCGAAACACCACCAGGGTGCCCACCACCAGGGCGATGGACACCGTAAACTGCACCACCACCAGCACCTTGCGCGGCAGGGTGGCAAACCGGCCCGCCTTAAACGTGCCCTTCAATACCTTCACCGGGTTAAACGACGACAGGTAAAACGCCGGATAACTACCTGCCAACAAGCCCGTTACCAGAATAAAGGCCAAGCAGGCCAGCCAAAAGCCCGGCTCGGCCCACAAGATGCCCATCTGCTTGTCGGCCACCTGGTTGAACCAAAAGAGCGAGGCCCACCCCAGCCCCAGCGATAGCCCAAACGCCAAGCTGGCCATCAGCAGCGACTCGCCCAGGAACTGGCCCATCAACTGCCCGCGCCCCGAACCGACCGTTTTGCGCACGCCCACCTCCTTGGCCCGGCGCTCGCTCTGGGCGGTGCTCAGGTTCATGAAGTTGATGCACGCCAGCAGCAGCACAAAGGCCCGGCTCATGGGGTGCAGGAAAATCTGCGGGTTGAACGGTACCGTATTCGGGTCGTTCACTTTTTTGATGTCCTTGATCTTGGCCGATACCTGGGCAAAGTCGGCCCCCGGTTTCAATTGGGCAAAAATTTGGAAAGAATTGTTGTCCCATTCGTTCTCCGACCTTTTTACCCACGGTTCGTTGACCAAATAAAGCGACCAGGGGAGCAAAAACTTGATTTCGCGCAGGCTCGTGTTGTGGGGCAAGTCTTCGTACACGCCCGTTACCTTTAGGTCTGACCGGTTGTCGAGCCGCACCAGCATTTTCAGGGCCAGCATCTCGGGCAGGTCAGGCTCGGCGTAGTTGCCCGACCGGACGAATTTTTTGTCACCAACCGCCACAATGTGGTCAAACGTCCAAGACGACAGGCTCGGCGTAGTTGCCCGACCGGACGAATTTTTTGTCACCAACCGCCACAATGTGGTCAAACGTCCAAGACGAAAGCGCCACGTGCGCAAAGTCGGGGTATTTCTGCCGCAGCTCCGGCCCCAGGGGCACCGGCATGGCGGTTTGGGACCCGACTTCGCCGTTAAAAGTCTGGAACTGCCACACCTGGGCCAGTCGGTCGTAATGTTGGTGGTACTGGTTGTAGGTCAACTCGTCCCAGATCCACAGGCCGATGAGCATGGCCACGGTCATCCCGACCGAGAGGCCCGCCAAATTGAGGAAGGCGAAAAATTTGCTCCGGCGCAGGCCGCGCAAGGCAATGTTGAAATAATTGCTGAACATGGCGGTCAAGTTTAAGTTTCCGGCTGGCTTGACGATTGGCCAGCGCGCTCCTTGGCAATGGAACTCAGCCCAAAGAGTGCCCATTTTCCCGAAGGTTGCAAACCGGGGGAAAATAGTTAGATCAAATGCCGGAAATCAGGGAGAGGGCGACAATCCGGGGGTTCCTTTGCTGGCTTTCCCCGCCCCTAAGCATACGCCCACAGCTAGGCAGCCAGGTGATGAAAAACTGACCAAATCAAGCAAAAGCATCGATTTGGGAGGCAACCGTAAGCCCGTGACCCGTTCCTCTTGCCCGCCCACCTCCTCCTGGCCTACCCATCCACCCCCTTTTTTTTACCACTCAGTCTTATTTTTATACAATTTACTCCAAGGCAGGCCACCGTTCCGCCTACCAGCGCGTTTCTGTTTCGTTGTTTCACCAAAAACCAAACAGGAACCATGATACATCCTTTCATGGCCGTTAAACGGCATTTCCGCCTCGGGACCACGATGTTGGCCCTGCTGGCGGGCTTAAGTTTTACCGCTTGCAACAACGACGATGGCGGCGACGACACTCCCGCTCCGCAGACCATTACTGAAGTAGTGCTCAACAACCCGGATTTTACCCTGCTGCGGGCCGCTGTGCAGCGGGCGGGCCTGGCCGAAACCCTCGGTACCGGCACGCTCACGGTGTTCGCCCCCAACGATGCGGCCTTCCGGGCGGCCGGTTTTGCCGACGTGGCAGCCATCAACGCGGTGCCCGACAGCACGCTACGCGGGATTTTGCGTTACCATGTGCTCAACACCCGCACGGCTTCCACCGAGTTCCCCACGGCCGACAACACCCAGCTTAGCTCGCTGGCCAATTCGGCCTTGTACGTAACCCGCAACGCAGCGGGCGTGTCGGTGAACGGGGCGCGGGTAACCCAGGCCGACCTGGCGGCCAGCAACGGGGTGATCCACATCATCGACCAGGTGCTGCTGCCCCCGCCCGGTAACTTGGTGCGCCTGGCCCAGGGCAACCCGGACTTGTCGTTGCTGGTGGCGGCCATTGAGCGGGCCAGCGAAAGCCCCACCGACGTGGCCGAGGTGCTGGCCGGCACGGGTCCGTTCACGGTGTTTGCGCCTACCAACGCGGCGTTCCAAGCGGCGGGCTTTGCTGATGTGGCCGCCATTAATGCCGCCGTGCCCGACTCGTTGGCCAGGATTTTGACCTACCACGTGGTGGCGGCCCGGGCGTTTTCTACCAACCTTACGGCTGGTAGCTTGGCTACTGCCCAAGGCGGCAACCTCACCATAACCGTGTCGCCCATTACGGTGCTGGGGCGGGGCAATGGCACCAGCGCGGCCAACGTAACCCGCGCCAACCTCACCGGCACCAACGGCGTGGTACACGTGGTGGACCGGGTGCTGCTGCCCTAGGCTAATCTGGCGGCTTGGGCCGCGCTAGTTTATCCTTATTTATAATTGAACCGGAGGCGATTTTCGCCTCCGGTTTTTGTTGATTTTCCGTGATTTGTCGATTGATGTAGCCACCCATTCCCAAAATGGTTGTGGAGATTTAAATACCAAGATCAATGGTAGGTTTATGGCCTACTCCAAAGTTTGGATAATTCTAATGCGAAACTTAAGTGTAGCCGTCCAGCTAAATTTTTACGCTTTTCTTGGGCATATCTTTTTTGTGAACATAAACATCTGCTGGTGTCAAGTAGCCCAAAGATTGATGTTTGCGCCCATAATTATAGAATTGAACAAACTCATTGAGCCTTTTCCAATTCGGTGCCATCCTCCCAAAGCGTTGAGGTAAATGTACTAGTATTTTAAGGCCCTCCCAAACCGCTTAAAACTGGTAATTAGCCTGTAAAAATTCCATTGTAAACTATTGATCATATGAAAAAGTCAATCCCCAAGGATTGGTAAAATCCTTGGGGATGCTGCCCGCTGTATCTTGGGTTTTAGCTGCAAATTTTTATACGGCTCCACCTGCATGTTGTAGAACATGAACGACCATGAGCACCGGGTTGGGGCCTTGGTGCTTCTCCTGCAAAGTGGCCGCAAACTTGAACGAGT
Organism: Bernardetiaceae bacterium; assembly: GCA_025454895.1. Lineage (GTDB taxonomy): Bacteria > Bacteroidota > Bacteroidia > Cytophagales > Thermoflexibacteraceae > JALONO01. Next base: position 3,535 of record JALONO010000374.1, read on the forward strand.
GGCCGGGTAGGCCGTGCCCGGCTTGAGGTTGTGCAGCGGTGAGTAGCCGAGCAGGTTTTTGAAGTGCTGGGCGCTGTCGGCCGAGCCGTACTCGACC
>JALONO010000375.1 GCA_025454895.1 Bernardetiaceae bacterium
TTGAGGTGTTGGATGGCTTTTTTGAAGCGGCCCCTAGTCAATCGGCCTGCTCTCTTTTATGGACGACTTCAATGCCTTGTAAAGAACGGATCAGCCCTGTCCGGCGGGCAGGGGACGTGGTTTCGAGCCAATTATGGATAATGTGCAAGAGGTCTATTAATCAATTACAAAACCATGAACCCGCAGTTCTTATTTGCCTTTGATATCAGATTGAGATTGGGTATTTACGAAATCACAAATAATTGATAATCAATAATATAAATCATGCAATCATGCAATCATGCAATCATGCAATCATGCAATCATGCAATCATGCAATTATTTAATTATTTTTCATTGGCCTGCCGCAGCAGCCTAACCAGCCGGAAATAGAGCAGCACCAACCCCAGCGGCAGCGGCGAAAAAAAGGCGGAAGCGAACTCGGGCACGGCATCGGCCAGGGGTTGGCCCAAGAGGCGGCCCACTATGAGCACCAAAAACCCGGAACCGAGCACGTAAAACAGGTAGAAGCCGGTGGACCAACCTACCCAGGCCCGCCAACCTTGGCGGCGCACTAGGCAAACGAGGGCGGCCAACAGGGGCGCAAACCCGAGGGCGTACGCATAATGACCTACTTCCTGGCCTAGCACGGGTACCTTTTCCCACAGTAAGCCGCGCAGGGTAGCCCGCCCGGCTTCCCACGGCCCGGCGGCGGCCAGCCAACCATTGAACTTCAGCATAAACAAATTGGCAAACGGCCAGTGCTGTAACCCGGCGTAGAACAATAAACCAAACAAACTGATTACCAGGGCGTAACGTAACCAATTAGGCATGGGCTAAGCGGTTTTGGATTTCAGCAAGCCCGAAAAACGGTTGAGCCAAACCGCCCAAAGCAGGAAAATAAAGCCATACACCACCACCACGAAGGTGTAATGGTGGTTGAAATCGACCGTGGTGCGACTGATGGCCGCGTTAACGCCTAACAGGGCCACCCGCAACAGGTTGAGCGCGTAGATGGCTAAAATCCCCCCCGGCACGTACCAAAGTTTACTCCGCCAAGGACCGGGCGCGGCCAGCACAAACGAGGCGAAAAGGGCGTACAGGTCCAGCCCGTTGCAGGCATCGCCAATGGCCACCAGGGCCTGCCCGTCGGCATGGAGGATGTTGCCCTGCGGCCCCCGCAGTTGGGCATCGGGGTAGCCCAGCACCTGCATCAGCCAACGGCTCCCTTCGGCCACCCGCAACGTGAGGAACCGATTGAGTTGCCCGGCCGGGCGCAGCCAAAGCTGATACACCAAATACCAAACGCTGTAAATGGCCAGCATCAGGCCCAGAAATCCGGCGGCTCTAGCGGCGGGGGGGCTATTTTTTAAAAAAGCAAGCAAGTAAAAGCGAAGTGTGGTGCAGGTTAATTTACTGGTAATGCTGGGGTTGACAATCGGTCAACAAAAGTAAAGCGAAAAATCCCTACCCTCACTGTTTGCTCACCTTCACCACCCGCGACCACTCGCCCACCTTAATTTGGAACAAATACGTGCCGGGCGGCGCGTCCCAATCGGCAGGGGTAAGCTCCAAAATGCGGCCGTCGGCGGTGAACCGGGTGGCCAGCACGCAGCGGCCCGTTACGTCCAGCACCTTCAACTCGGCGGGCCGGCCGGCCAGGCTAGGGGCCAGGGCCACGTAAACCGGCCCGGTGGCGGGGTTGGGGTACACCTGCACCAGTTCGCGGGCCAGTTGGGCATCATCTAGGGCAGTGATGAGGAAATTGGCCCGCTCAAAGTTAGGGATGCCATAGCCAATGGAGTCGTTGGGGGTGCGGAAGCGCGAACCCGATTGCCGGATGGCACTGATTACCTGCAAGTTAGTGAGGCTGCGGTTGGCCTGCCACAACCCGGCGGCCAACCCGGCCACCAAGGGCGTGGCAAACGAGGTGCCGCTGGTGGCAACGGTAAAGCCCCCCTGCGACACGGTAAACACGCCTTCGCCCAGGGCCGCCACGTCAGGTTTTACCCGGCCGTCGGCACTGGGCCCCCGCGAGCTGAACGCGCTGTGCCGTAGCTGGCTGTTTACCGAGGCCACGGTGAGAATCGAGTCCGCATCGCCGGGGAAGGTGAGCCGCTGCCACGTCCGGTTGCCCTGGTTACCCGCCGCTTTTACCACGATCATCCCCACGGCGGCGGCCCAGTCGGCGGCCTGGGTGATCAGGGCGGTGCGCCCGTCCAGGTCTTCGTGCCGGTAAGTAAAAGTGGGATTGGCAAAGTCGTAATACCCCACCGAGGTCGAGATCACGTCCACCCCCAGGCTGTCGGCCCGCTCGGCGGCTACTGTCCACCACAGCTCCTCATCGCGGGTGTCGAAGGTGGCCTCTGGCTCGCTTTCGGTGGTAAACAGATGAAAATCAGCCCGGTAAGCTGCTCCCACCACATCGCCTTGCCTAAATGCGGCCAACGCGCCCAGTACCCGGTTGCCGTGGTCGCTGCCCGGCAAATTCACATTATTATTGCCCTGCCAAAGGTTGTGGGTGCTCAGCACGCGCGCATGGCGGAACGCATCGGTGCCCAGGCCCTGGTAGCCGTAGTCCAGCACGGCAATGTGGATG
>JALONO010000376.1 GCA_025454895.1 Bernardetiaceae bacterium
GTGCAAAACGAGAGCAGCATATCCACGGCTTTGGGCACGGCAAATTCCAGTTCGGCAGCCTCGGTAGAAGTAAACTTGCCCAGCACAAAGTCCACCTGGCGGCCTTTAGGGTAGTTGTTGCCAATGCCGAAGCGCAGCCGGTGATAGTTTTGGTGGCCCAGGGTGGCCTCAATGTCTTTTAACCCGTTGTGGCCTGCGCTCGAGCCGGAGGGCCGGAGCCGTAGTTTGCCTAGTGGCAAGGCCAGGTCGTCCATGATCACCAGCAAGTTTTCCAACGGGATTTTCTGGGCTTGCAGCCAGTAGTTGACTGCTTTGCCGCTCAAGTTCATAAAGGTAGTGGGCTTAATGAGGTACAACGTGCGCCCTTTGTGCTTCGCCTCGGCCACGTAAGCGTGTTTGTCGAAGTTAAAAGTGGCTCCCAGTTGCCGAGCCGCCCGGTCGGCTACGGCAAACCCGATGTTGTGGCGCGTGTCGTCGTATTCCGGCCCGATGTTGCCCAGGCCCGCAATTAAGTATTTCATGCGGCAAAATTAACCCACGGGCCAGGGTAATGGAGGCGCACCTCGGCTTTTTGGGCAGGATAGCCGCCCCGGCGGCTTTTTACTTAGCCGGGGCCTGGAGTTGGCCAGGTGCTTGCCAAAGGCCGCCCTTGGCCGTTGCCGTTTTTTACCTAAATTGCCCGGCATTGTATGCTTAATCGCCATGAAAAACCTGTCCCTTTTCGCACTTATCTTGTTCATGTTCACTGCCTTGCTGGCCGCTTGCGGGGGCGGGGGCCAGTCCTCCGGCCAAACCGGGGCCGAGGAGACGCAAACCCTGAGCAGCAGCCTGCCCGACAGTATCAAGGCCCTGGCCCAGGGTTGCGACCTCAACAAAACCGACTTTGACAAGGCCGAAGTATTTGAGCCCCTGGCCATGACCCTGCCCGAAAACAACGTGCCCGGCCGCTTTACTTTGGAGAAATACGCCCCCCGCCGTTTGAGCCAGGGCAGCCAAGGTTCGTGCACGGCCTGGGCCGCTGCTTATTCGGCGGCCACCATTTCGCGGGCCGTGGCCACCGGCGAAGAGCCTAACGCGGTGGCCTACAGCCCCTCGTTTGTGTACAACCAAATCACCCGGGGCAATTGCACGGGCACCCACATTGGCAAAACCCTGGAAAAAATCGTGAACGAAGGCCTGGTGGGCATTGGCGAGTTCCCGTACAGCGACGACGAGTGCAACCGCCAGCCCGATGCCAACAAGCGGCAAAAGGCGGCCATGAACCGGATCCAGGGTTTTAACCGCCTTACACTAAAGGACGACGACTACAAAATCGATCTCGATGCCATTAAACAGAACATCTCGCAAGGCGCGCCTGTGGTAGTAGGCATGGCCGTGGGCGGCAGCTTTTACGACATGGTGGGCAAAAAATTCTGGCGGCCCACCCGGGCCGATTACGCGGCCTTGCAAAAAGGCCTGGGCGGCCACATTGTGGACAATGGCGGGGCCAGCAGTTTCGGCGGCCACGCCATGACCGTCATCGGCTATGACGATAACCTGGAGGGCGGGGCGTTCCAGATCATGAACTCCTGGGGCGAAGACTGGGGCGACCGGGGCCTGTTTTGGATGAAGTATGAGGACTTTAAATATTTTACCAACCAGTTTTACGGGGAAGCCTACGGCCTGTACCCCGTGGCCAACAAAGCCCAGGTCAACGATTTTGAGGCGGCCATTGGCCTGTTTTTAAACCAAGAGAAAACCTACATCCCGTTCAAAGGCAAAACCGGCAACGTGTTTACCACCACCCAGAGCCTGCGGCCCGGCACCAAGTTTAAAATTGCGGTCAAAAATACCGTGCCTTGCCACACCTACGTGATCGGGCAAGAAACCGACGGCACCAGCTACGTGTTGTTCCCCTACACCGAAAAGCACTCGCCCTATTGCGGCATCACGGGGGCGCGGCTGTTCCCCAAGGATTTTTCGCTCCAATTGGACGATAAAGGCAGGGTGGACGTGATGGCCGTCATCTTCACCAAGGAAAAACTTGATTACCAGGCGTTTAATCAAAAAATCAGTGCCAGCAAAAAAGGCACTTACAGCGAAAAAATCGCGGAAGCCCTGGGCAATACCTTGGTGGGCACGCCCACGTTCAACATCGACAATGGCAAAATCAGCTTCCGGGCCAACAGTAAGGGCAAAAACGCGGTGGCCGTGGTATTTGAAATTAACAAGGGCTAATACAAAAATGACTGAATGATTGCATGGTTAAATGATTGTTCTCCTTGTTTATCAATCAGTTACAACATTAGGACACACAATTCTTATTAGATTTTGGTATAAACTCGGCCGACGGCTAGAGCCTAGGTAGCGGTTTACCAACAAAGCCCCCTGCCAGCGGCTAAGTGCCCTGGCAGGGGTTCTCCTTAAAAAGGCTTCCTAAAACTAGGCTTTTGGCCTGGCTATTCCGGGTCTTGGCCGGGGGGTTCTTCCGGGGCCGGGGTTTCGCTGCGGTCGTAGGCGTTGATGATGCGTTTCACCAGCCGGTGGCGGATTACGTCGCGGTCGTAGAACTCCACCACTCCAATGCCCTCGATG
>JALONO010000148.1 GCA_025454895.1 Bernardetiaceae bacterium
CTGGCCAGCGGCCAGTGGTACAAAGTGGCCGTGCCGCAAACCGGCCTTTACAAAATCGACCGGGGCTTTTGGCAGCGCCTGGGGGTGGATGCCGCCCAACTGGACCCCCGCCAGGTGCGCGTGTTTGGCCAACCGGGCGGCATGTTGCCCCAGCCCAACGCCGCACCCCGGCCCACCGACCTGGTGGAACTGGCCGTGCAACTCGACGGCCAAGACGATGGCCGCTGGGATGCCGATGACGCGCTGCTGTTCTACGCGCAAGGCCCCGACCTGGTGGCACTTAACCCAGCCACGGGCCTGTTTGGCCACGAAAAACATTTGTACGATAACTTCAACTACTACTTTTTGCAAGTAAACGCCGGGCAACCCGGCAAAAGGTTGGCCCGCCAAGCCGATGCGGGCAGCGGAACTCCCATCACCACGTTCGACGATTATTTCTATCACGAAAAAGACGATTTCAACATTGTGCGGTCAGGCCGGTTCTGGTACGGCGAACGCTTTGATTTACAGGCCGATTATACCATCCGTTTCCCGGTGCCGGGCCTGGTGGCCGGGTCGGTGGTGCGGGTGCGGTCGGTGGTGATGGCCCAAGCCAACGCCGCCACCACGTTTAACCTGCAACTCAACGGCCGGGAGCTGGGCAGCCAAACCCTGGCCTTGTTGCCCCTGGGCACCTACGCGCGCAAGGGCCTCGTGGCCGATAACACCTTTGGCCTCACTTTAGAGGCCACCCCGGCCAACAACGAACTGGCCGTGCGCCTGGCTTACGACAAACGCGGGGCCACTTCCGCTTTTGGGCATTTAGACGCACTGGGGCTTAACCTGCAACGCCAATTGCGGTTGTACGGCGCGCAAACGTCGTTCCGGGCAGTGGCCAGCCGCAGTATGGCCACCGCCGAGTTCCGGCTGGCCGCCGCTCCCCCGGATTTGCAGGTGTGGGACGTTACCGACCTTTTCAATGCCCGGCAGCAAACCCTGCGCCGCCAAGGCGAAACGGCCGCCTTCGGGGTATCGCCAGGCGGCCAACTGCGCGAGTTTGTGGCCTGGCGCAGCAGCGAGTTGCCCGCCCCGGAACCCCGGGGCCGGGTGGCCAACCAAAACCTGCGACAACTGGCCCCGCCCGAGCTGCTCATTATCACCCACCCTACGTTGACGGAACCCGCCCAGCGGCTGGCCAACCACCGCCGCACCCGCAGCGGCCTGGCTACCGAGGTGGTTACCACCGAGCAAGTCTATCATGAGTTTGCCGGAGGCAAGCAAGATGTTACGGCCCTGCGCGACCTTTTGCGCCACCTGCGCCGCGCCAGCGACCGGCTGCGCTACGTGCTACTATTCGGCGATGCCAGCTACGACTACAAAGACCGCCAGGCGGGCAACCGCAACCTGGTGCCCACCTACGAGTCGCGGGAGTCGCTGCACCCCATTTTCAGCTTTAGTTCCGATGATTTTTTCGGGTTTTTGGCCGCCAACGAAGGCGAGTGGGACGAAAACGGCGGCGACAATTACCAAATGCAAGTGGGGATTGGCCGCCTGCCCGTGGCCACCGTGGCCGAAGCCAATACCGTCATCGACAAACTCATCCGCTACGAGCAGGCCAGTAGCCAGGGCCAATGGCGCACCCAACTCTGCTTCGTGGCCGATAACGGCGACTTCAACATCCACCAACTGGACGCCGAGCAACTGGCCACCAAGGCCGATACCACGGGCAAAATCTACAATATCGATAAAATTTATGTGGATGCCTTCCCGCTGGTGGCCACGCCCAACGGCGGCCGCGCGCCCGAGGCCCGGGCCGCCCTCGACGGCCAGGTGGGGCGTACCGGGGCCCTCATCGTCAACTTTACGGGCCACGGCGGCGAAAGCGGCTGGACCTCCGAAGCCATTTTGGACATTGCCATGCTGGGCAACTGGGCCAACCGCGACCGGCTGCCGTTGTTTGTAACGGCCACCTGCGAGTTTGGCCGTTTCGACGACCCCAACCTTACCTCCGGGGCCGAACTGGCCGTGCTTAGCCCGCGCGGGGGCGGCATCGCGATGGTTACCACCACCCGGCCCGTGTTTTCCAGCACTAATTTTTTGGTGAACAATGCTTTTTATGATGTGGTGTTTGCCCCCATCAACGGCCAAATGCCCCGCCTGGGAGACGTGCAGCGGCTCACCAAAAACCGCAGTGCCTCCGGCGTGGTCAACCGCAACTTTTCGCTCCTGGGCGACCCCAGCCTGCGCCTTGCCTACCCCAGCCTGGCGGCCCAAATCACCAGCGTGCGCGCCCAGGGCCAGCCTGCGGATACCCTGCGGGCCTTGGCCCAGGTGCAACTGAGCGGCCAAATCCAGCAAAACGGCCGCCTCCTGGCCGACTTTAACGGCCCAGCCACCGTAACCGTGTACGACAAACCCAACCGCCTACGCACCCGGGGCCAGGAAGACGAGCCGATGGACTACACCGACTTGGCCACGCCGCTGTTCCGGGGCCAGGCCACCGTGCGCAACGGCCTGTTCGAGCTCAGCTTCACCGTGCCCAAAGACATCGATTACCGCTTTGGCCCGGGGCGGGTGTTCGTGTACGCGCGCGACAGCACCCGCAACCTGGACGCTGGCGGTAGCCACCGCGTGCTGGTGGGCGGCACCGCGCCTAACTTCCCGGCCGATAACCAGCCGCCGCAAATCCGCCTGTTTATGGACAGCGAACAGTTTGAAGACGGTGGCACTACCGGAACTGATCCCACCTTACTCGTCCATTTGGCTGACGACCAAGGCATTAACATAACCGGGGCGGGCCTGGGCCACGAGCTACTGGCCACCCTGGATGGGCAGCAGACTTTTGTGCTCAACCCCTACTACCTGGCCCAGCCCGACAATCCGGGCCAAGGCCGGGCCAGCCTGCCGCTAGTGGGTTTGGCCGAAGGGCCGCACGTGCTCACGGTAAAGGCGTGGGACGTTCACAACAACCCCGCCGAGGCCCAACTGCGCTTCACCGTAGCCAAGGAACCGTTCGGCTTGGGTCAGGTGCTGGCTTGGCCCAACCCTTTCCGCGAGCGGGTGAACCTGCGCTTCGCCCCCAACCGGCCCGGCGAGGACCTCCGCATTTTGCTCGAAGTGTACACCAGTACCGGGGCCTTGGTCCACCGCCACGAAACCGTTGATTATAACGTGCAAACTGCCGTAGAAACCCTTACTTGGGACGGCCGCCAACCCGACGGCCGGCTGGCCAGCCCCGGCCTGTACCTCTACCGGCTCACGGTAACGCCATTGCGCGGCCAAGAAACCCCCGCCGTGGTGAGTGGGCGGCTGGTGCTGGCACCTTAGCCCAGGCTGGCCGACTGAGGCGTCATCCCGGAGTGACGATCGTGCAACAATCGCCCGGTCTCGCTACCTTGCAATCGATTTTCTCCTAATTTTAAAGCCTCCGGGGCCATTGCCCGTTTGGCTATTCATGGATCGTCCGTTTGTCTGGTTGTTTTGGTTGCTGTTGCTGGCCCTGGTGGGTTGGGTAGTCAACTTGGTGTGGTACAAGCCCTTCAGCCTTAACGATTTCCTAGAACGTACTACCCTGCAATACGCCCAACGGCGGCCCGAGGAGTTTTCGCGCCACCAGTTTACGGGCATTGCCGGGGGCCTCAGTGGCTTTAACGGCCGGTTAGACCCCTGGCCCGGCTCCGACTCAGCGGAGGTGGCCTCCTGGGCCAGGCATAACCTCCGCATGTTGGACAGTTATTTCCAGCCCGGCCGGGCTAACCCGGAGCTTGATAGCCTCTCGGCCGTGGTGATGCGCCACCGCCTGGCCGACCTGGCCGCCAACCGCTTGCCAGGTTATTGCACGCATCCGCTCAATCCGGTGGATGGCCTCCAACTTTCGTTTTTGCGCCTACTACTCCACCACCACCGCATCAACGATTTGAAAGATGCCGAGCATTACCTGGAACGGTTGCACCAGTTCCACGAAAAAGTAAACACTTTGCCCGGCCAATTAGGCCAATGGCCCTCGTTGGCCTGTGCTCAGCAGCAATTGGCCCACCACCAACTGGCCCAGTGGCTGGCCGCTAACCAGCCCGCCAACTGGCTGGCCAAAGATTTTGCCCAAAAAATGGACGGCCCCTTGAGCAACGATGCCCAAGTGGAACTACAAAACGAATTTAACCAAGTGCTTGAGAACGAGGTGATGCCCGCTTACCGCCGGTTGTTGGTAATGCTGGATACCACCACCTGCCACAGCGACACCTTGGTGCGGCTGCGGCCAGAGCACTACGCGGCCCAACTCCGCTACCACTGCACCCAACCAACTGATCCCCAGAACTTACACCAACTGGGCTTGCAAAAAGTGGCTGCCCTGGCCGATAGCCTGGTGCGCCTGGCCGCCCGCTGGGCACCCGGCCCGGACCCGGCCATCCAGTGGGCTTGGCTGCGTGCCCAAACCCGCCAAGGCCCCGGCCAGGCCGACAGCCTGCGCCGCCACCTGGCGCACTTGACCACCCAGTTGGGGTTCCTATTTGCCAATGGGCGCAGTTTGCGCCCCCAGTTTGGGCAAGTGCCGCTGCGCCCCTCCGGTTTTTGGCCCTACCCCGGCCCGTTGGCCCCCGCCTTGGACCAACCCGAACGCCTGACCTACCATTGGCCCACCGACGATAGCCTGGCCGGATGGCGACCTTACGAAACCTTGACCGTGGCGGCGCGCAACTTGTTCCCTGGTTATTTGTACCAAAAGCACCAGCAGGTGCAATCTACCGACCTGCCCCATTTTCGGCGGGCCATTTCGTTTACCGCCTTTGAACAAGGCTGGGCGGCGCATTGCCTGCTGCGGCTCGAGGCCCAGGGCGGCCTGGCCGATCCTTACCAGCGGCTGGGCTGGTGGCACGAGCAGTTGGTGCGCTGGGCTTGCCTCACCGCCGACACGGGCCTGCACGCCCACGGCTGGTCGCGCCCGCAGGCCTACGCTTACCTGCGCGCGCACACGGCCCTCTCAGAGGCCGAAGCCCGCGAGTTGCTGAACCGGCTGCTGGTGTATCCCGGCGAGGCGGTGGCTTTTTACCCCGGCCAGTTGGCGTTTCAGCAGGCCCAGCAGTGGGTGCAGCGGCAGCTCGGCCCCGGCCTGCCCTGGGCCGACTACCACGCCCATTTGCTCCAAACCGGGCCGGTGCCGTTATCGCTGCTGCCCCAGGTGGCCAAGCAGTACGTTTGGCTGGCCAAGCGGGGGATCAAGTGAATGGGACTCTTCTACATCGGGCCTTTTGCGGATTAGATTTTTGGCCGGGCGGAAGCCCGGATTTTCGTTCCAAACCCGCCTTTCCCGACCCTACCCTGGCCAGCCACATTTTCTCGCCCAAAAGCTGAAGTGCTTTTGTCGTCCAAGGACGACCAAAACGGGAGTTTTGGGGCGAGGCTGTGAGTAGAAACGCAATTTCGGCCCGACTACGGATAATTTGAAAGAGTTTTAATGCTTCGCAATCAAATAAAACAGCCAATCGATCAGGTAATCATTTTTAATATTACTTGTATTTAAAAAAATTAATTTATATTAGTGAAATAAATTGAATTTTTGTTGACCGATTATTCCAGTTTTTCCCATCAATCCATTCATAGCTATGCAAGTGTACAAAAGCCAATTTCTCCACCTGGCATTTTTTGCCCAGGAAGAACTTATTGAAATGACCTGGCTGCCCGCCACCGAGCACATGACCGACGAGGAGTGTAAGCAGGAGTTCAGGCATTACCTCGATCTAATGCTGCAATTGAAGCCGAAGAAAGTATTGCCCGATACCCGCGATATGCTGTTTCAGATAGATCCTGACCTGCAAGAGTGGACCAACCACACCATATTTACCCCCAGCTTGGCTATGGGGCTGAACAAAGCGGCCTTCGTAGTGAGTCAGTATATTTTTGCCCAGGTGGCCATTGAGCAAACCATGGGCGAGCAAGAAGGTAGCAAATTCAACACCCGGTATTTTGATAACAAAGAGGCCGCCAAAGCCTGGCTACTTTTGGCTTAGTTTTGCCACGTTTAGTTGCTTGATCACGTAATTTAAGGTGGATGGATCAACCCTCGGGTACCCGGGGCGTGATCGGCCGACCCCGAAAAATTGGTATGTGATTCGCATATAATACGATGAGGGCTTTTCCTCGTTCAACAAAAACCATGAAAAAACAATCGAGCTTAAAGGTGGCGGTACTAATGGCCCTGCTGGCAAGTTCTGTTTATGCCCAGGCCCAAGGCTACCAAGTGGGCGAAGTAGTGGCCGATTTCCGGCTGCAAACCACCAAAGGCGAATGGAAAACCCTGAGCAGCCTCCGGGGCGGCCAAGGCGTTATTGTGGTGTTCACGGCCAACCACTGCCCGTTTGCCAAACTATACGAAGACCGGCTGGCCAGCTTGCACAACCGTTACCAGGCCCGGGGCTTTACCGTAGTGGCCATTAACGCCAACGACCCCGCCCAACAACCCGAAGACGATTTTGCCAAAATGCAGGAGCGTGCCCAGCAAAAGCTTTTCCCGTTTGCCTATTTGCACGACGAGACCCAGCAAGTGGCCGCCGCTTTTGGGGCCACCCGCACGCCCGAGGTGTTTTTGCTGGTGCGCGAAGGCGACAAACTGCGCCTGGTTTACTCAGGAGCCATTGACAACAGCCCCAACGATGCCGCCCAGGCCACCGAGAAATACTTGGAGCACGCCCTGGACGAAGTGCTGGCCCACCGCAAAGTGAGCCGCGACAACACTAAAGCCGTGGGCTGCACCATCAAGTGGAAAGAGTAGTTACCCGGGCAATAGGCTCGTTTTCAGTAATTTAATCTTCTATTTCATTGCTCAGTACCCGCCTCAGTTTGGCGGCATATTTGGCCACCAGCGTTTGATCCACGCTGGTGGCTTTTTCGATGCGCAGCAAGCAAGGATAGGGGCAGTGCTGCTCGATAATCCGCTCCGACTCCGGCACTGGCCCTTGGTTAAACACGATGCCCCGCACCGTAAAATTGCTATACGGCAAACGACGGCTCAGTTCGCGCAGCGAGAGCAAGGTGTGGTTGATACTGCCCAGGTACAGGTTGCACACCAGCACCACCTCGGCGGCGAACTTGTCGGCCAGGTCCACCACAAACTGCTGGTCGTTGAGGGGCACCAGCAGGCCGCCCGCACCCTCGATCACCAGGTGGTTGCTGGTAGCGGGCAGGTTGATTTTGCTCAGGGCGATCTCCACCCCGTCGAGCTTGGCGGCGGCGTGCGGCGACAGGGGGTGGCCCAGGCAGTAAGCCTCCGGGTGGAACGCACTGCGCGGGCTGCTCACCAGGCTGCGCACCAGCTCGGTGTCGCGCGGGTGGCCGGCCTGCACCGGTTTCCAGTAGTCGGCTTGTAGGGCTTGGGTGAAAATGGCACTCACCAGGCTTTTGCCGCTGTCGGTGCCAATGGCGGTAATAAAGTAGCGTTTCAAAAAAGCAAAGGGAGTTAAATACGACCTAGGTAGGGGTCGAGGCTTCTGGCCCGGCGAATTTATAACCGCTTGGGCAAAACTTTTCGCTTTGTTGCTTGGTTAAGGGCCTAAATTTTAGGTTGGCGGTCGGGTAAACCCGGCAAGTCTTTAAAAACAGCGTTATGAGCGATTTTGCAAACCGTAATTATTTGGTCGTGGGGGCCAGTTCGGGTATTGGGCTGGCTTTGGCCCAGCAATTGGCCCAGGCGGGTGCCCAGGTGTACTCGGCCTCGCGCCGCTCCCCTGCCGGGGTGCCCGTGCGCGAGCACTTTACGGTGGATTTGGCCCAGCCGCTGGCCACACCCCTACCCCTGCCCGACCGGCTGGACGGCCTGGCCTACTGCCCCGGCAGCATCAACCTTAAACCGTTTGGCCGCCTGGCGGTGGACGATTTTCAGCGCGACTTCCAGGTAAACGTGCTGGGGGCGGTGCAGGTGATCCAGGCCGCGTTGCCTGCCTTGCGCAAGGCCAACGGAGCCAGCATTGTGCTGTTTAGCACGGTGGCGGCCAAGGTGGGCATGGGTTTCCACGCCAGCATTGCCGCCGCTAAGGGTGCGGTAGAGGGCCTGGCCAAATCGTTGGCCGCCGAGCTGGCCCCGCAGGGCATCCGGGTCAACGCCCTGGCCCCCTCGCTCACCGATACGCCGCTGGCACACAACCTTTTATCTACCCCCGAAAAACAAGAAGCGGCCGCTAAACGCCACCCGCTGGGCCGGGTGGGCACCCCAGCCGACTTGGCCGCCCTGGCCGCGTTCTTGCTCTCGCCCGCAGCGGGTTGGGTTACTGGCCAGGTGATCGGGGTGGACGGCGGCCTAGGCTCGCTGCGCTAGCTGGGTCAGTCCATCAACTGCAAACTGAAATCGCGCAGCAGGCCAAACAACTCGGCGTACTTGGTGAGCGGGATTTTGTCGGCCCGGTCGTGTACGTCGTGGTAGGCCGTGATGCCCCCCAGCGTGTACACAAAAAACGACCGCACGCCTGCCTGGCCAAAGTAGTAATGGTCGGAGTTGGCCGCCGCTCCCCGGCGCAAAATGCGGCGGAAATAGTTGTTGGCTTCCGAAATCTGTTTGAACCGGGCAAACTCGGCTTCGTGGACGGTGGCATTGACCAGGCCAATGCCCTCGTCGCCGCTGCCTGCCAGGTCGATGTTGAGCAAAAACCGGATTTGCCGCAGCGGGAACAGCGGGTGCTCCACGTAATACTTGGAGCCTACCAGCCCGGCCTCCTCCCCGCTAAACGCGATGAACGCCACCGAGTACGGCGGCGGGTTTTGGGCAAAATGGGCGGCCAGTTCCAGCAGCAGGCTCACCCCGCTGGCGTTGTCGTTGGCCCCCGGAAAGTACACCTGCCGCCCCAGGCCGCCCAGATGGTCGTAATGGGCGGTAAACACCACGTACCGCTCCGGCTGGCGCGTACCGCGCACCTGGGCCGCCACGTTTTGGGTGGCATAGCCCACCAGCGGCTGGGCATCCAGCTTAAACTTGGCCTTTTGGCGGCTCACCGTGCCGTTGGCGTAGGGCAGCGGCCAGCGGCTGGCCAGCACCTGAAACCACGGACGGCCCAGGGCCTGCGGCGAAATGGCCATCGTAAGTTTAGTTTCCAGCCCAATGTACGCCTTGGCCTGGGCCAGGTGTTGCAAAAACTCGGCGGGCATTTCCAACAGTTTATAATAATGCCGACCGTAAAACACCGCGATTTTGCCGTTCAGGTTCGTTTTCAGGAACTTCTCGCGGGCAACGGCCGGGCTGTCGGCGAAAAGGAGGGTGTCTAAAAAGTAGAGTGCGCCCCCGCCCGCCCCCTTGCCCGATACCGGGTTCACGATAAAATCCAACCCTGGGGCCAGGGCCTGCCCGGCCACCGCCAGGCTCACCCGGTTGGGAAAGGTGTTGACATCCAGCGTAAATGGTTGCTGGTAGCCGGCCGCCGCGAGCGGCCGCAGCCCCAGGGCCTGGAACCGCGCCTCGATGTAAGCGGCCGCCTTTTTGTCGCCGCCCTGGGTGTAGCCCCGGCCGAACATGGTGGCCGAAGCCAGCGTGTCGATGGTGCGGCGGGCCCGGGCCACATCTTGCCCCTGGGCCGGGTCGGCCAGTAATCCGCCCAATATGAGCCAAACGAATACGTGTTTCATGAGCGAAAAAACTGGTCAAAATTATACTATAATGATTTCATGATTGGATGAGTAAAGGATTGCTCTATTTGATTATCAATTATTTAAAAGACAGGGATGCGCAATCCCTATTTGATTTTGGTATTAGGTTCCCCCCCACCCTAAGGGTTTCCAAAACCCTTAGGGTGTGGGCGGTGGCCCCATCCCGCCCATTTTTTATAATGCTGATTTACAGTTGATTGCAGAAAATCTATAA
>JALONO010000149.1 GCA_025454895.1 Bernardetiaceae bacterium
CGTGGCCCTTACCCAAGCCTCGGTCGACTTTATCCTGCCCTATATCCGGGGCACGGCCGACCCGGTGTTCCGGGTCACGGTGCCCAACTCGTTCCCCATTTTTGGGCCAAGCTCCTGTCCCAGCACCTCCCCCTCGGGCACCACTTATAATATTTTTCCGGGCCACATCCCCGCTGATGCCACGGGCATCCAGTGGGTGGCCAGCCCCGGCCTGCAAATAGTGGGGGCCAACAACCAGAACTCCGTAACGGTGCGGCGCCTGGGCGGGGCCTCTACCCAAGAGTGGGTGCGGGCCAGGGTTTTCACCCCTTGCCAGGTGTTTGAGGGCGAGCAGCGGCTGCTGGGCCGGCTCTTTGGCAGCAGCGACTATCCCGTCACCGGGCCCAGCAGCGCGGGCAACAACCAACTGGTCACCTATTTCGCGCCTGACCTGTGGGGGGCGACCGATTACCACTGGATCGTGCCGTCCGGCTGGACGGTGGTTTCTGGGCTCAACACGCGCATCCTGACCCTGCGCACCCCTGCGTCTGGGGACGGGCTTGGGCGAATTGGCGTGCGGGTGGACAATCTCTGCGGTCCAGGCGGCAGCCCGGCATTTAAAGACACTAGGTACTGCAGCGGCGGGTGTCCCCCGGGCCGCCCCGGTCTGGACAGCGGGGCTCCCGAGCCCCTGGCCGCCCCCACCAAGCCCTTGCTCTACCCCAACCCCGCCTCGGGCATGGCCACGGTCGCTGTTGAAGTAGAGCGGGGGCAACCCGTTCAGATGGAACTGGCCGCAGCCAACGGACAAGTGGTGCGCTCGGCCAGTACCGGGCCAACATCGACCTGGCCAACCTGCCCGCCGGGGTTTACCTGGTAAGGCTCTGGCTGGCCAATGAGATCGCTACGCTTAAGTTGGTGGCACAGCCTGCTTCGGCCAATCCCTTAAGCAATTAACACTTTGATTTTTAGGATCAGGGGATGCTCATCACCCTGGCCAAGGCCGGGCGCCCACGCGGCGCCCGGCCTTTTTAGTAAAAAACGTAAGGGAGAGAACTCCTCCCTTCCTAATACTAAAATTAAATGGCGATTGCGCATTTCTATTGTTGTAAATAATTGATAATCAAGAGAAACAATCATCCAGTCATGCAATCATTAAGTCATTTTAGTATAACTTCGCCCCATGTCCACCGCCCCGCCGCCCCTGCCCTCCGCCGCCGTGCAAGCCCGGTTGGCCGCTTGGCTGGCCGCCAAGGGCTGGCAGTTGCAGGGGTTCCAGCAAGCGTGCCTGGCCGCGTACTTGGCCGGGCAGAGCGGGCTGCTGAACGCCCCCACCGGCAGCGGTAAAACCTATGCGTTGTGGCTGCCCATTTTGGCCGAGTGGCTGCTGGCCCAGGAGGGCCGCCCCGCGCCCGCGCCGGGGGGTTTGCAAGTGCTGTGGATCACCCCGCTGCGGGCCTTGTCGAAGGATCTGCAAACCGCCCTGCAACGGGCCGCCGACGAGCTGGGCGTACCTTGGGCCGTGGCCCTGCGCACCGGCGATACCACCCCCAGCGAGCGGCAAAAACAGCGTAAAAAACCGCCCCAAGCCTTTGTAACCACCCCGGAGAGCCTGCACGTGCTGCTGGCCACCCAGGGCCATCCCCAACTGCTGGGCCAGGTGCGGGTGGTGGTGGTGGACGAGTGGCACGAACTGCTGGGCAGCAAACGCGGTGTGCAAACCGAACTGCTGCTGGCCCGGTTGCTGGCCCTCAACCCGCGCTTGAAAATCTGGGGCATTTCGGCCACCATTGGCAACCTGGCCCAGGCCGCCGAGGTGCTGGTGTACCCGCTGTTGGCGGCGGGCCGTTTGGCCGCCCCCGCCATCGTGAAGGCCCGCCTGACCAAGCAAATCGACATCGAGAGCATTTTGCCCGACACGATCGAGAAGTTCCCTTGGGCGGGGCACCTGGGCACCAATTTACTGTACAAGGTGCTGCCCATTGTGGCCCGCAGCCGCACCACCTTGCTGTTCACCAACACCCGGGCCATGACCGAGATCTGGTACCAAAAAATCTTGGAAACCGAACCCGAACTGGCCGGGCTAATGGCCATGCACCACGGCTCGCTGGACCTGGAAATCCGCACCTGGGTCGAGAACGCCCTGCACCAGGGCAAGCTCAAGCTGGTGGTGTGTACCTCCAGCCTGGACCTGGGCGTCGATTTCCGGCCGGTGGATACCGTGATCCAGGTGGGTAGCCCCAAGGGCGCGGGTCGGTTTGTACAGCGGGCGGGGCGCAGCGGCCACCAACCGGGCGCGGCCAGCAAAATCTACTTTTTGCCCACCCACTCGCTCGAGCTAATCGAGGGCGCGGCCCTGCGCCAGGCCATCGCCGAGGAGCAGATCGAGGAACGCCCCCCCCTGCGCCTGGCCATGGACGTGCTGGTGCAGTACATCGTTACCCGCGCCGTGGCCGAGGGTTTTTACGGGGATGAATTATACCAGGAAGTCGTTAGTACTTTCTGTTTCAAAGACTTAACGCCCCCGCAGTGGCAGTGGGCCTTGGATTTTACCGTTACCGGCGGCAACAGCCTGGGCAGTTACGACGAGTTTAAAAAAGTGGAGATCGAGGACCGGGAAGGCCGCCTTTTCTACCTCGTAAAAAAGAAGAAGACCGCCACCCAGCACCGGCTCAGCATCGGCACCATCGTGAGCGACCCCGCCGTGAAAGTGAAGTACCTCAACGGCGGCTACATTGGCACGGTGGAGGAGTCGTTCATCTCCCGGCTCAACGAGGGCGACGTGTTTTGGTTTGGCGGCCGCAGCCTGGCCTTCGTCAAAATGCACGGCATGGAAGCCCTGGTGCGCAAAACCACCAAACGGGCCAACCAACTGCCCCGCTGGGGCGGCGGGCGGATGCCGCTATCGTCGCATTTGGCCCTGTTGCTGCGCCAAAAAATGCAGCACTGGCAAACCGCCACCGAGGTGGAACTGACCACCATTGAGCCGATTTTGGAACTGCAAGCCCGCTGGAGTGCCGTACCCCGGCTCGACCAACTGCTCATTGAGAGCCTGCAAACCCGTGAGGGCTACCACCTGTTCATCTATCCCTTTGCCGGGCGGGCGGTCCACGAGGTGCTGGCGGCCCTGTGCGCCTACCGCTTTGGGCAGCTCCAGCCCATCAGTTTCTCCGTGGCCATGAACGACTACGGCTTTGAGCTCCTGTCCGACCGGCCCATCCCCTTGCTCGAGGCCCTGGAGGCGGGCCTGTTCAGCCCCGATGACCTGCTGCCCCAAATGGCCGCTTGCCTCAACGAAACCGAGATGGCCCGCCGCAAATTCCGCGACATCGCCTCCATTGCCGGACTGGTGTTCCAGGGCTATCCCGGCAAGGGCATCACCCATAAAAACCTGTACGCCTCCACCCGCCTGCTCTTCGATGTGTTTAGCCAGTACGACACCCAGAACCTGCTGGTGCAGCAAGCCTACCAGGAGGTGCTCGACCTCCAGCTCGAGATGCGGCAAGTGGCCGACACCCTGGCCCAAATCAACCGCCAGGAAATTTTGATCAAGCATCCGCCCCGGCCCACCCCGTTCGCGTTCCCGATTTTGGTGGACCGGATGCGCGACCAGCTCACCTCCGAAAGCCTCGAGGAGCGGGTGAGCCGCATGACCGTCCAACTCGAGCGCGACGCGGACGAGTATTGAGGTTTAATCCGTTGATTATTTTTTGTCAGCCAACATAAGGATACAAGATTTTGGTGCGGAGCCACCCAGTTGAAGCCCCCGCAGCCTAGCGTAGGGGCGGGCCTTGTGCCCGCCGGTGGCCAATGAACGCCCGCTCGCAACCGCTGCCAAGTCCCCGCAGCCCGGTGGCCAATGAACGCCCGCCCGCAACCGCTGCCAAGTCCCCGCAGCCCGGTGTAGGGGCGGGCCTTGTGGCCGCCCTGGCGGTCAATGAACGCCCGTCCGCAACCCCTGCCGTGGCCTGGAGCCGACGGCAGGGGTTCTGGGCCTGGCACGAGGCTATCCCTATTTTACCCCTAAAAGTGTCATCAAGTAATGCTGTAAATAATTGATAATCAGATTTAAAAATCATTTAATCATGCAAGCATTAAGTGATTCTGCTACCATCACCCAACCAAACAAAAAAATCAGTCGCCCGGCAAATGCCCAGCGACTGACCCAGCGTTGTTTAAATTTACCCCTTATTAATGTTTTTGATGCCTTGGCGCGGGTTTATTGGTTCGCGCTTTTGGTTTCAATCACAATGCAAAATTAGGGCAGCCCTAGCGGCCGGGCCATAAGGCGGCCCACTCAATTTAACTAAGTAAAAACCCGCAATTGCCCCCTAGGGGTTTTGCCTTGCCCGGCATTGCGTAACTTTACGCCAATACCAGTTTTGGTTTGAGTGACTAATCTGTAAGTTATTGATTTTTAAAGATTTATTACTTAATGGCTCCATCACTGGAGCTTGGGCAGGCTTATGCGAACGTACCGTTTTTTTGCTTGGTGGGGAGTAGTGGTGGGGGTGGGTTTGGCCGCTTGCGCGCAGCAACCGCCCGCCCAAACCGGGGCGACCCCGGTACTGAACCAGTCGGTTACGCCCGGAGCGGCGGGCCTGCAAACCGGGGCCGAGCAATTGCCCCGTTACTTGCCGTTGTTGCAAGGCCAGCGGGTGGCCCTCACCGTTAACCACACCTCGCGCGTGGGCAACCGCCACCTGGCCGACACCCTGCTGGCCCTGGGCGTGAAGGTGGTCAAAATCTTTGCCCCGGAGCACGGGTTCCGGGGGCAGGCCGATGCCGGGGCCAAAATCAGCGACGGCCGCGACGAACAGACCGGGGTGCCCGTGGTATCGTTGTACGGTAAAAACTACAAACCCACCCCCGAGCAATTACAAGACGTGGACGTGGTAGTGTTTGACATCCAAGACGTGGGTGTGCGGTTTTACACCTACATCAGCACCATGCACTACGTGCAAGAAGCCTGCGCCGAACAAGGCAAGCAACTGGTGGTGCTGGACCGCCCCAACCCCAACGGCTGGTATGTGGACGGCCCCCTTTTGGACCTGCGTTTCCGCTCGTTTGTGGGGATGCACCCGGTGCCGGTAGTCCATGGCCTCACCGTGGGCGAGCTGGCCCAGATGATCAACGGGGAAGGCTGGCTGGCGGGCGGCAAACCGGCCCCGCTGACGGTAGTGCCTTGCCAGGGCTACACCCACCAAACCCGCTACTCACTGCCCGAGAAACCCTCGCCTAACCTGCCCAACGACCGAGCGATTTACCTCTACCCTAGCTTGTGCCTGTTCGAGGGCACGGTGGTAAGCGTGGGCCGGGGCACCGAGGCCCCGTTCCAAATGGCGGGGCATCCTGGGCACCCAGGCCGGGCGTTCCAGTTCACGCCTCGTCCCACCGCCGGGGCCAAGGAGCCGATGCACAAAGATCAACCCTGCTACGGCTACGACTACCGCCAAACTCCGCAGTGGCCCCAGCCGTTTTCGTTGCAGCCGCTGTTGGATTTTTATACCCAGGCCCCGGACAAGGCCAAGTTCTTTAACGCCTTTTTCACCAAGTTGGCGGGTAACGAAGGGCTGCGCCAGCAAATCGAGCAGGGGATGACCGAGGCCGCCATCCGGGCCACCTGGCAGCCCGGGCTTGATCAGTATAAGGCCACCCGCAAAAAGTACCTGCTCTACCCGGATTTTGAGTAACGACTCCATCATTTCGGTTGCCTTAAAACCTCGCGTATGGCCCCACATTCGCCCATCACCGGCTCCGACCGGGTGGAACTGGAAACCTTGCTGCCGGTGGCCGACCTGCTGAAGCTGTACCGCCCGCCCCTGCGCCGCGAACTTGTCGCTTTTTTCGACGATACCCGGCAGGTGCGGGTGTTGCGTTGCCAGGATACGGGTTACAGTTTTTACTACCCGTTCGATATCGTGGCTCCGCTGGACTGGCCCCTGCGGGCTGAAGTACATCGCCACCACCATTTTGGCCAAAGCTGGGCGTACCGCCAAACCCTTCAATTGGTGCAGCCGGGGCAAAAAGTGCTGGAAATTGGGGCAACCCAAAGCTCGTTTTTGCAGGCACTAGCTACCCAAAACCAACCGGCGGAGGGTTTGCCTTGGCCACTGGCCGGGGTTGCGCCCGCGCCCGCCTACGACTGGGTTTGCAGCTTCGGACGGCTGAGCCAAGTGAGCCAGGTGAAGCAGTTTGTGCAAACCTGCGCCGACCTGCTTAAACCGGGTGGGCATTTGGCTTTTTCGGTGCCTAATACCGAGGGTTTTGTGGGCCACTTGCACCGCGAGGCCGCCTTGTTGCCCCCGGCCCAGGCCGGCCGCTGGACCGAGCACTCGTTGCGGGCCTTGGCCTGGGCGTTCGCGGAGTTAGAAGTGGCCCAGATGTTGGTGCAACCGCTCCAACCCGAGCATTACCGCCAATACTACCAAACGTATTTGGGTACGGTGGCGGGGGCGGCCATGGGCAATTGGGTGGCCAAGCTCACCTATCCGGT
This sequence comes from Bernardetiaceae bacterium, assembly GCA_025454895.1. Lineage (GTDB taxonomy): Bacteria > Bacteroidota > Bacteroidia > Cytophagales > Thermoflexibacteraceae > JALONO01. The sequence goes on from JALONO010000149.1 coordinate 6,476, forward strand.
GGCCCGGCCGTTTATCAGCGTGCGGCACGCCCATATTTTTGGCCCGGCCGTGCTGGTGGTGTACCAGAAAAAGGCGTAGCACTTCAATAATTGCCTGATTTTCACGCTTGGTGTACGAGTGTTTGCCAGCCTAAAATGCAGCTTGTATCCAATATTTAATAGACCTCTTGCACATTACCTGGATTCAGGTCATAATTGCGTCCCCTGCCCGACGAACGACAAAAACGAGAGTTTTTGGGCGAGTACATGCGGTTGGCCAGGGTGGGGCCAACAAGGGCGGATTTCAAACGAAAATTCCGGCCTTGTCCAGGTCTAAAATCTAATATGCAAGAGGTCTAATAATTAATTGAAGATAAGCTAATGGTAAGAAAAACCCTCCAAGAGTTCAAAACGCTGGGAGGGTTGACCTGGCTCAGCAATGCTCAAACGGCTGATTGTCAGTTGAAATAACAACCTTAACTTGGTAAATAATTGATAATCAGGCTAATAATCATGCAATCATTTAGTCATGCAATCATTTAGTCATGCAATCATTTAGTCATGCAATCATTTAGTCATGCAATCATTTGCTTACTAATAAGCCAAGTTGACTTTACGGTCTTCCAGTTTTTTCACCAGGTCGATAAATGGGGCCTGGGTCTTCAGTTCTTCGGGGATGAGGTTGTCGTTTACCCGGAGGAACTGGAGGCGGGGCAATTCAAGCACGGCTTCGGGCATTTCGCCAAGTTGGTTGGCCTCCAGGTTGATCCGGCGCAGGTTTTTAAGGCCCAGCAACGCGGACGGGAACGACCCGGCCAGGTTGTTATGCTGCAAAAACGCCACCTCCAGGCTGGCAAGGTTGGCCATACCCGGAGGCAGTTCGCGCAGTTGGTTGTGATGGGCGTAAAGTTCGCGCAGTTGGGTGAGCTGGCCCAGCTCGTCGGGCAGGTGGCGCAAGTTGTTGTACGACAGGTAGAGCAGCCGCAGGTTTTTCAACTGCCCAATTTGGGGCGACACCGCCTGCAGCCGGTTGTGGTACAGGTCCAGTTCTTCCAGGTTGGTGAGCTTAAAAAGTACGTTGGGCACGGTGGCGAGGCCGGTACCATACAGCAGTAAATGCTTCAAATTAGGCTGTAATTTGCTGATTTTGGGGTGAATATCGGTAAGGGCGTTGCCAGAAAAGATGAGCTCGTGGGCACTTTTGAGGTGCCGCACGCTGCGCGGGATTTGGGTAATGCGGTTATAGGCCAGGGTCAGGTTTTGCAGGTTGCGGGCCTTGCGCAGCGGGCGCAAACTGCCCCGCCGCAGGGTAATCTGGTTGTAGTTGAGGTACAGGGCCGTGAGCTTAGTCAGCTTTTTGAGTTGCCTGGGCACCGCGGTTAGCCCGTTGTGGTTGAGCGAAAGCACCTCCAAGTTAGGCAGGTTAGTGAGGGTGGGCGGCAGTTGGGCCAGCCCCGGCTCCGATAAATCGAGGAAGGTGATGTTGTCCAGCCGGTCAAAGGTCAGCTCGTCGGTGGGGTGATTGGCTTCGGCTTTTTGCCAGGCGGCCTTGGCTTCCGTCATCGCTTTAGCTCGGGCCTGGGTCATGCTGTCCCACAGCACTTTCTTCTGAACCTCCGTGGCGCGATCAAAACGGGCCATGAAAGCCGTATCCGGCTCGCTCTTGGGCAAGTACTTGAGCCACGGCATGGCCGAACCGTTCCAGTTGAGGGTACATAACTGGCTCAGTTGGCCCAGCCGGGCCGGCAGGTGGCGGATGCGGGTACCCTTAAGCGAGAGGCCCCGCAGGTTGGTGCAACCGTACACCCACTCGGGAACTTGTGTCAGCTCGGGATCGTTTATTTCCAACAGCTTAATGGTGTCGGGCCGGGTGGAGCGCTGGGCGTAACGGCTGTTGATCCAACCCAAGTCTTTGGAAAGGCTGGTAGGGATTTGAGCATAGCTAACCCCGGCCCACAGCAAAAGGGATAAAATAGCGGCGGCTTTCATAATTTTGTGGTTAAATGGATAAGGTTGAATTTAAGGATTTGATTTTCAATGGTTAATCCCAAAACAATATACTAAGTTTCCTTTTTTGTACGGCTAAATTTTCTTTTGAAGTTTAATTTAGTTACAAAACTAATCACTTAGTTGATTTTTGATTAATTTAACAAAAACATTGGGCGACCCGGTGGGGTTATCCAAGTAACGCAACGGGGTGAGGCCCGGCCAAGTCAAGCAAATTATGAGCAAGCAAGGAAGGGTATTGGTGGCCATGAGCGGCGGCATCGACAGTTCGCTGGCGGCCGTGCTCCTGCACGAACAAGGCTACGAGGTAGTGGGCATGACCATGAAAACCTGGGACTATGCCTCGAGCGGCGGTAGTAAAAAAGAGACTGGCTGTTGTAGCCTCGACTCTATTAACGATGCCCGGCACGTGGCCGTGCATTTGGGGTTCCCGCACTATATCGTCGATATCCGGGAAGAATTTGGCGACTATGTGATCGACCATTTTACCAACGAGTACCTGGCCGGGCGCACGCCTAACCCGTGCGTGCTGTGCAACACCCACATTAAATGGGACTCGCTGCTGCGCCGGGCCGACAAGCTGGGCTGCGACTTTATTGCCACCGGCCACTACGCCAAGGTACGCTCCGAAAACGGCCGTTACCTGGTGTCGAAAGGGCTGGACACGGCCAAAGACCAGAGCTACGCGCTCTGGGGCGTGTCGCAGGCGAGCCTGGCCCGCACCATTTTCCCGCTGGGCCACCTGCACAAAGCCGAGATCCGGCAAATGGCCACCGAGCGGGGCTTTATCGACCTGGTCAACAAAGCAGAGAGCTACGAAATCTGTTTCATCCCCGATAACGACTACCGGGGCTTTTTGCGCCGCCGTTTGCCCGACTTGGAGCAGCAGGTAGCGGGCGGCGAGTTTGTTTTGGAAGACGGCACCGTGGTGGGCCACCACCAAGGCTATCCCTTCTACACCGTGGGCCAGCGCAAAGGGCTGGGCATTGCCCTGGGCTACCCGGTGTTCGTGGTCGAGATCCGCAAAGATACCAACCAAGTGGTGCTAGGCCCTGACCTGGCCCTGGCCCGTAACGGCATGTGGGTGAGCCAGTTGAACCTGGCCAAATACCCTGACCTGACGGGCCGGGAGCTTGAGACCACCACCCGCGTGCGCTATAACGACAAGCAGGGCACGCCCGCCCGCATTACCCAGGTGGACGGGCGGATGCGCGTCCATTTCCACCAGCCGGTGTTTGCCATCGCCCCCGGCCAGGCGGCGGTGTTCTACGAGGGCGACGACGTAGTGGGCGGGGGCTGGATCGAGGCCAGCTTCCAGCAAAGCCCCGTGCTGGCCGAAGCCCACGCCGAGGCCTAAGCCAAGGCCGCCCTACTGCTTGATTTCCACCGTTTTGAGGATCATCCGGGGCCGCTCGTCCGTAACTGGTTCGGGGGTGAGCGGCCGCAGGTAGTGGCCAAAAAATGGTTTTTCGCCCGGGAGTTTCAAGCGTTTCATAATGTGCATTTTGCCCCCGGTAAAGCCCTGGGGTTCCACCTCCGACTCGCCTTGGAGGGTGAGTGAGCCATCGCCAGGTTGGTAAAGGAAGATCAAGTATTGGTTGGCCTTGACTTTTTTTACCACGTACATCTGCCGGGCCGCATCATCGAAGTAAGCGAAGTGACTTTGTTTTTTGGTAACCGGCGGGTAGTCGATGTAAGCCACCTGGCGGGTGAGGGTGTCGAACGTGTGGCAGCGGTTGGCCCGGGTTACGTTGAAATAGAACTTGCCTTGGAAAACCGATACCGCCCGGCCGTGTACCTGCAATCGCACGGTAACCTGGTTAAAATCTTTCCAATCGTAGAACAAGTCGTTGGTTTGGGCCTTTTCTTCCTGGTTGATTTTGATGACGGACTGCGGTGGCGGGCTTTGCAGGTTTACCAGCCAAAAATGCGGGTAGTTGCGCTCGTCTTTACGGTCGCCGGGGGCATCGGTGGGGCCGGTTTTGAATTTGCGCCGGTCATACCCTAGGCCTGGCTCCGGCTATAATGTACCCCATTTTCTGGACAGCAAATTAAGGTGAACTTCATTTATCTTTACCTTAAAATAATACAAAAAATGCTTTTGAAAAGAAAAAGAAGGGTGCACGACACGGCCTTCAAGGCCAAGGTCGTCCTGGAAGCGCTCAAGGAGCAAAAAACACTTGCCCAGTTGAGCAGCGAGTTTGGGGTGGGCGCCAACCAAATTTCCCAATGGAAGAACGAGGCGGTCAAGCAGTTGCCCACCCTGTTTGGCGCAAAAAGCGCAGTTTTGGCCCCTGGGCGGGAGGAAGAAATCACCTCCCCCCTGTACCAACAAATCGGCGAGCTGCAGGTCGAGAACAATTTCCTCAAAAAAAAATTGAAGCAGTCAAAAACACACTGAGCCTCCAAGAACAAAGGCAACTCATTGATAAACAGGATAGCAAGTTGAGCATTTTGCGCCAATGCGGACTGCTTGGGCTGGCAAGGTCGTCGTTCTATTATCAACCCGTCCCCGAAAGTGGGCAAAATTTGCAAACCATGAGGGAGATAGATGAAATTTACACCCAGTGCCCTTTTTATGGCGCCAGGAGGATCTTGGCGGCCCTCAAAAAAGAAGGCCAATTGTTGAACATCAAAAAAATAAGGCGGTTGGTGAAGTTGATGGGGATAGAAGCAATTTACCCGAAGCCCGGCCTATCAAAAAGGGACAAGGTGCACGAAATTTATCCCTATTTACTTAAAAATTTGACAATCAACCAGCCAAACCAAGTATGGGCGACCGACATTACCTATATCCCGATGAGCAGGGGCTTCCTGTATTTGGTGGCAATCATTGATGTTTGTTCGAGGTTTATTTTGGGTTATTGTTTATCAAATAGTTTGTCGGGGCATTTTTGCATGGATTGCTTGCAATCTGCGCTAAAAAATTGGGGCAAACCAGCTATACTCAACAGCGACCAGGGAAGCCAATTTACAAGCAACAATTTTGCACAAATACTCAAAAACGAAAGCATCAAAATCTCAATGGACTCCAAGGGCAGGGCATTGGACAACATTTTCATTGAGAGGTTTTGGAGGACGTTAAAGTATGAATATATTTACTTGACCGCTTTTGAAAATGGTCTTGAACCGGAAAAAGGGCTCAACGGGTTTGTCCAATTCTATAATTACGGGCGCAAGCACCAATCTTTGGGGTACCTTACGCCGGCAAATGTTTACCTGGACAAAAAACAGCCAGCCTTAAAAAGTACAAAACACCAAACAAACGACCACGCCTTGGTTTCACGCTAGATTTGTCCAAACTTTGGGGTACACCATAGTCAGGGTTTACGCGCCAATTGTAGCTTAAATAAATATAGGGTGTCTTCATTAGGTAAGCTTGCATTTTTATAAGTACCCCAGAGGTAGTCAGGCCCCG
>JALONO010000377.1 GCA_025454895.1 Bernardetiaceae bacterium
CCGGCAAATTGCGGGGGCCTTGGCCCGGCGCATCAAGTGGTACGTGGCCGAGGGCCAGCGGGTAAACCAGGGCAGCGAGTTCGGTTTTATCAAATTCGGTTCGCGGGTGGACGTGTTTTTGCCCCTCGATGCCAAGGTTACCGTGGCCCTGGGCGACAAGACCACGGCGGGCGTAACCGTAATTGCCGAACTATAACTTATTCAAAATCATCTTTTTACAATAGAGCAACCGCTGCGGTTTGCCCATGTTCATCATTTGCCGCCCTTGGCTGTTCAAGTTGCTGCGCCGCCCCCCGGCGGGCATGGCCCTGTGGCCGTTTGTGCTGCTCCACCACGAAGGGCTGCGGCACGATGCCCAGTTGATCAACCATGAGCGTATCCACCTGCGGCAGGAACTGGAACTGCTGGTGCTGCCGTTTTACCTGTGCTACGGGGCCAACTACTTGGCCAACCTGGCCCGCTACCGCGACCATGACCTCGCTTATCGGCACATCTGTTTCGAACGCGAAGCCTACGCCAACGCTGCCAACCCGCACTACCTCCGACAACGGCCCTGGTTCGCGTTTTGGCGGTATTTATTTAAATGATTGCCTGATTGCCTGATTGCCTGATTGCCTGATTGCATGATTTTTTACTTAATTGATTTACATTGGTTTATGGCTAGGGTGGGCCGACCAGGCGTAGGGGCAACCCTTGGGGTTGCCCGGCCGCCACGCAGCCCCGCCAGGGGGCGACAACCAGGCCCCGCCGGGCGTTCATCGGCCGCCAGGGCGGGCGGGCCGAAACCCTACCAGTGGGCGGGCGGGCCGAAACCCTACCAGTGGGCGATAGCCCCTGTGAGCGGTTTCGGGCCAGCTTTTAAGGAAACGGATTGGCAAACCGCCGGTCGGTGATAAAGGTGCTGTCGGTAAGGGAGCGGAGGAAGGCCAGCACGGCCTGTTTTTCGCGGGGGGTGAGGTGGAGCAGCACGGGGGCGGCCGGATCGGGCCGGGGTTCGTTGCTGGCCTCGAGGATGAGCGGATCCAACGTGCGGCTGTTTTGCACGTGCTGGTCGTAATGGTCGAGCACAGCTTCGAGGGTAGCAAACCGGCCATCGTGCATGTAAGGCGCGGTGAGGGCGATATTGCGCAGGGTAGGGGCGCGGAATTTGCCCCGGTCAAACTCGTTGCCCGTTACTTGCTGAAGGCCGGGCTGTAGTCGGGGGTCAGGGTCGAGGCCGTTGTTGTGGAAGCCGCGCAGGCCGCTGGGGTCGCCGTCGGTCATGACTTGGCGGTGGCAGTCGCCGCAGTTGGCCCCCCGCAGGCCCCGGGCCGGGTCCGGATGGGTAAAGAAGAGGTTCATGCCCTCCACCTCGAGCGAATTGAGGGCAGTCCGGTCGCCCAGCAGGTAGCGGTCGTACCGGGAGTTGGCCGAGATGAGGGTGCGCTGGAACTGGGCCAGGGCCTGGGCCACCCGCCCGGCGGTGATGCGTTCGCTGCCGAACGCCGCCCGAAACAGCGGCGGGTACTCGGCCGTAGCCTGGAGTTCAGCGGCCAGCCGGGCGGTATCCTGATCCATTTCGGTAGGGTCCAGCAGCGGCTCAAGGGCCTGGGCTTCCAGGCTGGGGCTGCGGCCATCCCAAAAAAAGCGGCTCACCCACAGCAAGTTAGCCAGCGACATCGCGTTGCGCGTGCCCAGTTGCCCGCGCACACCCCGGCTGCGGGCCTGGCCGGGGTCGGTAAAGGCAGCGGCCGGTTGGTGGCAGTTGGCGCAGGCCACGGTGTTATCGCCGGAGAGGCGGCGGTCGAAGAACAGCCGACGGCCCAGGGCCACCCCCTGCTCGGTGAGCGGGTTATCGGCCGGGAGGGCGAAGTTGCCGCTCAGGTGCCGGGGCACCGTAAGCGGGTAAGGCCGCAGCGGCCCGTCGGCCGGGCCGGGATCCGGGCTGGGCTGGCAAGCGGAGAACAGGGCCAGCAGCCCTCCCAAACCGATCTTCAGCAATGGCAAACTAGGGCGGATCATCGTTGACAGCAGTGGGGCGGAGCCACCTAACCTCCTAACGCGCCCCACAAGCGAAAGGTTGTACGGCCCGGACATTTGCGCAAATCAAGCCTTTTGCCCTAACTTACGTCCCGGAAAACGATACAAAAATGCTCCCCCCTTTTGAAATGCTGGCCTGGGACAGCGAATTTTTTGGCTACCCCGTGGCCCGGCTCCACTACGCCCTGGAAACCGAGGCCGACTGGACGCGGGCCTGCGGCTGGCTGACCCAGCAAGCCGTGCAATTGGGCTACTACACCGGCCCCCAGCCGCTCCCGGCCCATTGGGCTTGGCCCGGTGGCACCGCCCGCCTGGTGGAAGAGCGGCTCGTTTACCACAAAACGGTGCAGGCCGGGCCACCGCCCGCCTCGGTGGCGGTTTACCCCGCCGCCGCCCCGGAACCGGCCTTGGTGGCCTTGGCCCTGGCCAGCGGCGAGCACACCCGGTTCAACACCGATCCGCAGATTGGCCGGGCCAAGTTTGAGGCGTTGTACACCCTGCTGATCACCAACTTGGCGAGCGGCCAGTTGGGCCAAACCGTGCTGGTGGCCCGACAAGCTGACCAACTGCAAGGCCTGATTACCGTGGGCGGGCGCGAAGGCCGGGCCGAAGTGGGTCTGCTAGCGGTAAACCCCGGCCAGCAACGCCGGGGCCTGGGCCGCCAACTGCTGCAAGCCGCCGAAAACTGGGCCGCCGGGCAAAAACTCCCCGAACTGCGGGTAACCACCCAAAAGGCCAATACCGCCGCCGGCCGCCTGTGCGAAAAAGCTGGTTTTACCTTGGCAGGCCAAGAGTTTGCTTATCACTTTTGGGGGGAGGAATGCCGAAATGACTAAACGGCTGGCTTCGGTTTTAGGCGTGGGGGAATGGTTTAGCGTAATCCCGCCGAGATGGGTTTGGTGCAATTAGTTTGCGCGGCTAGGAGGAGCAGATGGTATATTGCTAACAGACATGACTTGACGCAATGGCGGAATTAGTAGAAGTACGATATACCTTCAACGTAATCCTCAAGTTTATTAAAGGGATTAACGTTCAACTATACAATATCCGCCATTACGCTGAGTCGCCGTTTCAGGTAAGTTTTACTCTGACCGGAAATATTTGTAAACCAGGCCAGCTAAAGCCGCCCCAACAATTGGGACCACAATAAACAACCAAACTTGGGATAAAGCCCAATCGCCAACGAAAATAGCTTGGCTAATGCTTCTGGCTGGATTTACCGATGTATTGGTGACCGGGATGCTGATTAAGTGGATGAGCGTTAACGCTAGGCCAATGGCAATACCGGCA
>JALONO010000150.1 GCA_025454895.1 Bernardetiaceae bacterium
CCGGGGCCACCACCCAGGCCGCCCTCATCGATGCCATCCTGAAAGAGCGGCTCTACTCGCTGTTTTACGAAGGCCACCGCTGGGTCGACATGCGCCGCTATAACAAGCTGGCCGAGATCGTGCAGCCCGTGACCGGCATGAGGAGTTTTGAGCAGATGCTGCGCCCCGTGCAAGAGGTAAACTGGGACTTGTTTAACCCTTAGTAGGTTCCGTTATGAAATCAAGAAGCCTGCTCCGGTTTGCTGGGGCGGGCTTCTTGATCTCATTTAGTTGATGCTGTAATAAGTTGATAAGCAAGTAGAACCATCGCTTAACCTGGCAATTGTCAAGTCATTTTCGGGTTTTAATAAGTCAAACCCCAAAGGTTTGACTTGCCATTGGCAAGCTGGTTCGTCAACTCAAGCAAGGTGTCTCTCTACTTAAACCCCAACGGCTGCGGCGAAAAACACAGCGCAAACACCAACAGGGCCAGCCAGCCCAGCCACTGGCGGCCCCGGCTCAAGGGCGCACGCTCGGGGGTGGGCGGGTGGTAAATGCCCAGGCGGCCCAGCAGCAGGGCAAACAGCAGCCAGCCCGCGTAACCCTGGGCCTGGGGCCAAACGTAAGCTGCCAGATACTGGGCGGCCAGCACGGCCACGGCAATGAGCAGCACTCGTAACCGACTGTTGGTCAATCTACTAAATACAAAATAAAGATAAACCAGGTAAAGGGGCAGGTAATACAAATCCTCGTTGGGGTCGGCCTCGGGCGGTAGGTCCGGGGGCACGTGCGGCGAAAACAGGCCCAGGCCCGCGTAAAACACAAAGCCCACGAACAACCCCGCCGACACCCGGCGGTGCCACCGTTCGCCAATGAGGCCGAACAGGATGTGCCCGCCATCGAGCTGGCCGATGGGCAGCAAATTAAGGGCGGTAAAAAACAGGGCCAAGTAACCGGCCAGCAGCAGCGGGTAATGGATGATTTCGTTGGCGTGGGGCAGCCGCGCCGGATCGGCCACGTAGGTTTTAAAAAACCAGAACACCGCGTTGTCGCCCAGCAGGATCAGCCCGCCCGGCGGGGCCTCGCGGTACACGCGCAGCGCGTAGGCCAGGCCGTATTGTTTGTACTCCGGGTGGATTTCAAAGATGTACTCCGGCGGGGGCAGGTGGGTAAAGCCGTACCAAAGCACCGCCAAAGCGGCGACAAAACCGGCCAGCGGCCCGGCAATGCCCACATCAAAAAACACCTTCCGGCTTTGAATGGTGCTTCCGATGCGGATAAACGCCCCCATAGTGCCAATAGAGTGGGGGAGGCCCAGCCAACCCAGCCAAAACGGCAGGTAATAAGGCAAACTCACCTTGAGTTGGTACCAGCGGGCCACGAAATAATGACCAAACTCGTGCGCCGTTAAAATGCCCAAAAACGGCAACGAGAATTGCAGCCCGGCCCAAAAATGCCCCCATTCCATTTGGTAGCGCGGCTCGGGTTGCCACAGCATGCGGCCGTACATCCACTCGGCCCCGGCCACGGTGGTGCACCCCAAGGTGAGCACTAACAACAACAAGTGCCGCCAAGGCCAGGTGGAGCGGCCAAAATAGCCCAGGCTCAACGTTTACTGATTTTATTGTGGCTAACGGCCCGCTGCCGGGCGCATTTGTGGCGGCCCAGGGCAAAATCGCGCTTGGCCAGGTGCTTGGTGGCCCGGCCTTGCACGCGGGCGCGCCACCGCCGCCACGCGCCGGGGCTAAGCTGCCGCCGCATGAGCACGATCACCTCGGCTTCGGTGAGTTGAAACTGGGCAAAAATGGCCTCGAACGGCGTGCGGTCTTCCCAGGCCATTTCAATGACCCGGTCCACTTGCTCAGGGCCGAGCGATCCGGTTAGCGATGCGGGCATAGACAGGTGATTACACTAAAAATGACTGAATGATTATGTGACTAAATGATTATTCTCTTTGTTTATCAATCATTTACAATCCGAACCGCACTACATATCTGACTTTAGTATTAGGAAAATCAAGATAATGCAGCAAAACTAACTTAAAGGTAGGGGCATAAAAAAACCCGGCGAAAACTCACCGGGCTTTTTTGACTTACAACTTAACCCTATTGATTTGAAAAAAGACTTTAACAGTACAGTTGTCCAAATCATTTATCTGCACGTTTTATCTTTAAACCAGACAACGCCTTGGCCAATTTGGCGGGAGTTGTTCAATCTGTTTTATAGAACCTACTCGTTTAACGTAGGCATATAAAAATAAGTTTGTTAGTAGATGTTAAATATATCCAATGGCCTAAAATTAAATGCCGCCCGGCCGTTTGGGGCCAGGCGGCGAACCTGAGGCAAGCCATTCAGCCTTCAAGTTAAAGTGGCTAAATATCTTGTAAAATCCTCTCTTTCAAGGTTTTAAATTCATCTTGCGTGATCAAACCACGCTCCAGCAGTTCCGACAGGTCTTTGAGCCGGGCCAGTACGTCCTTCTCGGGTTGGCTGGTGCTTTTGGCGGGCTGGGTTTTTTCGGGGGCTGGGGCTTCTGCCGCTTTTTCGGCGGTGCTGCCACGTTTATCCAGGTCGCGCTGGAGGTCTTTTACAAAGTTTTTGCCCCGCTCAAATTGTTTTTCGTAAAAATCTTTGAACCGCTCCACCTCAAAGTCGGCCAGGGTGCCGCCCGCCTCGAAGTGACTCAGGAACACCTGGCCCACCGCGTAGGTGGACGAGCCGGCCAGGGCGGCCATGCTCACCCCGCCAATGAGCGAGCCGATGCCGGGGATGAACTTGATGGCCCCTGACAGCGCGCTGCCCGTGAGCGTACCGATCCAGTTTTTGAAGCTGGCCTCCGAAAAATCTTGGCCGTAAATGGTCGATATTTGTTTGAGCATATCGATTTGGATGGCCGTAACGGCCACCATATCGGCCACGGGGATGGGGATGAGGCCCGCGCCCATGCTCCAGATTACACTACTTTGGATTACCTTCTCCGCTTTTTCCCGGTTGCCGTTGCTCATTTGCTCTTTGAGTTTGTATAAGAAATAGTCGATCATGATCGCTAGACATTATATTGTAAGATGGATGATGCCCATTCGCCCGGCCATCGCCTTTGCCGGGTTATAAAGTGGTTGAACGGATTTTCCCAAACGAAGGTTGTGGTTGGCCTCAGGCCGTCGGATCGCGCGGCGTTGCGCCGTACTTGGCTATAAAAATGCGTGGAAGATGACGCAAATAAATGTTAATTATAAATTGATGTTAGGAAAAACCGCTTAAGCAAACCATTTCTTCATCCAACCCAGCAGCCGGAACGTGTGCGGCCCGTAAGGTGGGTAAAGGGCCTGGAAATTGGTGTAGCCCACCCGCTGGCGCAGCACGGGCCGCAGGTTGCTAAACGCCTCGAAACCCGCTTGGCCGTGGGCCCGGCCCAGGCCGCTATGGCCCGCCCCGCCAAAGGGCAGGTGCTCGTGGGCAAAGTGGATGAGCGTGTCGTTAACGGTGGTGCCGCCCGCGCTGGTGTGCTGCACCCAATAGTCGGTGGCGGCCTGGTCGCGGCTAAACACGTAGAGCGACAGCGGCTTGGGCCGGTCGTTGATGATGGCCAGGGCTTCTTCCCGGCTTTGGTAGGTAAGTAGCGGCAAAATGGGGCCAAAAATTTCTTCTTGCAACACGGCCATGTCCGGGCGCACGTGGGTGAGCAGGGTGGGGGCGAGGTAAAGCTCCTCGGGTTGGGTTTGGCCGCCACAGACCACCCGGGCCCCTTGCTGCTGGGCTTGCTGCAACAGGTGCAGCAGCCGTTGGTAATGCCGGGCGTTGATTACCCGGGCCAGCGAGGGCGAGGCGGCAAAGCCTTGACCATCAGGGTTATAATATTCGTTGAGGGCTTTTTGCAGTTCGTCCACCAGCGGTTGCAGCAGGTCGGGCGGCACCAGCACGTAGTCGGGGGCCACGCAGCTTTGCCCGTTGTTCACAAACTTGCCCCACACAATTTTGCGGGCCGTGTGGGCCAGGGGCGCGCTGCGGTCCACCACCACCGGCGACTTACCGCCCAGTTCCAAGGTAACCGAACTGAGGTGTTGGGCGGCGGCCTGCATCACGATTTTGCCCACGGCCGGGCTACCCGTGAAAAAGATATGGTCGAACGGTTGGGCGAGCAGGGCCTGGGCCACCTCCGGCCCGCCCTCGAACACCGCTACCTCGGCCGCCGGGAAATACTGCGGGATGAGCCGGGCCACCAAAGCCGACAAATGCGGGGTAAGCTCGGAGGGTTTAAGCATAGCCGTGTTGCCCGCCGCCAAGGCCGACACCAGCGGCTCGAACAAGAGCATGAACGGGTAGTTCCACGGGCTGATGATGAGCGTAACGCCCTTGGGTTCCGGCCGCACCCAGCCCCGGGTGCCCACATAGGTGAGCGGGGTGGGCACGCGGCGCGGGCGCATCCACGCGCGCAAGCGGGCTTGGGCGTGCCGCAGGGTCAGCCGCACGGGCATCACCTCGGTAACGGCGGTTTCGGCCGGCGGCTTGCGGAAATCGTCGTACACCGCTTGCAAGATTTCGGCCTCGTGGGTGCTCACCAGCCGGGCCAGTTGGGCCAGCCGGGCCTTCCGCTCGGGGTAAGCGGCAGCTCGGAGTTCCAAGGCCCGCGCCCGCTGGGCCGCAAATACCTCGGCTACTTGGTTGGCAATGGGGGCCTGCACGGGTGGCTCAGGCACGGCAACGGAAGGCATAGTTACTTGCTTTATTTTAATGATTGCAAGACTAAATGATTGTTCTAATGGTTGATCAACCATTTATGGTACCAAGTCCACGCAATTCTCATGGGGTTTGGTCTTAGGCAACTAAGTTACCGTATTTGAACGGAATGCCCATTACCTGCCGACGACTCCAAGCTTTGGCAGCGGCAAGTTCTACGTTCGCGGGGTGGCGTCGCGGATTTTATCTCCCTAAAAAAACACCGGGCAGTCGATGTGGCGGGTGCCGCGTTTGTTGCGTTTGTCGTAAGGAGGGGACAAAATAACGGAAATCTCGTGGGCACCGCCCGAGCCGCCAAAGCCGGAAATGGTTACGTCGTAGCTGTAAGTGAACATAAAATTGCCCACGCGCACGCCCACTAGCCCCGCGATCATGTCTTGGTTGACCCGCCCGCGCACGTTGCGCTGGATGGGGATGCCCCGGTACCACAGGCCCACCAGCATGGGTTTAAAGTAATAGTTGATGCCCAGGTCCAGGTGGTCGAAGAGGCCCTGCCGTTGGTACACCGCCGCCGGGGCCAGGTACATCAGGTCCTCGGTGCGGGTGCTGCGCAAGGGGATGCGCCCGCCCAGGTGGCCCGACCAGCGCATGGCCAGGCGTTCGTCGCCGTCGTCGAAAAACGATTGGCTGGGGCGGTTGAGGTGGTGTACGCCCAGGCCTGCCCAAAAGTAGCGGTTGTAGATGAGCGCGCCCGTGCCCACATCGAACCGGACGCGGCCCCGGACCCGCAGCGGCTCGGCGGTAGGGCCGCCCGTAACCAGTTGATCCTCAAAGGTGAGGTCGGTGCGGTCTTGGCTCCACCCGTTAAGGCCCGCCGACACGCCCAGCCGGGCCACCCACTCGCGGTTGATGGGGATGAAAAACGAATAATGACCACTGAAAATGGGGTTGGTCAGCCCATTGGCGGGCACCCAACTGTTGGAAAGCAACAGCCCAAAGCCGCTGTTGGCCTCATCGATGTTATAATCGAAGCTAGCTTGGAAGGCTTGAAAAGCCCCCGGCACGCTGGGCCACTGGTTGCGGTAAATGGCACTGAGCCGGTAGTGCGGGGTGGTGCCCGCCATGGCCGGGTTCAAATGCAACGGCGAAGCGTAGAACTGGGTAAAGTTGAAATCTTGGGCCTGTAACGGCGCGGCCAGCAACGCGCTAGCCACCAGTAGCCAGTTGATGAAGGTTGATTTCTGCATAAAAACTTACGTGGGCGATGGCCAAATCCCACAAAAATAAGCCCAAAAAGGATTGGATGAGCCTGTGATTGGGGGCATGGGCCGGGGTTTTGACCGCTAAAAGCACCGCCAAACGGCCCAGTACCTTACTCAGGTTGGGGCAAGCAGGTCAGATCCGCCCCAGGTAAAGGGCCAACGAACCGTACACCCCCCGGTTGCGGGCCACCCGGCCGGGCACGTTCGATACATCGAGCAGGCCCCAGTCGTAGCCGCTTTGCAGTTCCCACTTGCCGTGGTGGATTTGTAGGCCCAGTTTAAGGCCTACGTCCCAGCGTTGCAGGGTGCCCGCGCTACCAAACTCGATGGCCGTGCGGTTGCCGTTAGCACTGTAAAAGCCGCCCAAGGCCACCGCCGCGTAAGGGGCGGCCCCCAGCCATAGTCCGGCCCGCTGGTTAGGCCCGGTGGGCCAAAGCCGGGCTACCCGGTAAGCGAGGCCCAAGGGTAGTTCCAAGTAGCTGATGCCGCCCCGAAGCTCAATGGTGCCCAGCCGGGTGGTGCCCCCGCGCCTAACGAAATGGAGGCCCGGCTGGAAAACCCAGCGCGGGGCCAGCGAACAACGCGCCACCACCCCCAGTTGAAAACCCGGCACGGAGGAATTTTCCAAGGCCAAGTTCGTGTCTTGCTCGCGCAATTGCATCAAGTTGGCCCCGGCCCTAAAACCGATCAACCAACCTTGGGTGGGCGGTTCCTGGGCTTGGGCGAGCCGAGGTAGCCAAAGGGCCATTGCCGCCAAAAGTAATTTCAATAAGCGCATAAGCCCTGATTTTCCGGCCGCAAAAATAGCGAAACCGGGCCGGGCATTTACTTTTTGGGCGGCAAGTCGAAGGCCACCGCCGGGTGATCAAATTTCTCCTTGTGCGAACCATCGCAAAAGGGCTTGTTGGCCGACAGGCCGCAGCGGCACAGCGACACGACCGTGCGGCCGCCCAGGCCGTACACGTTGCCTTGGGGGTCCACGATCTCGAAATCACCTTCAATTTTGAGCGAACCGTTGTTGTTAACGATCAATTTGGTAGCGGGCATAAGTTGTGGGTTCAAATATTCATCCTTTTAACCAAGCCGCCCGGTTTTGGTTTTGCCGGGGGAGATGTTTTTTGGGGCCGGTGGTCAAGTTTTAACGGCGGGTTTGGGGTTTTGGACGCCGGGGCCTGCCCTTTTTCATAGCTAAGCACGGTGCGGCGCCTTCCAGGGTACACGCTAGTTCCCGTGTTTGGGCGGGGGCGGCGGGCTAGCCAGCCTCGCGCGGTCTGCAACGCTTCGGCGGCCCACCGCCCCCGCCCAAACACCGGTTCGTGCCTCACCGCCCTCCAGTCGCCGGGCGATCCGACTGCCCCGCCCCGGAGCCTCCCCACTTGTTTGCCAAGCCGGCACAAGCTACTTTTGGCTAACCAAACCAATCTAGTTGACCCATGCAAAAAATCTGGATGCTCTCGCTGGCCTTGTTTGCCTTGCCGCTAAGCTGGTGGGGCTACCGCCCGGTGCCCGTAGCCCCGCCCGCAGAAATCATTTGCCACGGCCCCGGCTTTGACCGGGGCGGGCACGAGGCGATGGTGGCCCTGGCGGCCCAACCCGCGTTTGCCGCTTTGCACCCCACGCCGCTGGCGGGCAATTTCAAGCCGGGGGCCGCAGCCGAGGAGATCACCTACAAAACCCCCGACGGCCAAACCGCCAAAGCCTGGGAGTGGAAGGCGAAAAAGAAGAGCAAAATCTACCTGCTGGTGATCCACGAGTGGTGGGGGCTGAACGACCAGATTAAGCAAGAGGCCCAAAAACTGTACGCCGACCTGGGCGAAAAGGTAAACGTGTTGGCCCTGGACCTGTACGACGGCAAAGTGGCCACCACCCGCGAAGATGCCAGCAAGTACATCCAAGCCCTCAACAAAGATCGGGGCGACGCCATCGTGAAAGGGGCACTGGAACACGCGGGCAAAAAAGCCAAAATCCTCACCATTGGTTGGTGCATGGGCGGCGGTTGGTCGTTGCAGGCCTCGCTGCTGGCCGGGGCGCAGGGCCAGGGCTGCGTCATCTACTACGGCCGGCCCGAAAAGGATATCAACAAGCTCAAAGCCCTTAACGCGGAGGTGTTGGGCATTTTTGGCAGCCAAGACAAGGGCATTCCCGTGGCTGCCGCCGAGGAGTTGGACAAGAGCCTCAAATCGTTAGGTAAAAAGATGACGTACAAGGTGTTCGATGCCGACCACGGCTTTGCCAACCCCAGCAACCCGCGTTTTAACAAAGAAGCCACCGAGGAAGCCTACAAAATGACCTTGGCCTTCTTTAAAGATAAAATCTAGCCGTGCGAAAATCCGTCTTAGTGATTTGGCTATTGGCCGGAGCCTGCAAAGCTCCGGCCCAATTGTTTGTGGCCCAGGATTTTACAGCCGAGGGCCTGTTTTCCCGCAACATCGAGGGCCCGGCGTTTGACCGCCAAGGCCGCCTGTTTGTGGTCAACCTGGGCACCGACGGCACCATTGGCCTGGTCCACCCCGACGGGAAAACCGAGAAGTTTTTGGACTTGCCGCCGGGCAGCACGGCCAACAGCATCCAGTTTGGGCCACAGGGGCAAATGTACCTGGCCGATTTTACCGGCCACAACGTGCTAGTGGCCGACCCGGCCACCCGCCAAGTGAAAGTCCACTGCCACCGGGCGGAGTTTAACCAGCCCAACGACCTGGCCATTAACCGGGCGGGCCAACTCTTCGCCTCGGACCCGAACTGGAAAAACGGCACCGGGCAGCTCTGGCGCATCGACCCGGACGGGCGGGCCACCCGGCTGGCCGAGGGCCTGGGCACTACCAACGGCCTGTGCCTCAGCCCGGACGAGCGGTTTTTGTACGTAGCCGAGAGCGTGCAGCGCAAAATCTGGCGGTTTCCGGTTACCGAAAAGGGCGAGCTAGGCCCGCCCACCTTGTTCGCCGAGTTTGCCGACCACGGGCTGGACGGCCTCAAGTGCGACCGGCGGGGCCAACTGTACGTAACCCGCTACGGCAAAGGCACGGTGGCCATTTATTCGCCGGAGGGGCAGCTACGCCGCGAGGTGGTGCTCAAGGGCAAAAAAGTGAGCAACCTCGTGTTCGCGCCCGACGGCAAAACCGTGTACGTAACCTTGCAAGACCGGGGCGGGATGGAAAAATTCCGGGTAGAGTAGGGGCTAGCTAACGGGCGGGACCAACCGTCGGCCTAGTTCGTCTTGCAGGCGTTTGAATAGCGTGAGCGGGTGCAACGTGCGCCAGGTGGGCACGTCCAGCGCGCCCCCATAATTGAAAAAGCTATCGATGTTGTACTTCTTCATTTCGGCCAGCACAAAGTCCTGAAAACCCAGGGCGATGAGCCAGCCGCCCTCGTCGTCCACGTCCTCGAACCACTCTTCGTAATAGCAGTCGTCCGAGCCGTGGAAGTTCAGCACATTCTCCCCGATGAGGATGTAGTAAATGATGCCTTCTTGGTTGAGGTAGTCCACCACGTTGCGCTTGAGGTGGCTGATGTCGTTGTGTAGGGTGTCGTTCCATTCGCCGATGAGTTCGATGATGGCGACGCGCCGCTGGTAGTCGGTAAAAAGTAGCTTGAGGTAGAGCGTTTCCGAACCAAATTCGTCCCAGGCCGGGTGGAGGTAGTAACCGTACACGTCGTTGCGGAACTCTTGCCAGTTGTACTCGCGCCCAAAAAAGGGCGAGCGCGGGTCGCTGTCGGCGGAGTAGAGGCCCTCCCAACGGTAAAAAGGCTCAATGTTGCCAGCCGCCCAAAGTTACGTTCTTTCGCGGGATTTGGTTGGATGGGGGTGGTTCATCGCTCCCAAGAGGACACACCCCTAGCCCCTCGCAAGAGGGGAAGACCTACGCCCGCAGGTAGGGGCGGATCTTGTGCCCGCCCTGGTGGCCAACGAACGCCCGACCTTGTGAGCAGACGCAGCCCCTACCAGCAGTGGCTAGCGGCTACCGCAAAAACCGCCACCGCTCGTCCAGCTTGTTGGGGTAATAGAACCGCCGTTTCAGCATTTCGCTTGCCTCGCCGCGCTGGCGGTAGCCCTCGTAAGTGCCCCAAAACTGCATGAACCGGAAACGGAGCACCGGGGCCAGTTGCCGCCAAAACTGCCGCTGGCGGGTAGCTTGGGCCCAGTCGCTGAGCACGTTGGTGGGGAACAGCAGCAGGAAATCGCCGAGGGTAAAGTGGGCCTCCGGGAAAATCCGCTTGTAGGCAATGGC
>JALONO010000378.1 GCA_025454895.1 Bernardetiaceae bacterium
GTGAAGTACAACCTGCTGTTCGAGCGGTTCCTCAACCCCGAGCGCGTGAGCATGCCCGATATCGACGTGGATTTCGACGACGTGGGCCGCCAGCGGGTGATCGATTACGTGGTCGATAAATACGGCAAAAACCAAGTGGCCCAGATCGTTACCTACGGCTCGATGGCCGCCAAAATGTCGGTGAAAGACGTGGGCCGGGTGCTCGACTTCCCCCTGGACGAGACCAACGCCCTGGCCAAGCTCATCCCCGAAAAGCCTGGCACCACCCTGGCCAAAGCCTACGAAGAAGTGCCCGAACTGGCCCAGATCCGCAAGGGCGACGACCTGCGGGCCCAGATTTTGAAAAGTGCCGAGATTTTGGAAGGCTCCGTGCGCAACACGGGCATTCACGCGGCGGGCGTGATCATCGCCCCGGCCGACCTGACCGACTACATCCCCGTTTGCACCGCCAAAGACTCCGACCTGCTGGTTACCCAGTTCGAGGGTAAGGTGATTGAGGATGCCGGGATGCTGAAAATGGACTTCTTGGGCCTCAAAACCCTCACCATCATCCAGGACGCGCTCAAACTGATCGAGAAAAACCACGGGCAGACCATCGATATTGACAAAATCCCAATTGACGACCCCAAAACCTACGAACTCTACCAGCGCGGCGAAACGGTGGGCACGTTCCAGTTCGAATCGGAAGGGATGCGGATGTACCTCAAAGACCTCAAGCCCACCAACATCGAGGACCTGATCGCGATGAACGCCCTCTACCGGCCTGGCCCCATGCAGTTTATCCCCAACTACATCAACCGCAAACAGGGGCGCGAAAAGGTGGAATTTCCGCACCCGCTGCTCGAGGGCATTTTGGGCTACACCTTCGGCATCATGGTGTATCAGGAGCAGATCATGCAAACGGCCCAGATTTTGGCGGGCTACTCGCTGGGCGGGGCCGACTTGCTGCGCCGCGCGATGGGCAAGAAGGACAAGGAAAAAATGGCCAAGGAGAAGGAGAAATTCGTGGCCGGGGCCCAAAAAATCCACGACATCCCCGAGGCCAAAGCCGCCGAGATTTTCGGCATTATGGAAAAATTTGCCGAGTACGGGTTCAACCGCTCGCACTCGGCCGCCTACAGCGTGGTGGCCTACCAAACTGGCTACCTCAAGGCCAACTACCCGGCCGAGTACATGGCCGCCGTGCTCACCCACTCCATGGGCGATATTGACAAGATCAGTTTCTTTTTGGATGAATGTAAACGAATGAATTTGAGTGTTTTAGGGCCGGATGTGAACGAATCGGAAACCGTGTTTGCGGTTAACCAACAGGGGCAAATCCGGTTTGGGCTGGGGGCCATTAAGGGCGCGGGCGAAGCCGCAGTGGAAACCATCATCACCGAGCGGGGCAACGCCGGGGCGTTCCGCACCATTTGGGATTTCGCCGAGCGGATTAACCTGCGCACCGTCAACAAAAAAACCTTTGAAAGCCTGGCCTATGCGGGCGCGTTCGATACTTTCGAGCTGCACCGCGCCCAGTACTTCGTGGCCCCGGCCGAGGGCGACGCGCCCGGCCTGGAAAAAGTAATGCGCTACGGGTCTGCCGCCCAGGCCGAGAAGCAATCGTCCCAAGCGTCGTTGTTTGGCGGTAGGGGAGGGGCCGCTGTAACCCGCCCTAAAATGCCCCCGGTGGAGCCTTGGAGCGACTTGATGAAGCTCAAATACGAAAAAGAAGTGGTGGGCTTTTACCTGTCGGGCCACCCGCTGGACCAGTACAAGGCCGACATCGCCAGTTTCTGCACCTGTTCGGTTACCGAAATCGAGAATTTTAAAGGGCAAGAAGTAAAAGTGGCGGGCATTATGGGCCAGGTGCAAAACCGCACCAGCAAAAACGGCAAGCCGTTCGCCCTGTTCACTATTGAAGACTACAACGGCTCGTTGGAACTGGCCCTTTTTGGTGAAGACTACCTGAAAAACAACTATTTGCTCGCGCCCGGCCAGTTCGTGTTCGTGCGCGGGCGGGTGCAGGAGCGCTTCGGGCAAATTGGGGTGTGGGAGCTAAAGCCGCAGCAAATCCAACTCCTGGCCGACCTGCGCGAGCGGCTCGCCAAACGGCTCAGCGTCCAAATCGACATCGCCCAGCTCACGCCCCCCCTGCTCGAGCGGTTGCAAACCTTGGTGCAAACCAACGCCGGCAATTGCGAACTACGCCTGCACTTATTGGATCGCCAGGCACAGATCGGGCTGGATGCCGTTTCGCGCAAGTACCGCGTCAACCCCAGCAACGACCTCATCCGCGAGTTAAAAGAGTTGGAGTTGGAGGTGAGTTTGGGGTAGGTACTGCTGGGTCTTTGCCACATTGAAATTGATAAAAAGAGGAATTGGCACTGGCTCGCCAAGCCAACCAGTACGCATTTTATCGTATCTTTACCCTAAACCCAACGAGCCATGATCACCACCATCGAGGACTTGGACCCCAATCAACGCTATTCTTACGCCGATTACCTCACCTGGCAATTTGCGGAAAGGGTGGAACTGCTCAAAGGCTTATCGCGGGAATTAGGAACTTCTTTCATCAATTTCTTGCGAAGAAGCACTTGTGATGTTTTTTATGCCCCTTTTGATGTGCGACTTTACAATCGCCAAAAGTCCCTACTAGCCGACCAGGACGTTTATACCGTGGTGCAGCCCGATATTTCCATCATTTGCGAC
>JALONO010000151.1 GCA_025454895.1 Bernardetiaceae bacterium
TTTTCGGTGTGGCCGTCCACAAAAAGTAGCTCCACGTGCTCCGAAAAACGGGTTCGGCGCAGCCCGGCTTCCTCGCCAATGGGCACGGGCACCATTTGCAACTGGCCGCTTTGCTGCATCGGCAGCAGGTTTTCGCTCAAAAAGCTGGCCTTTTCACGGGCGTTGGGCTGGGTGGCCCACTGCCAGTGGGCGGCATTGCTCCAATAGTTGGCCTGGGCAAACACGGGCACCAGTTGCTCGCCCTGCCGTTGCACGCCCCCACCGCAATGGTCAAAGTGGAGGTGGGTGAGCAGCATATCGGTGATTTGGGCGGGTAGCACGCCCGCCGCCTGCAACGAACCGGCCAGGCTGGCCGAACCGTGCAAATGATAGTAGCTGAAAAACTTCTCGCTCTGCTTATTGCCGATGCCGTTGTCGACCAAAATGAGGCGCGGGCCGTCCTGAATAAGCAGGCAACGCATGGCCCAGGTGCAAAGGTTCTGGGCATCGGGCGGGTTGAGGGCCTGCCACAGTTGCCGGGGCACCACGCCAAACATGGCCCCGCCGTCGAGCTTGAAAAATCCGGTATCGATCGTTTGCAGTTGCATGGCCAAAAAGGAGATGGGAGCGCGGCAAAGTAAATCCTTTTGCCGGATTAGCGCACCGTTGGCAGGCAGTGAAAATGCCAGCCGTTTTCACCAACTGCCCCGTTTCCAAGGTTTTGCCCAAAGCTGGGGCCAGGGCGTTGGACCACCGGCCACGGCAAGCCAGGAGTTTGGCAATGTGGGCGAAACGCCTTACTTTCCGCCCGTTTTTAACTTTATTGGGCCATGTATCAACTTTTATTCATTTTGCTGCAGCAACGTGCGGAAGCCCCCGTTTGGGAGCGGGGCGTGCTGGGCACCCTGGTGTTTTCGGCCATTGGCATTGTGATGGCCCTGG
The DNA here is from genome assembly GCA_025454895.1 of Bernardetiaceae bacterium. GTDB lineage: Bacteria > Bacteroidota > Bacteroidia > Cytophagales > Thermoflexibacteraceae > JALONO01. The sequence continues at coordinate 922 of JALONO010000151.1, forward strand.
TGGCCTACAAAATGATCGACCTGCTCATCCCCGGCAAGCTGTCGCACCAAATCGCGGAAGACAAAAACCTGGCGGTGGGCGTAGTGGCGGCGGCCATGATCCTGGGCATTTGTATCATCATTGCGGCCACCATTGCCAGCTAAGGGCCAGTGCCCATGATTTTTTTTGGCGCGCCGCTGGCCCGTCTCACTGTATTTTACCGTCCCCGTGCAACACCCGGAACTTCCCGAGCCGCCCTCAACTGACCCTCCGCCGCCCGATGCGCCCCCCAACGGGCGGGCGGTGCTGCTGGTATCGGTGCTGATGATTGCTACTTGCAGCATTTTTTACGAGCTACTCATCAGCAGCATTTCCTCCTACTTTTTGGGCAGCAGCATTTTGCAGTTTTCGCTCACCATTGGGCTGTTCATGTTTTTCATGGGCGTAGGCTCTTATTTAACGAGGTTTTTTCAGCAAGATTTACTCACCCATTTCATCAATATCGAGATTTGGCTGGGCCTGGTGGGCGGCAGTTCGGCCATGTTGCTGTATTTCAGCTACTCGCTCACCGAGCATTATTATTTGGTAGCGTTTGCCCTCATCGGCACACTGGGCGCGCTCATTGGGCTGGAGATCCCGCTGGTTACCCGGGTGGTGAAAGACTACGCCAGCCTCAAAGACACCCTGGCCCAGGTGCTCTCGTTCGACTACGTGGGCGCGCTGGTGGCCTCGGTGCTGTTCCCGCTGCTGCTGTTGCCTTACCTGGGCACCCTGCGCACGGCGTTTTTGGTGGGGATGCTCAACCTGGCCGTGGCCTGGTTCAACGCCCAGGTGTTTGCCAGCCAAGTGCGGCGGGCCAAGTGGCAGCAACAACTAAGCCTAGGCCTGATGGCCCTGATGGGCGTGGGTTTCGCTTATTCTCTGAAAATCAATACCTTTTTTGAGCAATTTATCTACCAGGACGAAATCGTGCTCACCCAGCAGTCGGCGTACCAGCGGCTGGTGCTCACCAAGTGGAACCAGGACTTGCGGCTGTACATCGACGGGGCGCTGCAATTTTCCACCACCGACGAGTACCGCTACCACGAGCCGCTGGTGCACGTGCCGCTGGCCCTGGCCCGCGCCCGCGAGCGGGTGCTGGTGCTAGGCGGCGGCGACGGCCTGGCCGCCCGGGAAATCCTAAAATATCGAGACCTGGGCCACATCGACTTGGTGGACCTCGACCCCGAAATGACCCGGCTGGCCCAACAAAACCCGCTGTTCCAGCGGGTGAACGGCCGCTCCATGTTGGACCCCCGGGTCAAAATCATCAACCAAGATGCTTTTAAGTTCGTGGAGCAGGCCACCGAGCGGTACAACCTCATCCTCATTGACTTGCCCGACCCCAAAGGCCCCGAACTGGGCAAATTATACACCCGCGAGTTTTATCAGTTGGTGAAAAAGATTTTGGCCAAAGACGGGGTGCTGGTTACCCAGGCCACCTCGCCCTACTTTGCCAACCAGGCTTACTGGTGCGTGGTCCGCACGTTGCGCCAGGCGTTCCCTTGGGTGCAGCCCTACCAGTGTTACGTGCCCTCGTTTGGCCAGTGGGGTTTTGTGCTGGCCATGAACCAACCGCCGCTGCCCCAGCCGGCCCCCCCCGGCCAAGACCCCGACGACCGGCTGGCCCGCCACGTGTGGGCCAGGCTGGGCCAACTGCTGGGGCCCCAAGCCGCCCAACTCAAGTACCTGGACGAGGACGTGCTGAGCACCCTATTCGTATTTGATGCCGATACCGACGAACCAGTGCTGCCAGATAGCCTCAAAATCAATACGTTAGATGCGCAGCCCCTCATCTATTATTACGAACAAAGTTTGAAGGAGTGGCAGTAAAGCCCCGCTGTGTTAAATCAGGAAAAAACCGGCCCGGCCCACAAAAAGGGGCTATTCTTTGGCGGATACAAAATTTTGCTATCTTGTAGGCCAGAAAAGAAGACATCGACAATGGCCATCAACTACGACAAACCCCTACTAGTAGAAGTGGCGTGGGAGGTTTGTAACCAGGTGGGCGGTATCTACACTGTGATCCGCACCAAAATCCCCGCCGCCGTCAACGTTTGGAAAGACAATTACTGCCTGCTAGGCCCGTACATCCACCCCAACGTCCAGGCCGAATTCGAGAGTAGCGACGATTACGATAACCCAGTGGGCCGGGCCGTGCTAAAAATGCGGCAGGCCGGGCTGGAAGTGTACCACGGCTTTTGGCTGGTAACCGGCCGCCCCCGGGTGGTGCTGGTGAACCCTTACAGCGTATATAACCGCCTGGGCGACATCAAGTTCGAGCTTTGGGAGCACCACCGCATCGGCACGCCCGACAACGTGGATTTGATCAACCAAGTGGTGGGGTTTGGCTTTTTGGCCCGCGAGTTTTTCCGCTATTTGGCCGACGGGCAAAGCACCCAGCAGCCCCTGATCACGCATTTCCACGAGTGGATGGCCAGCACTTGCCTGCCCGACCTCCGGCGGTTCCGACTGCCCATCACCCACGTGTTTACCACCCACGCCACCTTGCTGGGCCGCTACCTGGCCATGAACGATCCGGAGTTTTACAACCACTTGCCGTTTTTGGATTGGAGCAAAGAAGCCCGCCACTTTAACATCGAGCCTTCGGTGGCCATCGAGCGGGCGGGCGCGCACGGGGCGCAGGTGTTCACCACCGTGAGCGACGTTACGGGCCGCGAATGCACCTACTTGCTAGGCCGCGACGTGGACCTGGTTACCCCCAACGGCCTCAATGTGGAGCGGTTTGTGGCCTTGCACGAGTTTCAAAACTTGCACCGCATCCACAAAGAACAAATCAACCGGTTTGTGATGGGCCACTTTTTCCACAGTTATAAATTTAACTTGGACAAAACGCTCTACTTCTTCACCTCCGGCCGCTACGAGTACCGCAACAAGGGTTTTGACCTCACACTGGAGGCCCTGGCCCGGCTCAACGGCCTCATGCGCCTCTACGATATCGATATTACCGTGGTGATGTTTTTCGTGACCAAGCGGCCTTATTACAGCATCAACCCCGATGTGCTCCAGTCGCGCGTGATGTTGGAAGAAATCAAGGTTACCTGCGATGCCATCACCAAGCAAATCGGTGAGGCCATGTTTATGGAAGTAGCCAGCGGCACCAACCCCAAATTGCCGCCCCTGGAGAGCTACATCGAGGACTATTGGCGGCTGCGGCTGCGGCGCACGGTGCAATCGTGGCGCAGCAAAAACCTGCCCACCGTGATCACCCACAACCTCATTGACGACGCCAAAGACGACATCCTCAACTTTTTGCGTACCTCGCAAATGGTGAACCAGCCCTACGACAAGGTCAAGATCGTTTACCACCCCGAGTTTATTTCGCCCGCCAGCCCGCTGTTTGGCATGGAATACAACCAGTTTGTGCGCGGGTGCCACCTGGGCGTGTTCCCCAGCTACTACGAGCCGTGGGGCTACACCCCGCTCGAGTGCATGGCCAGCGGCGTGCCCTCGGTAACCAGCGACCTGTCCGGTTTCGGCGACTACGTGATGAAAGCCTTGCCCAACGCCCAAGAGCGGGAGGAGAAAGGCGTTTACCTGGTACACCGCTACAACCGGAGTTTCAACGACGCGGCCAACCAACTGGCCGAGCAGATGTTCGCCTTTGTGCAGAAGAGCCGCCGGGAGCGCATCACCCAGCGCAACCGCACCGAGGCCGCCTCGGTCGATTACGACTGGCGGCAGCTCTACATCCACTACGAGCGCAGCTATCAACTGGCGTTAGAACGCCGGGGCTAGCCGTTGGCCCGGCCCCAGGCCCGCCAGCCATTTACGGCCAGGCCCGCCAGCAGGGCGTACAGCAAAGCGGTGGCATATAGCCCGGTGGCGTGGTAAACCCCGGCGGCGGCCACGTCCACCCCGGCCCAGAGCAGCCAATTTTCCCGCACTTTGCGGGCCAGCAGCCACTGGGCCACCAGGCTGTAACTGGCCGTGGCCGCGTTGAACCACGGCTGCTGGGCCGCCGTGAAATGGCTGAGCGTCGCCCCCAGCCCCAAGGCGCCCGCGGCACCTAAACTTAATACTAACCCCCATTGCCCGGCCCGCAACCGGGTAACGGGCAACTCGCCTTGGGTGGGGGCTCCGAACTTCCAGTGCCAAAGTCCGTACAGGCTGGTGACCAAAAATGCCAGGTTCAGCAACACATCGGCATACAGCCGGGCCTGAAAAAACACGTACAAGTAACAACCAATGGCCCCTAGGCCCAATACCCAGCCCCAGAGGCTCTGCCGCACGTTAAGCCAAATCCCCAGCAGGGTCAAGCCGGCCCCCACTCCTTCCACCGGGTTTTGGGCGAAATAAACCGCGATGCTCCTGCCCCAGTCCAGCACTTCCATTCGTAAAAAATTGTTGATCCAAAAATGACTCAATGATTGGATGCTAAATGATTTATGTAATTGATTATCATCTATTTAAATCCCATGAAATACACAATCTCTACTTGATTTTGGTATGATTTTGTTGGTTGCAACTTTATTTCTGCCCTCTTTCCTTTCTCTGGCCAAAAATACACTTTCCACCGCGCCGGACGTAGCAGCAAGGTATGCCTTGTTTCTACGAATGGACGAAGCGACTACTGAATAAACCCGCCACCCTGCCATCGTTTCCGCCCAAGCCGAATTACGGGCTAACTTTGCCGTCCGTTTCTAGTCGTTGCCCATGCCTGTTCCCTTCAAACTTGGTACCCGCGAAAGCCAGCTGGCCCTTTGGCAGGCCCGACATGTAAAGCAACTACTTGAACAGCAAGGAGTTGCCGTGGAGTTAGTGCCCCTCAAAAGCGATGGCGAACTTGACCTACAAACCCCGCTGTACGAAATGAACGTACAGGGCATTTTTACTAAGGCCCTGGACCTGGCCCTGCTGCGCGGGCAAATCGACCTGGCCGTACATTCGCTCAAAGACGTGCCCACCCAACTGGCCGCCGGGTTGGTGCTGGCCGCTACGCCCGCGCGCGCCAACCCGCACGATGTGCTGGTGGCCAAAAGCACCCAACACCTGCCCCATTTGCCTGGACCGTACACCGTGGCCACCAGCAGTTTACGCCGCCAGGCCCAATGGCTGCACCGCTACCCCCACCATCGGGTAGAAACTTTGCGGGGCAACGTGAACACCCGGCTGCAAAAACTGATGGATAGCCCCACCTGGAGCGGGGCCTTGTTCGCGGCGGCCGGGTTGGAGCGCATTGGGCTGGCCGGGCCGCACCACGAGCCGCTGCCTTGGATGCTGCCCGCTCCGGCCCAGGGCGCGTTGGCTATCGTGTGCCGCCAAACCGACCATGCACTGCGCGAAGTGTGCGCGGGGTTGAACCACCTGCCCACCCAGTTGGCCACCGAGGCCGAGCGGCAGTTTTTGCGCACCCTCATGGGCGGCTGCTCGCTGCCGGTGGCGGCCCATGCCCAGTGGCTGCCCAGTGGCCACCTGCACTTTGCGGGCAACCTGCTTACTCCTAACGGCCACCAAAAGGCCGAGGTAACCCTCACCTTTGCCCCGGAACAAGCGGCCCAGGCCGGGCAACTGGCCGCCGAGCAGCTACTAGCCCAGGGCGGGGCGGCCATTTTACAGCAATTGCGGACTGGAGGGCTAGCCGCCCAGGCTATTTAGTTTTAGCAGCTATTTATACGTTGATCTTCACTTCCCTTTTGGCAAATTTCCGAGTATCTCGTTGCCATTTTTTTAAGCAGTGCTTTTTGTATTGAGCCGCAAAAAAACTATCCCTGTAACCACAACTTTTTCATCTTAAAATCATCTGGAAATTAAATTTGAATTACATATTTTTTCATTATAACTAATTGATAATCAATTAAAAAATATTTTTAAGTTAGTAATAAGAAAGATTTGGTACCGAGTAACAAATGCGCCCGGTCAACCTTCCATACATTTGAGAATTAGATACTAAAACCATTTCATTTCACGATCAATTAGTTAGGTCAAGTTGATTATAAAATAAGTATTTACCACCACTCTTTATCAAAGCCGAAAAAATCTTTGTTGACTTAAATCTTACCCCAAAAAGATCGTTTTCAGGTTAGTGAACTCGGCCAAGCCGTGGTGCGAGAGTTCGCGGCCGTAGCCCGACTTTTTGATGCCGCCAAAGGGCAACCGGGGGTCCGACTTCACCATTGCGTTCACGAACACCATGCCCACTGCGAGTTGGCTGGCCATTTTCTCGGCCTTGGCCAGGTCTTGGGTCCAAAGGGAGGCCCCCAGGCCGTAGTCGCTGGCGTTGGCTAGTTCCAGGGCGGCTTCGTCGGTGGGCACTACGCTCACGGCCATCACGGGGCCAAAGGTTTCTTCATCGAACACGGGCATGCCGGGGCGCACTTGGGTGAGCAAAGTAGGCGGGTAAAAGTTCCCTTCGGGTTGGTGGCCCAGTACCAGGGTGGCCCCTTTCTGGAGCGAGCGTTGCACCTGCTGGGCGATTTTTTCCACTAGGTCGGGGCGGGCCAGCGGGCCTAGGTCGGTGGTTTCCAGCGTGGGGTCGCCCATGACCAGGCGTTCCAGGGCGGCTTTACATAGGTGCAAAAACTTTTCGGCCACGGCCTGGTGGACGATGAAGCGCTTGGCGGCCACGCAGCTCTGCCCGCCGTTGACCATCCGGGCCTGCACGGCCACTTCGGCGGCGCGGTTCACGTCGGCATCGGCCAGCACAATGAAGGGGTCGGAGCCGCCCAGTTCGAGCACGGTTTTTTTGAGGCTGGCCCCGGCAGTGGAGGCTACGGCCACCCCCGCGCGCTCGCTGCCCGTGAGGGTAACGGCCTGCACGTAGGGGCTGCCGATCACGTGCCGGATCTGCTCGTTGTCGGCCACAATGGTTTGAAACACCCCCGGCGGGAAACCGGCCGTTTCCAGCAACTGGGCCAGGGCCAACCCGCAGCGGGTGGTGTTGGGCGCGGGCTTGAGCAGCACCACGTTGCCCGCCATCAGGGCCGGGGCGGCAAACCGGAAAGTTTGCCAAAAGGGGAAATTCCACGGCATAATGCCCAACACCGTGCCCAAGGGTTCGGGCCGCAGCCAACTCCGCTCGCCGTCGGCATTGACGGGCACATCGGCCAAAAATTTGGCGGCATTTTGGGCGTAATAATCACAGGCCCAGGCACATTTCACGATCTCGGCCCGGGCCTCGCGGACGGGCTTGCCCATTTCGCGGGTGATGAGGCTAGCAAAGCCCTCCGTGCGGCTGCGCAACAAGTCGGCCAGGCGCAGGCACAGCTCGGCCCGCTGCTCCACCGGGGCGGCCCGCCAGCCCGGAAACGCGGCCGCAGCCCGGCTCAGGTGCTCGATCAAAGCGTCGTCAGTAAGGGTAGCAAACTCCTCGATGGGCCGCTGGGTAAAGGGATCGACGGTAAAAAATGTCATAAGCCTGTGGTGCCGTTGGGGCGGGTGGTTATTTGGTAAGTATCAGCTTGGGCAAAAGGGTAGGCCGGTTGTCAATGGAGATAAAAGGGAATAATCTTTTCTTGAAAAATACCAGGCAAATCTTTCATTTTCAATACTTTGTTCACTCGCAAATTCTACTTTTATTTGGAATGGGCAAAGGCAATAGATTTGTTTTTTGTAACCCATTCATCCAGAACAACTCGTAATAGTGATTGAAGCGGCAATTTTCACAAATGCGCTCGGGAAAAGTGAAAAACGAGGCGGTGAACCAGGTTTCGTCGCAGTTTTTGCTCAATATTAAGGATTTTATGATCGGTTCCACCATTTTTTGAGGGAGTATTTTAGACGAGGGCATTTTATTGCCGATGCTGGTTCAACGTCTTTAGGCGGGCGAATAGACTCGGCTTCTCGCATCGGATTGTAACTTTAATCGACGGCATCCGTATTAAAATAGCAAAAGCCGCCCACCACGGGTAGCCGATCTTTCACCTCAACCAATTGCTATGAAACAGACCTTTACGCTGTTGCTCGGGCTATTTTTATCCGCCGCCGCCCACGGCCAATCTCCCCTCCTCAAAAGCCGCCAAGGCTCTGCGTTTTCCCGGATTTACCCGCTCTCGGGCCGGGAGGCGGCCGAGTTTGTGCGCCCCACGCCCCGCACCGATTGGCGCGCGTGGCTGCGCGGGCGCGCGGTGCTCGACTCGTTCGCGGTCGACAGCACCTACCGCCGCCCCTTGCCGCTGGGCCACTATCTTCGGGTGGACGTGGTGAACGACCAGGTGCGCTACCAGCTTTGGTCGACGGTGAACACCCAGGTCAGCTTTATCCAAAACGGGCGGCGGCAGTCGCTGCTCGTTACCGATACGCTGGGCCAGCCGCTGGGCCCAACCGAGGTGCAGGTCAATGGCCGAAAGCTAGCTTGGGAAGCCATCCAGGGCACTTACCGCCTGCCCCGTTTGCCCGCCAACGACGCCGATGACCCTGCCTGGCTGGAAGTACATCATGCGGGCCATGTTTCGCTTTTTGCCCTGAACCGGGCCGACGACGGCTATAATTGGCGACAAGATTACGGGATCGACCTTGACGACTACGACGGCCTGGGCCGGGCTGGGCTGGCGGTGGTGCGCGACGGGGTGATCCGGCCCGCCCACTGGACTTACCGAAAGCTACGCTACGGGGTACGGTTCGTGTACTACCGGGGCCTGCGCCGGGCGGGCTTGGGCGTGGCCCACTTGGCCGCCTCGGCCACCAGCCCCGCCTACCGGGCCAAGGGCAAAAACCTCTACCGAAAACATTACCCCAAACCGGTGCGCATCCCCGTCAAGCGGCTGCAAACCATCCATCCCGACCCACCGGGCAACTACGCTTTTGCCCTGCGCCTGCCCGACAGCCTGCGCCTGAGCCAACGGTACGAGGTGCAACTATGGCGCGGCCTCCAAAAGTATGCGGACAACCATTTTACCTACGCCGACTACCAACTAAACGAGACCAAGTACCAGGCCCGGCTTACCCAGACGGTGGCCCGCGCGGGCGAGACCGTGAAGGTGGGCCTAACGGGCACCGATGCCAACCGGCTGCCCGTACTGGACGGCCACGTGGAACTGTGGCTGCTGAGCACCCGGGGCCTGGCCCAG
>JALONO010000152.1 GCA_025454895.1 Bernardetiaceae bacterium
GCAATTTTGGCCCCTATTTGGGCAATAATTTGCTCCCGCTCGGCCAGGTCGGTGGTGAGGCGCATCACTTCGTAAAGGCCCAAAATAGTGGCCACGGGCGCGCGCAACCCATGCGCGTTGAAAAAAGCGTATTCCACCAATTGCTGGTTTCGCTGGGCCAATTCGGTGCTCCGCTCGCCCAGTAGTTGTTCTAAGTTATCGTTAAGGCCCTTGATTTCATCTTGATAGAGCCGCAACTCCTCGTTTTGGGCCATCACTTCTTCCTTGGTTTCTTGCAAATGAAGATTGGCCGAGGTAAGCTCTTGATTAATCGTCCTGGTTTTCAAATATTGCTTCCGAAAGAACAAGCCCAAGCCAACCGCCAACCCTAATACGGCCCAACTAGCATAAGCGATCAGTTTTTGCCGCTGCTCCTTTAGTTGGGACTGGGCAGCCTCCCCCTGCTGCCGCTCGTGCTCAAACAACTCCAGGGCATTTTGGGCCTTGGCCGACTGCACGCTGTCCCGATAGGTAGTGGCTTGCCTTTGATAGGCCAGCGCAGAGGCCAAGTCGTTTTTAGTCTCGAAGATTTTGCTGCCCAGTTGATAGGCCAAGTAAAGGTTGCGCTTGAGGCCGCCCGCCCGGGCCAGTTGCAGGCTCTGGTCCAGATACGTCAGGGCCGAGTCGGGCAGGCCCTGGGCCAGGCAACGCTCCGCGCTCAAGCGGGCCGCATCGGCCAAGTCCAACCGATCGTCGTAACGTTGGGCATAGGCCCGGGCCAAGGCCAAATTGCGGCGCGCCTGGGTCAGTTGCCCCCTTCTTAACTGCAAGCTAGCTAGGCCATTGTGAATAAAAGCTTGGAAATCGGGCCGGTGCTTTGAAGCCAACGGGGCCGCCAGCTCAAAGTAGTACTGGGCAGAGTCAGGCTGGCCCAGGTTGTCTTTCAAATACCCTAAGTTGCTCATTACCAAGGCATAGTACGGTTCATCGCGGGCCTGGCGCAACAGGGCCAACCCTTGGTGGTAGTACTCAACGGCCAAGGCGTGGTTGTCCAACTCCAAGTAGGCCAGGCCAATACTACTCATGCACTGGCCTACAATGGCCGGATCGGGTTGTTGCCGGGCCAGGGCAAGGGCCTGGCTAAACCGTTCCAGGGCCAGGGTTAGCTCGCCTTGGGTAAGGTACCCCAGGCCTTGATAACGTAAAGCCACCGCCTGGCGGGCTTTATCGCGCAACTGTTGGGCTAGTCGCTCAGCTTGCTGGCCATAAATAACCGTGCTATCGCGTTGGCTATAAACGTAGCCGTACGAAATCTTGAGTAAGAGGTCAAGTCGGCTGTTTGGGTTGGTAGTGCTGGGCAAAAGTCGGGTGAGGCTGTCCGTTTGAAAGCGTTGGCCCGATGCGGGACTTGGCCATAGCCAAACCCCCAAAAACAGCCCGCAAAGTGTAGCCCATCGCCGCATCGGCATTTACTGGATCAATTAAAACTTGGCGCAAGTCGCTGAACCAGCCCATGCGACTGGCTTCTAGCCTTGGTTTGTTCAGTTTTTGAGGCTGGCTTTCCACAAAAGTTAGCCTTTGAGCGTAGGCTTCTACTTAGGTTTAACGGCTTGTTTCACCTAACACGTTCAAAGTCAATTTTTTGTTAACAAGAAAGAAAAAATCCGTACTAAGTTATTAGAAAGAGCTATAAAACCGAATGGGCAAAGCCACTGTTCACATCTTTACCAACAAAAACCCACTGCCGGGCGGGCGGTGGGGCAATAATAAGGTTTAGGACGGCAAACGTTCGCCTAGAGGGAGGCTTACCGGGCCTCGAGCCACACCCGAACCGTGCTCACTTGGCCTTCGTTCTCGAGTTTTATCAGATAGATGCCGCTACGGGTTACGGGGGTTTCCCACTCGGTCAGCCGCCCGTTGGCCACGGTTTGCTTGCCCAACAATTCGCCGTAGAGGGTGAACAACTGCGCCTGCGCGGCCTGACCAAAATGAGCCGGCGGGTTGATCACCACCCGGCTACCCACCGCATACACTTGCGGTTCAGCAAGCCCGTGCTCGGCGGTGCCAGTGGCTTGGAGCAAGCTAAACCGGTGGGCGTGCTCGCCCGCCGTGAGGTACAAAGCCTGGACCTGGGCTAACGGATACCGACGGCCCGTGTGGCGGTCCAGCAACAGCCAACCTTGGCCTGCTTCGGCCTGCCAGTGATAAGTGCCGGTTTGGCTCACCCGCACGCGCAAGGGCAGCTCGCGAACCTCCGCCACGGCCAGGCTGGCCATTGGGGCTTGGCCCGGTTGCAGGGCCAGGTACACTGGCTGGGCGGCAAAGGCTACCTTAGGCCCGTCGTATCCTTGGTCAGGGCCGGGGCCAAACTGGGGGCCAACCGCTAGGGCTACTTGGTCTTGCCCAGCGGGGTGGCGCAAAGTGAGCCGGAGGGTGCTAAAATCTTGTTCCGTCCGGTAAAACCGGGCACTTTGGTTGGTACGGTGGGCATTGCGGAAGCGGATTTTCAGATTGCTCGGGTCAGCGGCCGCCAGGGGACTGATCTGTACAAAAAAGCCTTGGCCGGGGCTGAGGCGGCGGGGCGTGAGTTTATTTAACAGCACAACCTGTTGCTTTTCCGTATCCCAAACCCACACATTGCCGTCCAAAATCACGTTGGCATTGTCGCGGATAAAAGCTTCCACGTCCAAGGCCGAAGGGTAAGGGTTGCCCAGCATGGTGTAAGCCCACAAAAAGTAGCAACTGGTAAAATCTTGCAAAGGCAAGTCGATATCGCCCGTGTTAAACGCGCCCTCAAAGCGTACTTGGGCAGGCAAATAGCCCATGTAGCCCGCCCCGGGCGTGGCCACTGGTGAAATTTGGAGGCCAATGGTATTGGTAGCCGGGTCAGCTTGGTAAGGGAGGAACTCCGGCACAAACTGGAAGTTACTAAGCGCGAAGTTGCGCACCGGGGCCGACCAAATAGGCGGGATGCTGCCACTAGGGGCCGGGTTCTGCTGAATTTGCACGAAACCACCGCCCCCATTGAACGCCGAGCGCGGATTGAGTTGCACCAACGAGCCGCCGGTGAGTTCGATGGTGCCCTCGTTGTTTACGTTGCCTTGCTGGGTGGACACCACACTGCTGTCCGCAATTCGGAGCAAGGCTTCCGGTTGGAGGGCAATATCTAGTTCCACACTTACCCGCTGGCCCCCTTTTACCAACAATTGGGCCTGGGGGTTGAGCAACAAGGCCCGGCAGGTGAAACCGCCCTGGGTTTGGGTGGCATAAATAGTTCCGGTGTCTAGTACCGCCCAGGTTTGAGCTTGGGGCAAGCCTTTGGTCCAGCGGCGGCCGTTCCACACGGTGGTGTCTTGGGCACTGGCCGCCTGGCCCGTTAGCATGGCGCAAATAACGACGAGGGTAGAGAAAATCTTCATGAGGAAAACAGGGTTAGCATAACCAGGCACTAGGGCTTCTCGCACGGGCCTGGGTAAACTTCTGTTTTCCAACATTCATGCAAAACAAAAAACCTTACGCGCCCCGGCGCGTAAGGTTTTATAATATTTACAGAGGTTTAAAGCTTACCTGTTAACAGAGAGGCGGGTTAGTTGCCCCGGCCACCGCGACCACCGTAGGAGCGTTCGCCACCACCGTAGCTGGCTCCGCCGCCACCGCCACCGCCGTAGCTGCCCGAACTACCGCCCCAGCTTGACGAGCTGCGGTTCATGTTCCAGTCGCTGTTGCGGCCATTGTAGCCCGACGAACGACCTTGGCCCCAATCGTAGGTGCCTTGGCGGCCGCTACTGCTTTGGCTCTCGGCGTAACCAGCATAGCCAGCCCGGTTGATGCTCGAGTTTTCAAAATTACCGTACTCGGTGTTGCGGCCATAGTACGAATTGTTGGCCGTTTGGTAGAAGTTGGCGTTTGGCGAGGTGCGCGTTTGGTCGTTATAGTACGTGTTGCGCAGTTGCTCGTAAGAATTGGCCGTGCTCAGGTAAGTATTGCGTTGGTTATCCACCAGCACTGCCGGGCGGCACCAAGGGCTCATGCCCCAGCCACCCCAACCCCAACGGTTGGCCATCATCCAGGAGTTCATCCCCCAGCCGCCGCCCCAGCCCATGCCAAAGCGGTTGCCCATCATCCAAGGATCCATACCCCAGCCGCCCCAGCCCATGCTGTTCATCATCCAAGGATCCATGCCCCACATGCCCATGCCGTTCATCATCCAGGGGTTCATGCCAAAGCCACTGTTCATCATCCAAGGATCGCCCCACATGGCCATTTGGTTCATCATCCACGGATCCATGCCCCAACCCATGCCCATGCTGTTCATCATCCAGGGGTTCATGCCCATGCCTAGGCCAAAACCTAGCCCGGCCCGGCCCCAACCGTTAAACCCGTTCACAAAGCTCAGGTTATAGGGGTTGCGGAACATGCCGTTGAAATACGACGGCCTGGTCAAATAGTCTTTTTTGAAATAAGCCAACTGCGAGTTGTTCACCTGGCCGGCTTGAAAATCCGGGTTGGCGAACTTGGAACGCATGGGGCTGTCTTTCAGATCGTTAACGAGGTTAGCGTTCTGCGCCCGCAGATCGGCATTGCTCAAGTACACGGCCTGGCCGCGATCTTTGGGCGTAAAGTACACGTCGTCAACTTCTTGAGCAAACACTTGGCCGCTGCCCAATAAAAGGCCAGCCGACACCAAACTTAACCATCCTGCCTTTTTCATATTTTTATTTGATCTATTAGCGAACATTGGTTTACAAAGACACTTTGATAGGTAATACGGATAAATAACCTAAAAGGATGCTTTAAGGTTGCAAATTAAGGGTTTTTAGTAACAAAGTAAATTTACGCCCGTTTTTGATATAAACAAAATCCCTGTAAGTTATCATGGAAAGAGGCCCACATTATTTTAAACAAGAACTGGCCAATGCCCTCACCCACGGCCTGGGGGCCGTACTGAGCGCGGTAGGCTTGGCATTTTTAATTGTAAAAGCCCAACAACTGGGCGGCCCCGAGGTACTCACCAGCTTTGTGGTGTACGGGGCGGCCATCACTTTTTTGTTTACCGCTTCCACGCTTTACCACAGTATCCACGGGCCGGGGGCCAAGCGGGCACTACAAGTGGTGGACCACATCGGTATTTACCTCATGATCGCGGGCACGTACACCCCGTTTGCGGTGGTGAGTTTGCGCCACAGCCATTGGGGCCTGTTTTTGCTGCTAGTGGTATGGGGCATTGCCGGGGCGGGCATTGTGTTCAAACTATTCTTTACCGGCCGGTTTAACTTGTTGTCCACGGCCATTTATTTGGGCATGGGCTGGCTGGCCGTGGTGGCCCTCAAACCGATGCTAGCGGCCATTCCGGGGCCGGGCATGGCCCTCATTGCCACTGGGGGCCTGTGCTTTACGGTGGGCGTGGTTTTTTACCTATGGAAAAAACTGGTGTACCACCACGCCATTTGGCATTTGTTTGTGCTGGCGGGCGGGGCCTGCCACTATTTTGCGGTGTTTTTCTACTCGGCGGGGTAAATAAATGCCTGGTTTTCCGGTTTTGGAGGAATTTATATTGGGGTTGATCCGTTAGCCCACCTCCGTTGAGCAATTGGCAAATAGGTCGATCAAATTATTTATTAAATATCCCAATTCATTTTTTAAATAAAAACCCTTTGCGCAACCGGGGTTTTGGGTTAACTTTGGGCCAATTAATTACAATTAAGATGGCCAACGGAACCGCCACCTCTCCTACCTACAACGAAGACAGCATCCGCTCGCTGGAGTGGAACGAACATATCCGCCTGCGGCCGGGCATGTACATCGGCAAACTGGGCGACGGCTCCTCGCCCGACGACGGGATTTATGTGCTGGTGAAAGAGATCGTCGATAACAGCATCGACGAGCACACCATGGGCAATGGCAAACAAATCGACATCACCATTACCGAACACCGGGTGGAGGTGCGCGACTACGGCCGGGGCATCCCGCTGGGCAAGGTGATCGACTGCGTGAGCAAAATCAACACCGGCGGCAAGTACGACAGCGGGGCGTTCCAAAAATCGGTGGGCCTCAACGGGGTAGGCACCAAGGCCGTGAACGCCCTGGCCACCCGGTTTGTGGTACAGTCGTTCCGGGAGGGGGAAACCAAGCGCGCCGAGTTTAGCCAAGGCAAACTGATCAAAGACCACCCCGTGGCCCCTACCAAGGAGAAAAACGGCACGTTGATCACCTTTGAACCCGACGACAGCGTTTTCAAGCACTATCGGTTCATCCCTGAGTTTTTGGAAGACCAAATTTGGAACTACGCTTACCTCAACTCGAGCCTTACGCTCAATTTTAACGGGCAAAAATATTTTTCCCAGCGCGGGCTGGCCGATTTGCTGGGCCGTAAAATTAACCCGGACGAGGCCCGCTACCCCATCATCCACCTGCGGGGCGACGATATCGAGGTGGCCATGACCCACGGCGAGAGCTACGGCGAGGAATATTACTCGTTCGTGAACGGGCAATACACCACCCAGGGCGGCACCCACTTGGCCGCCTTCCGCGAGGCGGTGGCCAAAACCCTGCAAGACTTTTTTAGCAAGAACAAAAAAAGCTTCGAAGCGTCCGACATCCGGGCCTCCATTGTGGCCGCGGTGAGCGTGCGCGTGCAGGAGCCGGTGTTCGAATCGCAAACCAAAACCAAGCTGGGCAGCCTCAACGTGGCCCCCGACGGGGTGAGCATGCGCAAGTTTGTGAACGACTTTTTGAGCAAAGCCCTGGACGACTACCTGCACCGGAACAAGGCCGTGGCCGACGCGCTCGAGAAACGCATCACCCAGTCGGAGCGGGAGCGGAAGGAGATCGCGGGCATTAAAAAACTCGCTAACGAGCGGGCCAAAAAGGCCAACCTGCACAACAAGAAACTGCGCGATTGCCGCTTGCACCTGAACGAGGGCAAGCCCGACGACAAATGGTTTGACACCACCCTGTTCATCACCGAAGGCGACTCGGCCAGCGGCAGCATTACCAAGGCCCGCGACGTGCAAACCCAGGCCGTGTTTAGCCTCCGGGGCAAACCGCTCAACTGCTTTGGCCTCACCAAAAAAATCGTGTACGAAAACGAGGAGTTTAACCTATTGCAACACGCCCTCAATATCGAGGACGGGCTGGAAGGCCTGCGCTACAACCGCATCGTGATCGCCACCGATGCCGACGTGGACGGGATGCACATCCGGTTGCTGATGATGACGTTCTTCCTCCAGTTTTTCCCGGACTTGGTGCGCAACGGCCACGTGTATATCCTTGATACTCCGCTATTTAGGGTGCGGAACAAGCAAAAAACCTTTTATTGTTATTCGGAAGAAGAAAAACAAAAAGCCATTAAGCAACTAGGCGGCAAGCCGGAGATTACCCGGTTCAAGGGCCTAGGTGAAATCTCGCCCGATGAGTTTGGCAAGTTCATCGGCGATGACATTAAACTGGAACCGATCATTTTGCGGCACGATATGCCGATCCCGAAATTGCTGGCCTACTACATGGGCAAAAACACGCCTGAGCGGCAAACGTTCATCATCGACAACCTGCGGATTGAGAAGGACGAAGTACCGGCGGAGGAAGACCCCACACCCGCGGCCCTGCCCGAAGCCGTGGAAGCGTGAGGGGGTATGACTGCCGACATTTTGTTTACGATGAGCCAAGGATTAGTTTTAAGCTAATTGTAATTTCTCCACCTAGCCCATGAAGTTATTCTTTGCTTTGCTAGCCCTGCTGCTGTTCAGCCAACCCGTGCTGGCCCAAGACCGCGCCCTCAAAATCGCCAAGCTTAAGTACAACGGCGGCGGCGATTGGTACGCCAACAAAACCGCCCTGCCCAACCTGATCACGTTTTGCAACCGGAACCTCAACCTCAACCTCGACGAAGAGGAGGAAGTGGTGGAACCGGGCAGCCCCGAACTGTTTGCCTACCCGTTTGTCCACATGACCGGCCACGGCAACGTGGTGTTCAGCGACGCAGAGGCCCAAAACTTGCGCAAGTACCTCATCTCGGGCGGGTTCCTGCACATCGACGACAACTACGGGCTCGATAAATTTATCCGCAAAGAACTGAAAAAAGTATTCCCCGAACTGGAACTGGTGGAACTGCCCTTTAGCCACCCCGTGTACAACCAGAAATACAAATTTGCCGGGGGGCTGCCCAAAATCCACGAACACGACGGCAAGCCCGCCCAAGGTTTTGGACTTATTTTCGAGGGGCGGCTCGTGGTGTTTTATAGTTACGAGTGCGATCTCGGCAATGGCTGGGAGGATCAAACCATCTACAACGACCCCGAGGAAAAACGCCAGCAAGCCCTGCGGATGGGAGCCAACCTGATCACCTTCGCGTTTACGCAGAATTAAGAAAGTCAAGTACTTGACTAATAATCAGCAATTTACTATCTTCTTAATTAATCACGCCGTGGCACGTAACCAGTTGCGGCCTTAACCCAACCCATCACTTTTTCGCCCGCTTGGGCTTGCCGGGGGCAAACAGGCCCGCCGTGTATTTTTCGTACAAATCAAACAGAAATTCCAGCCGGTTGGCCTCGCCCGTGAACGGCTGGGGACGGTAGGCCAGGTCGACGGCCCGGTCCAGGGCTTGGTGGGCCTTGGCCAGGGTGGCGGGCATGGCCACGGGGTCGTACAGGTCGGCCAGCGAGCTGCCGGGGAACTGGGCCCGCGCGTCCAGCACTTGCTGGGCCGCCGCCTCGATGGCCTCCACCTGCTTGGCGGTGGGCTCCAGCGGCCAGGGGAAGTTGTTGTAAACCACCGTGTTGGAATAACGATAACGGCTTTCTAAGCGACCACCAATCGCGCTTACCCAGGCCATGTGCATTTCTGAACTCAACACCCCAAAATGGAAAAGTTTGGCGTTGGGGATGATGAGGCACAGGTTGCTGGCGATTTCTTGGGCCGACATAAAGCCCATCGGGATGTATTTCCGCCTTTCGGAAGATACGCTCGGGATAATGATGTAATCGGTCTCCTCATGCGACACGAAGGCAAACTGGGTGGGCACGTCGGCCAGTTTTTGGGTAACCTGCCGCCCGCTGCCCAGCCTAAATTCCCGCACCAACCGGAGCCTTTCCATGATGAATTTTGACTTCCTGAGTTCGCCCGGCTCGTACTGGGGGAGCCAGAGGCAGTACCGCACCTTGGCGTTGATAAATTCTTCGCTGCCGTAATACCGCCGGATAAACTTGGCGATGAACGGCTCGTCGGCCACGGCCTTGGCCTTGGTTTCTTCGTCCAGGATGAGCCAGCCCCCGTCGATGGGTTGGTTGCCAAACTTGATCTTCGGCACCTGGCAAATGGGGCTGCTCCGTTTGGCCACCAGCACGTCTTTGGCATCCACCAAATAGGGGTTGATGTTTTTGGCCTTCAGTTCGTGGGCCTCGCCCCGGATGTCCTGGTAGTCAAAAATGCGCTTGTCGGGCGTGTCGAAATTGGCGAAGCCGATGATGACGCAGTACACGGCCGCGTTGCCCTTGGCCTCGTTGCTCCATTTAAAGGTGCGGTGGGCAAAGTGGAGCTTGACCTTGTACCGTTGGAGCAGCACGCCCCACAAAATGGCTACCTGCTCGCCCTGCACAATGGAGTTGGTGGAAACAAAGGCCACCTTGCAGGCCGAACTCTG
>JALONO010000006.1 GCA_025454895.1 Bernardetiaceae bacterium
CCTACCCCCGGTTTTTCTCACTATGTTGCAACTGCGTTACCAAGCCCATACTTTACCCTTCAAATTTGAGGCGGGCACCAGCCGGGGGGTGCTCACCTACCACCGGGCTTTTTACCTGCGCCTGAGCCACGCCGCCGAGGGGCCGGCCAGCGAGGGTTGGGGCGAGGCAGCCCCCCTGCCCGGCCTCAGCCCGGACCACCGGCCGGAGTTTGAGGCGCAGTTGGCGGCCTTGGTGCAAGCCTTTAACAACCAGCAGTTTAGTGCTGGTCAGTTGGCGGTTTACCCCAGTGGGCCGGGCGGGTTTTCACCCTTGGCCGATTTTACCAACGCCCTTAGTAGCCCGGCGGGCCAGTGGCTGCGCCAGCAAACTGAAGCTCTCCCCAGCGTGCGGTTTGCCCTGGAAACCGCCCTGCTCGATTGGCAGCACGGCGGCGAGCACATCCTCTCGGTCAACTCGGCCCCCGTGCGGGCGTTCACCAGCGGGCGGGCGGGCCTGCCCATCAACGGCCTGGTGTGGATGGGCCCCGAGGCCACCATGCGCCAACAAGCCGAGGAGAAAATAGCGGCGGGCTTTCGTTGCCTCAAATTCAAGATCGGGGCGTTGGACTTTGCCACCGAACTGGCCCTGCTCACCGACCTGCGCCGTCGCTACCCCGCTAACCAACTTGAAATGAGGGTGGATGCCAATGGGGCCTTCACTGCCGCCGAAGCTCCGGCCAAATTACGGGCCTTGGCCCCGCTGGGCCTGCATTCCATCGAGCAACCCATTAAGCCGGGCCAGCCCCAGGCCCTGGCCGAGTTGTGCGCGGCCTCGCCCGTGCCCATCGCCCTGGACGAGGAGCTGATTGGCGTGCCCCCGGCCGCCCGGGCCGAGTTGTTGGCCAGCCTCCGCCCTCGGTTCATCGTGCTCAAACCTACCTTGCTGGGCGGCCTGGCCGAAACCGCTCATTGGATCCAACTGGCTCAGCAGCAGGGCATTGGCTGGTGGATCACCTCCGCCCTGGAAAGCAACGTGGGCCTCAACGCCATTAGCCAGTTTGCCGCCGCCTGCCAGCCTAGCTTGCCCCAGGGCCTGGGCACGGGCCAGTTGTACCACCACAACGTGGCCTCGCCATTGGTGGTGGACCAAGGCCAATTGTTTCACCGGCCGCTGCTGGGCTGGGGCAGCCTTTGAGGCCATTGTTCGCGGCCGGGGCTGTTTATCCCAAACTTTGGCGGTAATTTTGGAGTTGTAAGTCCGTTTTGCCCTCTTGGCCGGGCACTTTTTCGTGAAAGAACTCGCCTACATCAACAAATACCTGCTCAAGTACAAGTGGCACCTCATTTGGGGCACGGTGTTTACCGCGCTGTCCAACGTGTTTGCCATTGCCCCGGCCCAATTGGTGCGTTATGCGTTTGACCTGGTGGCGGATAACATCCACCTATATTGGCTTTTTAAAGATACCAATGCCGAGACGGCGGTGTTTGACGACCTGGCCCGCACCGTGCTGATCTACGGGGTGCTCATCGTGATCATGGCCTTGGTGCGCGGTTGGTTTTTGTACCTGATGCGGCAAACCATCATCGTCATGTCGCGGTTGGTGGAGTTTGACCTCAAAAACGAGATTTACGCCCACTACCAAACTTTGCCCCTTAGTTTCTACCGCCGCAACAATACCGGCGACCTCATGGCCCGCATCTCGGAAGATGTGGGCAACGTGCGCATGTACCTTGGCCCGGCCATTATGTACGGGCTTAATATGCTGGTTACGTTTGTGTTAGTGATCGGGTACATGCTCACGGTGAACGTGGAGCTTACGGTTTGGTCGCTGTTGCCCCTGCCCGTGCTGTCGGTGAGTGTGTATTATGTCAATAATTTGGTGAACCGCTATTCCGAACAAATCCAGAAAAGCCTGTCTGGCTTGTCCACGTTCGTGCAAGAAGCGTTTTCGGGCATCCGGGTCATCAAATCGTTTGTGCGGGAGGGCGAGTCGGTGGCCAATTTTGCCAGCAAAAGCGAAGAGTACAAGCAAAAAGCCATGAAGCGGGCTTTGGTAGATGCGCTGTTCACCCCCGTTATTTTTACCCTCATTGGGCTAAGCACCATTTTGGCCGTGTACGTGGGCGGGCGCGAGGTGATCAATGGCACCATCACCGCCGGTAACATCGCGGAGTTTGTGATCTACATCAACATGCTTACCTGGCCAGTTACCTCGCTGGGCTGGATCACGAGCATTGTCCAACGGGCCGAAGCCTCCCAAGCCCGGCTCAACGAGTTCTTGAAAACCCAAACCGACCTGGTGTCGGAGCGTAACTTAGACCGCGAGTTGCAAGGGTCGCTGCGGTTCGAGCAAGTGAGCTTTACCTACCCCGACTCGGGCATTGAAGCCTTGCACCAAGTGAGTTTTGGCCTCGAGCCGGGGCAATCGGTGGCTATTTTGGGCGGTACGGGCAGCGGTAAGTCCACTTTGGCCAACCTCATTTGCCGTCTGTACGATCCCACGCAGGGCCAGGTGCTCATCGACGGGGAGCCAATTCGGGACTACCAACTGGCCAGCTTGCGCCGCCAAATTGGCTACGTGCCGCAAGATGTGTTCTTGTTTTCCGACACGATTGGCCGCAACATCGCTTTTGGGGTGCAAACCCACCTGAGCCAGGCCGCCATTGAACAAGCCGCCAAGGATGCTGACGTGTACGGCAACATCATCGAGTTTCCCAAAAAATTTGACACCGAAATTGGTGAACGGGGCATTACCCTCTCGGGTGGCCAGAAACAGCGGGTCTCGATTGCCCGGGCCATTGTGCGCGACCCCAAAATTTTGATTCTGGACGACTCGCTCTCCGCCGTGGACACCAAAACCGAGAACGCAATTTTGAACAACTTGCAACGCATCATGCGCGGGCGCACTACGGTTATCATCTCCCACCGAGTGTCGTCGGCTAAACTGGCCGACCTGATCCTGATCTTGGACGATGGCCGCATTGTGCAACGGGGTACCCACGTGGACCTGCTGGCCCAGCCCGGCCCCTACCGCGACCTCTACGAAAAACAGACCCAGACCGAGGAAGAGACCGCTTAAATGGCTTCTACTCACCAGAGCCAAGTTCACTGGGCAGTTCGGTTAGGCAAAAGCTACTATTTTTGGCCCCTAACCCGTCGCCACTTTGCCCAATTTCTCGTTTATTGTGCCCTACCGCAACCGCGAGCCTGACCGGGTGGGCCGCTGCTTGGCCTCCTTGCAAGCCCAAACCAACCGCGATTTCGAGGTCATTTTCAGCGATTATGGCAGCGAACTAGGCCGCCAGGCCGAAATTGCGGCCTTGTGTGCCCAGTTTGAACGGGTACACTACCAGTATTACCCTACCCGAGGCCGGTTCTGGTCCCGCGCCCAGGCCCTGAACCTGGGCATTGCCCGCGCCACGGGCCAGCACTTGGTCATGGTGGACATCGACCTCATCTACTCGCCTCTTTTTGTGGAGAAGTTAGCCGAGTTGACCCAGCCGGGGTCGTTTTTGCATTACCAATGTTATTATATGCCAGAAGATTTCCGGGATTATGCCCGGCTTGAGTTTGATCGTACTTACCCTCATCCCACCAGTACGTTTGGGGGCAGCGGGGGGCTAGTAGTGCTGCCGAGGGCCGCGTTGGCCCAAGTTGGCCTTTACAACGAGTACTTCCGGGTGTGGGGCATGGAAGACATGGAGATGCTTACCCGATTGAAACGCGCTAATTATCAGCCAATTCGGGTGCCTGTGGCCACGGTGGCCAACTTTCACCAGTGGCACCCTGGCTCGCGCCAGCGCGACGCCATGCCCGAAACTTGGTTACAGGTAATGGAACAGTATGCGGAAGCCCTGCCCCCTCATCACATGCCCCAGCCCCGGCCTGCCCCAACGGCCCGGCCCTTACTGGAGCAGCCCGGCCAGTGGCCGGTGCAGACCTTTGAGTTTGAATTTCCGTTTTTGCGGGCCACTGCCGCCTTTGCCCAACGGTTTAACGCGGCCCCGGCGGGCACGAGCCTGGCCGTGAACCAAACCGTGGAGGCCCTGCGCCCCAGCGTGCCTTCGCGCTGGAGCCGCTACAGCCAAAAAATCAACCGCTGGTTGGATGCCCGCCAGCTTTCATACCGGCTGGTGGAGGTGAACCGAGCCAACCAGGAGTTGCTTGACTACTACGCCGTGCGCGATTTCCTGTTTTACTTTATCGTGGAAAACGAGGCCGCCCTGGCCGACTACACGTTTAACTGCCAGTACCCCCGCCTGGATGTTCAATTGCTGAAAGCCTAATGCCCACCCTCCAAACCGATTGGCTGGCCACCGAAACCATTTTTTACCATGAACGCACCAGCCGGGCGGGAGGAAATATCTTGCAAGTAATTGATTATGAAAATTTTGATTGGGATTGGCCCGGCTTGCAAAACTACCTGGCGTTTGGCTACTCGGTGTTTGGGCACACGCCCGTGCGCGGGGTGCGGTTCCTGCCTCCGGCCAGCCGGTTAACCATTGTTGGCGGCCAATTTGCCATTGCCAACCTCGCACCCGACCAGGGACTGCTAGATCAACTGGCCAGCCGCAGCACGCCCGACGAGGTGTTGGAAATGATCCGGCAACGCCTGGAACAGTGGCGGGCCGGGCTGGCAGGTAGGGAGGTGGTGCTTCCGCTCAGTGGTGGCCTCGACTCGCGGCTACTGCTGGCCCTGTGGCCCCAGCCCGCCGAACTGGCCGCGTTTACCTACGGCGTGTCGGACCCGCAGGCGGGCAGCGTGGAGGTGGTACATGCCCGCTTGCTGGCCCAGCGGTACGGCCTGCGCTGGTGGCCCATCGAGCTGGCCACCCTGGGCCGCTACCTGCCCGACTGGTACGCCCTGTTTGGCCCTTCCACCCACGCGCATGGCATGTATCAACTAGAGTTTTACCACAAAATCGCGGCCTTGGGCTGGGGGCAAAGGCCGTTACTTTCCGGGGCCTTGGGCGATGCCTGGGCCGGTAAAATGGAAGTGCCGCCCGTTCGCTCGCCGAGTGAGGTGCGCCACCTCGCTTTTGCCCACGGCAAAAACGCCGAAGGCGCGCAATTACAAAAAACCGTGCCCCGCAACCCCATTTTAGAAGCGTATTTTGCGGAAAAAAGCACCGATTTGGCCGATCCGCGTTTCCGGGTGATTGAAGCCCTGCGCACTAAAATGATGCTGCTCAAATACTTGTGGCAGGTGCCCCGGGCCTTGGGCTACCAGCCGTTTGCCCCGCTGGCGGAACCGGAAATTGCCCTGGCCATGCTGCGGTTACCCCCCGAGCTGCGGGCCAACCGCCATTGGCAAACGGAGTTTTTTGCGCGGCACGAGCTGGACTTGGAACGGCTGACGCTGCCCCGCGACTACCGCAATTATCAACAACACCAGGCAGCCCTGGCCCAACCACTGCCCCCACTCAGCGAGGGGGTGCTGCGCGAGATTGTCAAGCCAGGCTATGTGCGCTGGGTGAACCGCAACTTGCTCAATACCTGGCACTCCCGGCTTGGGTATCGGCTGTTTAGGCGGTTCCGGGCCACCCGTGGCTTGTGGCGGCTGTTCCCCGACCGGGCCGACCGGGCCATTGCGGCTTACCTCACCCTGGCCCCGCTGGAGCGGCTCATCCGCGCGCGAGATGCGCATCTGCGCGGGCATGGCTCAACCGAGTAGCGGTTTGGTTCGGGAGAACTGGACCAACCGCAAAAGCGCAAGGTTTTGCTTGGCCCGGTTGTGTAGTAGGTTTGTAGGGAAAACGGTGAGGCTTGTAACGAGAAACCTGGTTGCTTTAGGGATGGATCGTCGCGGATACAAAAGATTGACGTTTTATTCAAAAAGTTCTTATTCTCTGATTATCAATTATTTAATAACGAAGAAGCGGATTGCCCGAGTTTAACCGTAGTATTGATAGCTTGAAAGTTTTCGTACCGAAGTAATACCAAAATCTAATAGCTATTTCGTGTTTTATATCTGTAAATGATTGATAATTAGGCGAAACAATCATTTAATCATGCAATCCTTTAAATAGCAAATAACCCATGCCCGCGCCCATTGCGCTATTTGTGTACAAACGCCCCGCCCATACCCGCCGCACTTTGGAGGCATTGGCCCGCAACGAGCTGGCGGCCGCTTCCACGTTGTACGTATTTGCCGACGGGCCAAAAGCCTCGGCCACTGAGGCGGATCGGGCCGCGATTGCCGAGGTGCGCCGCCTGGTGGACGAGCGGGCTTGGTGCGGCCAGGTGCAACTGGTGGAGCGTGCCCAAAACTTGGGGCTGGCCAACTCGATCATTAGCGGGGTAACCGAGCTGGTGCAAGCCCACGGCCGGGTGATTGTGCTGGAAGACGACCTGGTTACCTCCCCGCAGTTTTTGCGGTACCTGAACCAGGCCCTGGATTTTTATGCGGACGAAGAAAAAGTGGCAGCGGTACACGGCTACTGCTACCCGCTGCGGCCCTCGGCCGGGCAAAGGTTGCCGGGCACTTACTTCTCTAAAAACCCCGGCTGCTGGGGCTGGGCCACCTGGGCCAGGGCTTGGCGGTATTTTGAACCGGACGCGGCCAAGCTACTGGCCCAGATCGAGGGCAGCGGACGCAGCCAGGAGTTCGACTACGGGCATTTCCCTTACACCAACATTTTGCGCGACCAGATCACGGGCGGGGTGGATGCCTGGGCCATCCGCTGGTACGCCTCGCTGTTTGTGAACCGCAAACTGACCCTTTGGCCGGGGGCTTCGCTGGTGCAGAACATCGGCAACGACAACACGGGCGTACACTCGGGAACCACCCACCGGTTTGATGTGGAACTGGCCGCCCAGGCCCCTCCGGTGCAGCCCCAGCCTCTGGCCGAGCACCGGGCCATGCGCGCCCTCACCAGCGAGTTTTACGCCGGATTTGGACAAGGGCGCAAGTATCTCATTATTAAACGATTAAAAAAGATCAAACGCTGGCTGGTAGCCCAGCGGCGGGCCTGGGGCCAGGCTTGGAGCCGCCAATTGGCCGGACTGCGCCGCTTGCAGCCCCACACCCGCGACTTTGGGTTTAGCCAGGGCCAACCAGTGGACCGCTATTACATGGACCATTTTATGGCCCAGTACCGCGCCGACATCCGGGGCGTGGCCCTCGAGGTGGCCAGCAGCGAGTTCAGCGAGCAGTTTGGGGCGGGCCAAGTAACCCGCTACGAGGTGCTGCACGTGGATGCCCACGAGTATGCGGCCACCCTCATCGGTCATTTGGACCAGCCCGAAACGCTGCCCGCCAACGTGGCCGACTGCTTCATCTGCACCCAAACCTTCCACGTAATTTACCGCTTGCGCGAAGCCATTGCCGGGGCGCACCGCCTGCTCAAACCCGGCGGGGTGTTGCTGGCCACCTTGCCGGGCATCACCCAGGTGTCCCGCTTCGATATGGACCGCTGGGGCGACTACTGGCGGCTCACCGACCGGGCCGCCCTCCAACTTTTCAGTGAGGTGTTCGGCCCTGGCCAGGTAACGGTAACCGCTTATGGCAACGTGCTGGCTGCCACGGCGTTGTTGCAAGGCCGCAGCCAGGAGCACTTTACCCGCCGCGAGTTGGACCACCGCGACCCCGACTACCCGGTGCTCATTGGGGTGCGGGCCGTCAAGTTAAGTTAGTGGGCCAGGGCCTCGGTGCGGTGCTGGGCCAGCACCCGCTCGTACACCCGCTCGTACATGGGCCGGATGTGGTCCACGTCGAACTCACGGGCGCGGGCCAGGGCGTTTTCTTTGAAACGGGGCAGGTTGGCCTCGTCCAACACCACGAGCGTGTTGCGCACCATGTCGTCGATATCGCCCACGTTGCTCAAAAACCCGGTAACGCCGTGGATGTTCAGTTCGGGCAGGCCGCCGGTGTTGCTCGAGATCACGGGCACCTCGCAGGCCATGGCCTCGAGGGCGGCCAGGCCAAAACTTTCTTTCTCGGAAGGCATTAAGAACACATCGGCCACGGAAAGCACCTCCTCGATAAGCTCCAATTTGCCCAGAAAGCGCACATCTTCATGGATGTCCAATTCTTGACAAAGGGCCTCAATACGGCGGCGTTCGGGGCCGTCGCCCACCAGCAGCAGTTTGGCCGGGATGAGCTTGCGCAGGCGGCAAAACACCTTGATCACGTCGTCGATCCGCTTTACTTTTCTAAAATTGGAGGTGTGGACGATCAGCCGCTCGCCGTTGGGGCAAATAGCGGTTTTAAAGTGCTCTTTCTTCTGCTTTTTAAAGCGGTTGAGGTCGATAAAGTTAGGGATCACATCGATTTCCTTATTGACCCTGAACTGGGCGTAAGTATCGTTTTTAAGGCTTTCCGACACGGCCGTTACCCCGTTCGACTGGTTGATGCTGAACGTTACCACGGGTTCGTAGGTTTCGTCTTTGCCCACTAGGGTAATGTCGGTACCGTGCAGGGTAGTTACAAACGGTACGAACACACCCTGGGAGCGCAAAATCTCGCGGGCCATAAACGCGGCCGAAGCGTGGGGGATGGCATAGTGCACGTGCAGTAAGTCCAGCGACTCGTACTTAACCACGTTCACCATTTTGCTGGCCAGGGCCAGTTCGTAAGGGGCGTACTCGAACAGCGGGTACGAGCGGATGTCAACTTTGTGGTAGAAAATGTTTTCGTTGAACAAGTCCACCAGCCGGGTGGGTTGCTCGTAGGTGATAAAATGGATTTGGTGCCCTTGGTCGGCTAGGGCTTTGCCTAGTTCGGTGGCCACTACGCCACTGCCGCCAAAGGTGGGGTAACACACGATCCCGATTTTCATGTTGGCTCGAGTAAAAAATTAAATATCTGATTGTCAATTAGTTGAACACCTGCTAATTTCAACTGGCAAGGGTAGGCAAAAAATGCGGGACGCACCCGCCTTCCATTTGACCCCCGCCGATTTGTTAACACCGAAAAACGCCAAAGAGTTGGCCTAATCGCCGGGCTGGGGGGCAAATCATCAAAAATTAACTTTTTCGTCATCTTAAAAACAAGGCTGGCACTTGGGCCAGCCTTTGTCAAAGCGTATCGAAAAAGGAACCGAGCGAGGGCTTGGCCGCAGGCGGGTTAGGCAGGGGCTTGGCGGCCGGGGCACCTTGCTGGCTGCCATTAAGTGGGCGTGCCTCGGGTTGGGGCAACTGTTCCATCTCCCTAATTTCTTGGCGCACGGCCTCGTTGGCCTGCTGCATCATTTGGTTGGCCTTTTTGATTTCGTCTTCGTAGAAAACGGTGCGCTTGTGGGCCTCCACTTGCTCAATTTTGCCCACCGTTTCGTTGATGAACGTGCGCATTTCGTTGATGAGCACATCGCGCTGTTTTTCCAGCAAGCGGCACGAGTAGTCGAGTTTACGTAGCTCTTCGCGCATCTCGTTCAACGACTGGTAAATTTGCTGGTTGGCGTTGCGGATCAGGGTTTTGGCTTTGAGGCGGGCATCTTCTAGGGCTTGGTTGGCTTTCACGCGCGCGTCGAGCACGATGATCTCCGCTTCCTTTTTGGCGTTTTCGCGGGTGGAGTGGTTGTTGTCTTCCAGCAGGCGGATGGTGCGCAGCAGCGAGCCTTCCATTTCGCGCAGGCGGTTCAGTTCGGTAGTGGTGGCGGTCAGTTTGGTCTCCGTTTCGTTACTCCGCTGAAAAAGTTGCTCCCAGGCTTGCGATAAGGCCGACATGTAAGCATTTACATCGTCTTTATTGTAACCACCAAAAGTTACTTTCTCGAACTGTTTCTTACGGATGTCTAAGGGCGTAACTTTCATCGCAAAAGCAAAAACTGGGTTAAAAACAACGCAAAAAGTGGATCAGGGCCTTTTTTCAGGAACCTAAGTTCCAAAGTTAGGGGTTGCGGAGGGCAATTTATACATTTCGTCGGTTTTTGGCCAAAACCAGACGTTAATTTAGCCCTAAACCTGACCAATAGGGCAATAAAAAGGGTGGCAGCCCAGCGGCTACCACCCGATAATTTAAGCAGTGGCTCAAAATTTATTTGGCCAGTTGGGCAAACTCTTCTTCGCTCAACGGATGCTCAACGATGGTTACTTGATCCTTGAGATGATCAAACAGTTTGTAGGCAAACGCACTATTCACGTGGCTCTCGTGGTTGCTCTGTTCGGAGCGGTCGTTGGCCATGCGCTGGGCAAATAGCTCTACTTGGGGCAACATGCTAAAGAACCCCATGTTGAAAATCTGCAAGTAACTGGTTTCCCGCAGGAAAGCGAGTAAATCTTCGTTGGTTACTTTCAGGCCCGTGCTCGTGGCTAACTTGTTGCGCAGCAGTTCCCATTTGAGCGAAGGCTCGTAGTCGTAATAGGCCGACTCGGCGTCGGCTTCGTTCAACTTGTCGTTGTTGGCCTGTAACCAGCGTTTGAGGAAGGTGGCGGGCAACTGAAAATCGTTGGCTTTTACCACGGCGTCCTGAAACTGGGTTACCAGCCGGTCTTTGGCCAAAATCTCGTTGCGGCGGGTGATAATCGCCTTCACCTTGGCCCGGAAATCGGCTTCGTCGGCCACGGTTTCGCCAGCACCCAGCACCCGCTCAAAAAACTCGGTATCTAGGTCAGGCATTTTTTTATCGCGGATGTCCTGCAAGGTGATTTTAAAGAGGCCCTTCAAATCGGTTAGCCGCTCGGCATCAAAACCGGTCAACTCTTCCACTTCCTTGTCGGTAGGGAAGGTGGTGCGCAGGTCAAAGGTAACTTCGCCGCCCGTGGTTTGGCCAATGAAGGGGACCCTCGCCTCGGCGGTGAGCTTGGCCAGGTCGATGACACCGTAGCCCTCGCTGCCCTTGCCAAACACTTTGCGCGGGTCTTTGCCCGGCTCTTCGGGGGCAATTTCGACGGGCACGTCGTCGGCGGTGCTTAGCCGGCCGTAAATGGTGGTTTCCTCACCGATTACCTCGGTGGGCTCGTAGCGGGTCAATTGCTTTTTCATCCCGTCGATTAACTTGTCAACGGCCTGGTCGTCCACCTGAATGAGGTAGTGGGTGAGCTGCATGCTTTTGTCCACTACGGTAGTAAACTGGGGGCGCAGGCCCACATCGTACTTGAACTCAAATTGTTGTTGGTTGTCCCAGTCGATATCGGCGGCGCTCTGGTCCAGGTTCATGAGCGGCCCGCCCAAAATATCGATCTGCTGGGCGCGCAGGTACTCCATGAGCGAGTGGGCGGCCAGGTCGGTAATTTCGCCCACTTTCAACGACTTGCCGTACATTTTGCGGATCAGGCCCGGGGGCACTTTGCCCGGCCTAAATCCGTTTACTACCGCTTTGCGGGCATATTCTTTGATCCGTTGATCCACCTTGGGTTGGTAGTCGGCTTCCTCGAGCCGCACTTTAACCAAGGCGTTCAGGTCATCGGTTTTTTCTAAAGTGATTTCCAATTTGGTAAGAGATTTAAACGGAAAATAAAAAACCTCAACCTGCCAAAAGCTGAGGTACTCAACTCGTAAGGTTGGCCGGGTGGCCAGCTTGCCTAAGTGCGGATGGAGGGACTCGAACCCCCAAGGTTGCCCACCAGATCCTAAGTCTGGCGCGTCTGCCAATTTCGCCACATCCGCTTTGGGGTGGCAAAATTAAAGTTTTTTTTGTAAAACCTAAGTGGATTATTCGTATCTTTGGTAACCAACCGTTTTTAAGTATGAAGGACGATGCCATCCCATCTTCGCCCGATCCGGAAAACCAAGGCCAGTCGGCCAATTTGGGCAATGAGTCCGTGCCCGAGCCTAACCCTATCCCGCCTGAGCGCAAGCCTGAGGAGCCGAAAAGGGAAAACCCGACAAAAGTTAAACCGAGCCCTAAAAAAGGAACTAGCCCGCCCGTGGCCGTAACCCCGCCGGGGTCTGAACCGACCGACGAGGAACGGAAAAAAATCGTGTCGGCTTACCGCCGCATCTTGCGCTCGGCCGCCGAGGTGCTCAAGCCCGGCGATATCCCGCAAATCAAAAAGGCTTTTGAGCTGGCCATGGCGGCCCACGGCGGGGTACGCCGCAAGTCGGGCGAGCTGTACATTTTCCACCCACTGGAGGTGGCGCGCATCTGCGTGGAGGAAATTGGCTTGGGGGCCACCTCCATCATCTGCGCCCTGCTGCACGACGTGGTGGAAGACACCGACTACAGCTTGGCCGATATCGAGGGCATGTTTGGGACCAAGGTGGCCAAAATCATCGATGGGCTTACCAAAATCCAGGTAAAGGCCATCAAACTGGGCGAACAGAACGCCTCCGAACAGGCCGAAAATTATAAAAAAATGCTGCTCACCATCTCGGAAGACATCCGGGTGGTGCTGGTCAAAATTGCGGACCGGTTGCACAATATGCGCACCCTCGACAGCATGACCCGCGAGAAGCAGTTGAAAATCAAGTCGGAAACGGAGTTTATTTACGCACCCCTGGCCCACCGGTTTGGGCTTTACAACATCAAGTCGGAATTGGAGGACTTGTGCCTCAAATTTTCTGACGAGGAGGCTTACAACACCATCGTCCAAAACATCAAAAAAACCGAGCACGCCCGCAAGCGGTTTGTCAAAGAATTTGTGCGGCCCATCGAGGAAAAGCTGCTCAACCACGGTTTTAAGTTCACCATCAAACACCGGGTAAAAGCCGTACACTCGATTTACGCTAAAATGAAGAAACAGAACATTTCGTTTGACGAAGTGTTCGACCTGTTCGCCATCCGCATTATCGTGGACGAGCCGGAGCCGGAAAAGGAGAAATCGGACTGTTGGTACATTTATTCGGTGATCACCGACTTTTACACCCCCAACCACACCCGCATGCGCGACTGGGTGAGCACACCCAAGTCGAACGGTTACGAGAGCCTGCACATTACCGTAATGGGCCCGGTGGGCCAGCAGGTAGAAGTGCAGATCCGCACCACCCGCATGGATGCCATTGCCGAGAAGGGGGTGGCCGCCCACTGGAAGTACAAACAGCGGCAAAGCGGCGGCACCATGGAACAGGGCATCGAGGAATGGCTGAAAAAGGTACGCGAAACCCTGGAGAGCAAAGACCTGAACGCCCTCGAGTTTGTCGATAACTTTAGGCGCGATTTGTTTGCCGACGAGGTGTTTGTGTTTACCCCCAAGGGCGACTTGCGCAAGTTCCCGGCCGGGGCTACGGTACTCGATTTTGCCTTTGACATCCACACCGAGGTGGGCATGCGTTGCGCCGGGGCCAAAGTAAACGGCCAAATGGTGCCGTTTAGCCAGGTATTGCGCAACGGCGACCAAGTAGAGATCATTACCAGCAACAAAGCCCGAGTGGGAGAGGCCTGGCTACGCTACGTAACCACTTCGCGCGCGCGGGCCAAAATCAAGGAATTTTTGCGCGAGGAAAGCCGCCGCCTCAACTTGGGCGCGGGCAAAGAGATCGTGCTGCGCAAACTGGCCCAACTTGGCCTGGAACCAACCCCCCAGGTGTACACCGAGCTGATGCAGTACTTCGGCCTCAAAACCGAGGCTGACCTGTTGATCCAAATTGGCAAGGGCCAAATCGATCACACCGAAATAAAACGCGCGTTTGAGCCAAAGGCTAAAGCCGAGGTGAAAGAACCGATCCAGGAGGTAAAACCCCCGGCCCGGCCCGAGAAAAAGCCCAACAACGAAATCATCATCGGTGGCAAGGACGATCGAATCCAGTACACCCTTTCCAGCTGTTGTAATCCCATCCCCGGCGATGAGATTTTCGGTATCACCTCCGTGAGCCGGGGCATCCGCATCCACCGGGCCAGTTGCCCCAACGCGGTCAACATCATGGCCCGCTACGGCAACCGCATTGTGCCCGTAAAATGGGCCAGTGCCACCGAGGTAGAGTTTGACGTGTCCATCCAGATCATGGGCACCGACCGCATGGGCCTAGTGAGCGATGTTACTAAAGTGATTTCCAATTTATTGAAAATCAATATTATATCGCTTTCTTTTGATACTAAGGCAGGGGTTTTTGAAGGCAATATCACCCTGGCCGTGCGCGACTCGGCCCAGTTGGACAAGATGTTGGAGCAGTTGAACAGCATTGAGGGCGTGGTGCGGGTAATCCGACAAAATTTGTAAGGCCAGGCCACCAAAGCGCGCTCAAAATGCCTAATTTGGCCCGCTTTATCATGGTTTTATGAAGATTTGCTCCACCCTTTCCTGGTTTTGCCTACTGGGGGCACTTTTCGCGGGGGCGTTGCTGGGCCAAGGCTGCGGCGGCTCGGCTCAAACGCCGCCTGCCCAGGGCCAAACGCCGCCTGCCGAGGTAACCCAACCCCCGGAGGCCCCGCCCGCGCCCGCCGTGGACGCGGCGGTAATGGCCGCCGGCCAAACCTTGTACCAAGCCAACTGCCTGGCCTGCCACCAAGCCGACGGCCGGGGCGTGCCGGGCCTCAACCCGCCGCTGGCCAAAAGCGACTGGGTAGCGGGCGACCTGGCCCGTCTGGTGGGTGTGTTGCTCAATGGCCAACAGGGGCCTATCACGGTCAATGGCGAGCGGTACAACGGCGTAATGCCCAAGCAGGCCCACCTCACCAACGAAGAACTGGCCCAACTGCTCACCTACGTGCGCAACAGCTTCGGCAACCAACTGGGGCCGGTAAACCTTGAGCAAGTGCAAGCCCTGCGCAAGTAGCCACGGGTGTCCGCCGTGTTTTCTGCCATAAAATTTACCGGAAAAGGATTGGCGGTTGCATATCTAAATGACTATTTTTTATTGTAAATTACTTAGTGAGCAGGCTCTGTTTGATTTTGGTGTAATTCTCCCATTAAGCAAAATACGTTGGCCATAAAAAACCCCGGCGGTCGGGCCGCCGGGGTGGGAGTTTTTCATTTTCGGGCTTGGCCCGGTGTCAAGTTGAGGGTAATTATTGATAAAGCTCGATTTTCTCGTTTTTATGCTTGCCGTTGGTGCTGGGGGCTATTTCTTCTTTGCCCTCGAAAAACACCAAAACGTCGTTTACTTTCTCGTCGTGTTGGCTCACGTCCAGGCCCATTTCTTCAAACTCGGGTTTCACGCGCACCTTGATGAGCGCGCTAGTGAGCAGGTACAGTACGTATGCGCCCCCGAAGGTGAACGCGCCCACGATCAACAAGGCAAGCATGTGGTACATAAAAGTGCTGGTTTGGCCGTAGATGAGGCCCACGTCTTTGGCGAAAACCCCGGTGCAGATCATGCCCACAATGCCGCCCACGCCGTGGCAGGCAAACACGTCCAGCGTATCGTCCAGCTTGTTTTTGTTGCTGGTGAGCCGCACGGCCATGTTGCTGATGATGGCCCCGATAACGCCGATGAAGAGGCTTTGCCCCACGGTTACAAAACCGGCCGCCGGAGTGATGGCTACTAAGCCTACCACGGCCCCAATGGCCGCGCCCATGGCCGAGGGTTTCTTGCCCATCACGCCGTCAAAGAACGCCCAGGTGAGCATGGCGGCGGCCGAAGCGGTGTTGGTGTTCATAAAGGCCGAAACAGCTAACTCGTTGGCAGCCAGGGCCGAACCAGCATTGAACCCAAACCAACCAAACCACAATAAGCCCGTGCCCAATAAGATGAAGGGCAAGTTGTGGGGATCGTGGCCGCTTACTTTACGGCGGCCCAGTACCAAAGCTCCGGCCAAAGCGGCAAACCCGGCCGAAATATGGACTACCGTGCCCCCGGCAAAGTCAAGCACGCCCCATTTGCGCAAAAAGCCTTCGGGGTGCCAGGTCCAGTGGGCCAGCGGCGCATAAATGAACACGCTAAACAGCACAATGAACAGCAAGAAAGCCGAAAAACGGATCCGCTCGGCAAAACCACCGGTAATGAGGGCCGGGGTGATAATAGCAAACTTGAGTTGGAACAACGCAAACAACGCCAGCGGAATGGTGGGCGAAAGGGCCGCATTGGTGGCCACGCCTACATTTTTGAACATGAAAAAGGTAGCCGGGTTGCCAATGATGCCCCCGAGGCTATCGCCGAAGGCTAGGCTAAAACCTACCACTACCCACAAGATGCTGATCACGCCCAGGGCGATGAAACTCTGCAACATGGTGGACACCACGTTTTTAAACCGCACCATGCCCCCGTAAAAAAAGGCCAAGCCGGGGGTCATCAGCATCACCAAGGCCGAGGCGGTGAGCATCCAGGCCACATCGCCGGGGTTAATGGGGTGTTCGGCATCGGGCGCGGTGGTGGCCGTGGGCACTAACCCTAGTAGGGCTACTAGGGCGAGTATGCCAAAAGGAAGGGTCCACTTTTTCATCATACGAAAGTTTTTAGTGAGACAAAATTATGAAATTTTTAATGAAAAGCGCATTGAATACGAAATACGTAATTGAACAGGCAAAAAATACTTTTTTCGTTTTTAAAGCCGATTTTGTTGAAAAATCTTCATAAAGCAGTCTGTTTAAGGAAGATTTATTAACAATTTAACAACTTAAAACCATGACTTTGGGAATATGAGGGTGAATTTAGGCCATCGTATCAATCAAAAAGAAGGTTGAAGCGGCAAAGATGGCCACAAAATAACCCGGCTTAAAAGGAATAAATAGCCGCCATGCCAAAAGTAACCTGTGAGTTTTTGGTGAACTTGCCGTTGCTGTCCATGAACTGTTGGCTTTCCTTGTTGGCCGCGCCGTCCAGTTTGTTAAAAATGTCGGCCCGTAGCTCCGGCTTGAGCTGCAAATGCCCATCGGCTAGTTTAAAGGTGCCCGTGAGGGTGAAGGTGCGCACGTCGGCCCCCACGGCGGTGCCGGTATGGTCCACGTTGCGCAGGCCGCGTGCCCCTTGCAGGTTGCTGAAATACTCGCTGCGCAGGCCGAGGCTGAACACATCGGTAGCAAAATAGGTGAGGTAGAGGTTAAAGCCCTCCCAATGGTGCCAGCTAGTGAGGTCGCCGTCGGCCACGGCAAACGTGCCGGGGGCGTCCACTTGGCCTTTTTGGGCACCGAACATGGTCCAAAAGCCGATGTGGAGTTTTTCGCTGGCCTTCCACACCCCGTTCAGGTCTACCACCTGGAAAATGCCCGCCGGGGTCTTGCCCAGGCTATCGGTGTTGGCCTCGTTAGTGCGGATGTAGTTCAGGTAAGCACTGAACTTCTCGCTCGGCGACACGGCCAGTTGGCCAATAATGCCCTTCTTGCGGTTGTTGTCGTTCGCGAAATCGAACCCGTTGGTAACCCCCAGCATGGCCGTTACCTTGTCGCTGATTTTCAGCGTTGACTTAAGGCCCGTGTGGTAAAACGGCACCCCGGAGTTGAACGTGTGGTTAATCGAGTAGTGGTAGTTGAGCGGGGCATCGATGTACTCGTACCCGATGTGCGTGCCAAACTGCCCCGCCGTAAACGACAGCCGGTCAGTGGCGTGGAAAGTGAAAAACGCCTGTTTGATGATCAGGGCCGAAGCGGCATCGTTGAATACTGGCGTGCCGTAAAAGCTGGACCGGACGCCAAGCGAGGTGGGCACGTTGCCATAGTTACCGTAAACGGCGTTTGGTCCGTAGGCCAGGTCGGCCACTAGCTCGCTTTTCTTGGTGGTGTATTTGAACACCGTTTGCACCATGCCCAGTTGAAACTGATCCACTCGGCGGTCGAAGCCCCGACCTACCCCGCTCTGGCCCATATTATCACGTGAGGCGGGGCGGTTGAAGTTGGTGAAATAGTAGGTGTCAAAGTAACCGTTGATGGTTAGCTTGCCGGGTTCTTCTTCTTTTTTGGGCAACGAGGCGGAGTCGGGATCGGCGGCGAAGGCTGCTTGGAGGGCAAAGCAGTAGCACCCCACTATAAGGAGAGTTTTTTTCATTTTGAATTTGAAGAGGGTGTTAGTTTAAAAAAAGACCGTTAAAAAATGCTACCAGTTAAAAAAGTCGCAAAAAAAGTGACCTACGTCATTACGGGCTAAAAAACACCCAAATATGGTGGCCGGAATTTAAATTCCAAAACTTTGGGGTTGTTTTTTTAACATAAACTTCACGCAAGCCGTATTTATTTTTTGAATTAGGCTTTAAAAGACAGGCTTCTTTGCGAAATCAGTAATTCAAATGAGCAAATCGGGCTAAAAACCCAACCTAGCCTAGGGGCCTTCCGTTAAGGTTAGGCAAACTTACGGCCACGGTGTATTTTTGCTCAACGGGATACGCCCGGGGCCCCAACATCATTTATGGATTATACTGAAAACGTAAAAGAGGCCCTTAAGGCCATCAAAGACAACCTGTTGCGCACCTCGCTCACGGCGGCCATTATCGCCATTGGCATTACGGCCTTGGTGGGCATCCTCACGGCCATTGACGGCATCAAAGCCTCGATCAGCACTGGCCTGGCCGATCTCGGGTCGAACAGCTTCGACCTGGCCGACAAGGCCCAGCAGCGGCGCAACATGCGCGGGGGCGTGAGCGTGCGGGTCAAGGACCCCATCACCTACGAGCAGATCAAGGAGTTCGCACAAAAGTTTGGGGGCTACGCCGATGTTTCCATCACCACCGATGTTTCGGGCATTGCCGAGATCAAACACGGCTCGAAAAAGACCAACCCTAACACCCAGGTGATCGGCGCCAACGAGCACTATTTGACCGCCAAGGGCATCAATTTGGACAAAGGGCGTAATTTCTCCACCGTTGAACTGCGCAGTGGCACCTACGTGGCCGTCATCGGCAGCGAGATCGCCGAAAAACTTTTTGGCAAGGAAAACCCGATCAACCAAGACATTAGCGCGTTAGGTAACCGCTATAATGTAATTGGGGTCATGAAAGAAAAATCCGGCTTTGGCGGGGGCGGCGGAGCCAACCGGCTCATTTTGGTGCCGCTGGAAAATGCCGTGATCCTTACTGCCGGGCAACGCACCTACTTTTCTACCACCTGCCTGGTGCGTAACCCTAGCCAACTCGACTACCTCATCGGCGAGGCCACAGGGCTGATGCGCAAAATCCGCCGTGATGCCTTGGGGGAAGAAAACTCATTTGAACTCCAACGCAGCGAGTCGGTGGCCGAGGCCATTGAGGAAACCAGTGGGCTGCTGCGTATCGGCGGCTTGGGCATTGGCTTTATCACTTTGCTGGGGGCTTCCATCGGCCTCATGAACATCATGCTGGTATCGGTTACCGAGCGTACCAAGGAAATTGGGGTGCGCAAGGCCCTGGGGGCCACGCCTGCCCGCATCCGCCAGCAGTTTTTGATCGAGGCGGTGGTCATTTGCCAGATCGGCGGGGCGATGGGCCTCATCCTGGGCATTCTTATTGGCAACCTAATGGCCAACTTAATCAATGCGGGCACTTTTATCGTGCCGTGGCTTTGGATGATCACCGCGCTGGTGGTATGCGTGGTGGTGGGGGTGGCCTCGGGCTACTACCCAGCTTCCCGGGCCGCCCGGTTGGACCCCATCGAGAGCCTCCGCTTTGAGTAACCATGTTCACCGCCGCCGACCAAGACCAGTTTTTTGCCCAAGTGTTGTTTATGGCTACAGGCCAGCCAGCGTCCGTGCGGCAAATGGAGTTTGTGAGCGGCGGGTGTATCAATTTAGCGGTTCGTTTGCAAACCTCCCACGGCGATTTTTTCCTCAAGTTTAACGAGCAGCCCCAAGCCCAGGCCATGTTGGCCAGCGAGGCGCGTGGGTTAGCCCTGCTTGCCCAGGCTGGGGCCCGCGTGCCGGAAGTAGTGAGGCAGGGCCAGGTGGTGGGCCGGGCCTTTTTATTGATGGAGTATTTGCCGCCTACCCCGTTGGGCCCTCGCTATTGGCAGCAGCTTGGGCACGAACTGGCCCAACTGCACCGCCAGCAAAGTACTACCTTCGGCCTGGACCACGATAACTTTATTGGTACGCTGCGGCAGGCTAACCCAGTTACTGCCGACGGTTTTGCCTTTTGGGCCGAACACCGCTTGCAAGCCCAGGCGGGCTTGGCGTATTACAACGGCCTGGCCCCCGCCACCCTGCTGCGGCAACTGGAGCGGCTGTATGCCAAACTGCCCCAGTGGTTGCCCGCCCAGCCCGCCAGCCTGCTCCACGGCGACCTTTGGAGCGGCAACCAACTGCCAAACGGTCAGGGCCAGCCCACCCTCATCGACCCGGCGGTGTACTATGGCTTCCGCGAGGCCGAACTGGCTTTTACCAAGCTTTTTGGCGGGTTTGAGGACGATTTTTACCACGCCTACCACGAAACTTACCCCCTGGAGCCAGGCTTTGAACAACGGGCGGATCTGTACAACCTCTATCCGTTACTGGTGCATACCAATCTGTTCGGGGCTTCGTACCTGGGCGCGGTGGAGCGCACCTTGGCCCGCTGGGTATGAACTGGCCGGATGGCCCCACGTTGCCAATGGCCGGGGCGTTGCGTAATTTTGCCCTTTGTTCGAAAATTACCTGCCCATGCAAGCTGCCCCCGACTCGTTGGCCCACCTCGATTTTGCCAAAGCGGGCGGGTTATTGCCCGCCGTGATCCAGGATGTGCACACCCGCCAGGTGCTGATGGTGGGCTTTATGAACGAGGCGGCCCTGGCCAAAACCCTGGCCGAGGGCGTGGTTACGTTTTACAGCCGCACCAAGCAGCGGCTTTGGACCAAGGGCGAAACCTCCGGGCACTTTTTGCGGGTACACCAGGTCATCCCCGACTGTGACCAAGACACCCTGCTCATCAAGGCCGAGCCGCTGGGGCCGGTATGCCACACCGGGGCCGATACCTGTTTCGACGAAACCAACCAAGGCCGGGAGTATTTTTTAGGATACTTGCAACAAGTGATCCGCCAGCGCAAGGGCCAGGCCCCGGAAACTTCTTACACCGCCAAGCTACTGGGCCGGGGCATCAACAAAGTGGCCCAAAAAGTAGGGGAGGAGGCCGTAGAGCTGGTCATTGAGGCCAAGGACGATAACCGCGAGTTGTTCAAGAACGAAGCGGCCGACCTGTTGTTCCACTATTTGCTGTTGCTCGAGGCCAAGGCCGTACCCCTCGATGAGGTGATTGCGGTGCTCCAGGCCCGGCACAAGTAGGCAAAAATACCGAGTGTTGGTAGGGTAAACGTTTTTTGCTTGGTTGGACCTTCCCCCAGTAACACAAAAAGCCTTGCACTATGGCAAGGCTTGGGTAAAATCGTGGTGGCAAGATAAAAGACTTATATAAAGGAACTTACTAAGTGCTTAAACTTGGTGGATGTCGATGGGCACGCCCACGAACCGCACGTAGTCTTCCACTTCCTCCAGCATGTCGTAGTCGTCCTTGGGCACGAACCAGGAAATTTTTACCGGCCCACCCGCATCGTGGTGCTTTTTCATCACCTTGATGATATCGAGCAAATACTTAGACGAACTTGTGTTATAGTATTGAAGGTTAAAGGTGAAATTGAGTGGCTGGAGCCCTTGGGCAGTATATTGTTCCAACCATTGCACCACTGGGCGGTAGAAATCAAGGGTATCCTCGATGTAAGACTCGCCCGAAAGCTCGCACTCACCAGTTGCTGCATTCATGAACACTCGGGGAGTAAAAAACTCTCCCTTAGTGGCTTGAATGTCAATATTTTCCATTTGGTTAAGATGATTAAGTGACATAAATAGAATAGGTTAGGCGGCTTTTTTCTTTACGTTTACCGAGATTGCAAAAAACGAAATTTGCTCGTTGATTTCGGCAACTTCCGCCTCCAGGGGTTCGGCCGAGGTGAGGGCGATGTGGATAAGGCCCACCCCAGCACCTTTGCTAAACTCATTGGCAGCCCCGGTGCGATTCTTTTCCTCGAACTTAAGCCGACGCAAAGTTTCCCGGTCAGAATTATTGATAAGCTGGCATTTATCCACCAAAATAGGCACGGCCCGCCGGGAAACCAAATTACCAGCGGTGATTGAGTAGGCATCTTCCGATTCGGTAACCACAATGGTACCAATACCCTCGTTGCGGATACCGAATTTGTTTACCTCGGCTGAATAGTTGAAAATGTTTTGGGCCAGTTCCATAAAAATGGAATAGACTTTTTTGCCCGCAACCAAATCCTTCACCAGGCGGTTCTGGATTTCTTTGCTCATTTCGTACATAATGGTGCTCGAGAACGGCCCCTTGTACGACACGATCACATCCTCGTGGCTAAGGTTAATATAGTGGTGATAAAAACTGAACTTCTTTTTTTCCATCAAGGACAATGCACTTTGGGTCATTTGTGCGGTGCAATTTAATGTAAATTAACGCAATGCAAGTGTGCAATAAGGTTTACCCAACTGGTTGCACGGGGTAAAATTGAGAGCGAACTAGATCAAAACCAGCCAGTTTTAAACTTGGGGCATCATTCTTATTAGGCCGCACTCGGGGGCCAACCTTGGTAGGAGGATGGTTAACAGTTGCCAAACCTGTCCAATTTTGGCTTTTCCTATTAATTTCAAAGGTTGGGCCAAAGTCATGGGGGAAATGCTACTAAATGGGGATCAAAAAGCCCAATGTAAGTTTTAGCTCAGTTGAGTTGATTTACCGAGCACGCGGAGGGGCAACTAGCTGGCCAGCAGCAGGTCCGCCAGTTTCTCAAATACTTCTTTGGAGTGGGTGGGGAAATTGGCGATGCGCAACTGACTGTCTTTCAGGCTCCCATAACCGCTGCCCACTATTATTTGTTGCGCTTTGGCCAGGGCCAGCAGGTCAGCGGCGGGGCGGCCCAGCACGTTGGCCACCACCACCGTGCGCGAGCGGTGGGTAGGCTCACCCACGAAAGCACTGAGCTGGGGGTGTTGTTCCAAGGCATGGTACATCAACGAGGCCTTGTAGTCCGTTTCTTGCCTGATGGTTTTAATACCCCGGCGGTTCAGGTCTTCCGCTACTTTGCCCAGCAGGTAAATGCCCAGCATATTGGGGGTTTCGGGGGTCTCGTTTTTTTGCAGGTTGCTCAATAGCGAGGGAATGGTGTGGTAGGTACCCAGGCTATGCCCTTGAGCGGCCAGTTGCTCGGCTTTGGCCACGCAGCGGTCGTTAAACAGCCAAACGCCAAGGCCGGCGGGCAGGCCAAAGCACTTCTGCACGGAAAAAAACAAGGTGTCGAATTGGGCGAAGTCGAAGGCAGGGTAGGGGGCCGACGATACGGCATCCACCGCGATGAGCAGGTGGGGGTACTTTTGGCGCAGTGTGGCCAGGTCGGCCAGGGGCATGGTCACCCCGGTGCTGGTTTCGTTCTGGGTCAGGCACAGCAGTTCGGTGCCTGCGGGCACGTCGATTTCGTGGGGCCAGAAACCCTGCCCCAACGGTACTTCGTATTTGAGGGCCTTGCGTTGCAACTGCCGGGCAAAGTCGTAGAATTTTTTGGAGAAACTGCCGTTTACCAGGTGAAAACTCGTTTCGGCGCACAAATTTTGCAAAATGCGCTCCCAAATTTCGGTGGCTGAACCAGTAAAGGCGATGTGAAAGTGGTCAGGTACGCCCATCAGCTCACGCAGTTGGGCGGTGGTGTGGGCCATGATTTGTTGAAACGCTTTGCTGCGGTGCGAAATTTCGCACACGTGCTCGCGAAGGGCCACCTTGAGGTGGTCGGCCACGGTGTAATACAGTTCAGA
Organism: Bernardetiaceae bacterium; assembly: GCA_025454895.1. Lineage (GTDB taxonomy): Bacteria > Bacteroidota > Bacteroidia > Cytophagales > Thermoflexibacteraceae > JALONO01. The sequence goes on from JALONO010000006.1 coordinate 23,421, forward strand.
AGGACCAGGGGTGAGGAACGAAGTTGCCATGAATAGCAGCGTGCACATGCACTAACTGGCCACAAAATTAAGCAACATCTGGTACAGCAGGTGCGTGGGCAGGCCCATCACGTTAAAGTAGGAGCCTTCTAGCCGCTCGATGGCCACCATGCCCACCCAGTCTTGGGCACCGTAGGCCCCGGCTTTGTCAAACGGCTGGTAATGCTGGATGTAGAAATCGATTTCGGCTTGGGAAAGGGCCCGGAAGTGGACCCGCGTAAGGTCGCTTTGCACCAAGGTGCGGTGTTGGCTGTGCAGGCAAACGCCCGTGATCACCTCGTGGGCTTGGCCTGCCAGCAGGCTTAGCATTTGCCGGGCCTCGGCCGCATCGGCGGGTTTGCCCAGCAGTTGGCCTTGGCAAATCACTACCGTGTCGGCTGTGATCACCAACTCGTCCGGGGCGATTTGGCCCTCGAACGCGGCGGCTTTTTGGGCAGCTAGGTAACTGGCTGCGTCTAAGGCGGCCACGTGGGGCGGCACGATTTCGTCGATGGGCTTGATCCACTGGCGGTACGGCAGGCCAAGCTCGCGCAGCAGTTGCTGGCGGCGCGGCGAACCGGAGGCTAAAATCAAACGATAAGGGTAAGGTTGTAGCATAAAAGGGCGTAAAACGGGGCAAAAATGCGCCAATGGGATTTGTCAAGACGAGTTAGTCATAAAAAAAGCGGAATGGCATCGGCCATTCCGCAATCTTAAACTTATTCTATTGAATGAATTAACCCAATTTGAAGGCAATGGGGATCACGATTTTTTGCTTAACCGGACGGCCGCGCTGCTTGCCAGGCTTCCACTTGGGGGCTTCCTGGATTACGCGAACCGCTTCTTCGTCGCAACCAGCCCCAATCCCTTTCACCGATTTAACGTTGGTGATGGAGCCGTCTTTGTCGATAATAAACTCTACGTACACCTTGCCTTCTACCCCCATGCGGCGGGCCTGCGAGGGGTACTTCATGGTCTTGCCTACATACTTAAGGAATTCGGTCATGCCACCAGTAGGCTCAGCTGCTTCTTCTACGATGGTGAAAATTTGATCCACCTCTTCTTCTGCGACCGGGGCTTCTTCTTTCACCACCTGTACTTTGGGCTGTTGCTGCACCACGGTTTGTTGGTTCACTTCCACGTTCAAGTCCACTTCCATGTCTTCCACCACTTCTTCGTTAGGCACTTCCACAATCTCGGGCTGCACGATTTTGGGAGGTGGGGGAGTAGTTTGCTGAGTAGGAGGTATCTCGATCACCTCTTCCACGGCGGCATCGGCATTGTTCATATTCACCACGGCCACCTCGTCATAGGTTTTCCACTCGAAGGCCATGAGGGTAATGCCCAAACTGATTACCAAGCCGATGGCAGTGAACAATTTGCTGAACTTACTTAAATCCACGTCGGGGAATTTCTTGGTCAGCGCATCGTGCTCGGCCCCGTTGGCGAGGATTTTTGACGAACTGTTGCTAATGATGCCCTTAAAGAGCTGCACCAACACGATGAGGAGCACAACAAAGGTGGCCGCACCAATCAGAAAATAAAACATAGGCTAAAAAGGATTTGTGTTTTTGTAAATAGCTCAGTTACGGTGCGCACTGGGGCTTGAAGGATCCTCAATGCAAAGTCTTTCAAAAAACCGCCCAAATGTTGGGCGGGTTAATAGTTTTCTTCAAAACTAGCCAAGGCCGGGTGAAGTTCAAAAAATTCCCGCAAAAAAAGTTTTTCCCCCATAAACCGGGGTAATAAAGCGGTCTTAAAGATGCCTCAAGTCATTGATTTTAAGGGGAAGATGGCTATGACTAATGGTAGCGTTCTATTTGACCACCGTTAAAATACCCTTGTTGGTGATGGCCCGGCCCTGGGTGTCTTGGCCGGTGATCACGTAGGCATACTCCCCGGCGGGCACCATTTTCCCGTTGAACTCACCGTTCCAGCGGGCGTTAAGGTCTTCTGAGAAATAGATCAGCTCGCCCCAGCGGTTGAAAATTTGGATGCGGAAACTGGTGATGAACTGCCCCCGCACGCCAAAGGTATCGTTGAGGCCGTCGGCATTGGGGCTAAAGGCGTTGGGCAAAATAAACCGGGCAAATAGCCTAATGCGCACCGGGTTGGAATACAGGGTGATCAGCCCTTGGCCTGGCTGGTTTACCGTTACCCGCAGCCGGTAATTCACCAACTGGACGGGGATGTTGAGTTTGGTATCCTCAAAACTGTTAGGCCCGGTGGCGGGCAGGGTGCGGATCACGTTGCCTTGTTCGTCCAATAGTTCGATCACGGCGGTGGCTCCCTGGCCGGGTAGCGGGTCCCAGGTAAACTTCACGCTGTCGGGGGTGGACCGGTTGCGGAGCAAAATGGTGCAGTATTCGTTGCTGGGCTGGGCCTGGTTGCCGCAAGCATCTTCGTAAAACACTTTGTAGCAATAGCGGAACTCGCTCACATCTACCTGATTGTCGTTGTAAATGAGGGGGTTGCCGGGCACGGGCGTGCGCGTGGGGGCCAGGGTGTCCACTTTGCGTTCCACAATGGTGCGGGCAATATTGGGGCGGCGGCCGCTGGGGCCGGGCAGGGGGGCCTGCCAGTTAAGCTGCACTTGGCCGTTTGCAATGTTGGCCAGCAGGTTGCGCACGGGCTGCGGGTCCGAGAGCGAGCCAGTGGTGGCGCACTGTTCTTGGGTAATGGAGCGGAGGTTATTGGCAAAGGCCACCTCCAGCCGGTAACAGTAGCGGGTGTTGCATTCTAGGTTGGGGTCTTCGTAGCTTAAATCATTGGGATTGTTGCTAGTAAACACCACTTGGTTGTTGCGGTACAAAGTGTACGATTGAAAACCCCCGTGGGGAGGCGAGTTCCATAGCAACCGATTGCGGTCGCGGCTAGGGCCGAGCGTGAGGTTGAACGTGCCCAGGCGTTCAAAACCTACCTGCGGGGTGCTAGCACAGGGGTTGCGCACCGCCAGTCGGAAAATCCGTCGGTCGAACACCGTGGCCTCGTCGGGCGAGGTGAAACTGGTGGCCCCGGCGGGCAAATCGAACGTGCGGGTGGTGTTGGCGGCCGGGGTTTCTTGGATGAGTTGATGGCCACCGCTAGGAGGGAGGCTAAAGGTTACTTCGGGCCGCCCGTTAGGCCCCACGCGCACTTGTTGCAACACGCCGCGCGCCGCGCCCTGGGCGGGGGTAAAAGTTTGGGTGGCGTTGCCGCAGGCCACTTGGGCTTGGGCAAAATAGCCGCGCACGGTTATCGTCCGGGGTGTTTCGTCGGGGTATTGGTAGATGACCGGCTCGGAAGCCTTGGCTAGCCGGGTGTTGCCGTCGCCAAAATCGATTTGAAAATCCGGGAAATTGTTGGGGGCGATGACGAGCCGCACCTGACGGCTGTTGCAAGCCTCTAAAGTAAAGGTAGGGTTCACCGGCTCCAGCACTTCCACGGTCTGCTCGGCCGAAATGGCCCCGCCTTGGCCACCGGTGTTGATGATTTGCCGCACCTGGTAGCGCCCCGGCCGGTCGAAAGTGAAGTTGCCCGGCGGGCGAGGGTTGCCGCCTACGCCAAAGTCATAGAAAATGAGGTTGCTGGGCGCGCCCGAACAGTCTTGCGGCGTAACGGTGAGCGGTGCACAGCCAATGATCCGGTTCAAGGTGAAACAGGGAGTGGAGGGGTTTTGGGCCCAACTGGCCCCGGCCCCCCAGCCAATTAAAAATAGGATCCCTAAAATGCGGCGGATTTGCATGTCTGGTAGTTAACTCGTCAAAATTACCGGGCTTGGGCTTAGCATAGCCCGCCCGACGGCCAGGTGGGCATTTATAATTAGAACGTGCCTGGCCGCGAAACTGGTGGCGCAGATTGGCTAAATTAAGGCAAATTTGCCCGCACTTGCCCACGTGTCCGCCCACCGTTCCACAAAAATAACACCAAATCTCCCTAAACCTTACATGAACCCGCCCTTGGTGAGCATTGTTACAGTAACATACAACGCTGCGGCCTACTTGGAAAAAACCTTGCGCAGCGTGGCCAGCCAAACCTATGGGCCGGTGGAACACCTGGTGATCGACGGCGGCTCGACCGACGGTACGTTGGAATTGGTCAAACGCGCGGGGGTAGCCCGCTGGCTCAGCGAACCGGACGGGGGCATTTACGATGCCATGAACAAGGGCCTGGCCTTGGCCCGGGGCCAGTGGGTCAATTTTATGAACGCGGGCGACGAGTTTTGTGCCCCCACTACCCTGGCCGAGGTGTTTGCCCAAGACCTGGCCCAGGCCCAAGTGGCTTATGGCCATTACCGCATTGTTTATCAAACTTTTGTGAAACCTAAACTCGCGCCTGATGACCTTTCGGGGTTTTGGCGGGGCATGGCTCTCAACCACCAGAGCGTGTTTGTGCGCACGGCCCTGGCCCAAGCCCATCCCTTCGATTTGCGCTATCCCTTGGCGGCCGACTTTGCCCAACTGTTAGGTTTGTACCAAGCGGGCCACCGTTTTACTCCCACGGGCGTGTGGGTGGCCAACTACGCCGACGGTGGGGCTTCGGCCGCCCGCAAGGTAGAGTATCTGCGCCAGTGCCTGGCCGTGGTGCAGGCCGCGCAGCCCCAAAACCAAGCCGCCGAAACCCATTATGCCCGGCTCATGGCCCAAACCCGACAGATCAGCCGCCTGCAAAGTTGGCTACCCACCTGGCTATTTGAGGGGCTGATGCGGTTGAAGAACCGGTGATGGGCCTTCCCAATCGGTTGGCTAACCAATCCGATATCAATGGTAAGTCGAGGCTAGCCTTGCTTTTGGGTTGGTTATGCTCACCCTAAGCTAGGGGCCGATCATGAATTGACTTTTATATAACTAAATGATTATCAATTACATTGACTGCGCAATTGCCAAGTCGCTTTGATATAAATTTCATGGCGCGGGGACTCTTCTGTTTGTTTAATCAGTGATCACCAAACCAGAAAATCATTCGACTTGCCTGGCCAGAATATGTAGCAAATGATTACATTTGGCAAAACCTTAGGCCGATGATACTTACCCAAGTTACCCCCAAAACCTACACCGAGGCCGACTACGCCAAGCTGGTGGAGCGGCTCGAGCAAAAGGTGGAATTTGCCGACGGGCAGTTCGTACCCGCGCACGGGAGCGAGCCATTACCCCCCGAGGTGGTGGACTACATCCTGAGCGATGACTTTGCCGAAAACGAACTGACCTACCCGTTCCCCATGGCCACTGAAAACCACGACGACATTATCTCTAATCTCTTTGCCTTACTGGTGGAGCTGGCCCGGCACAACCGCTCCTTCAAAGTTTATTCGCAAGGCACCCAAGTGTACATCCCTTTGACGGGCAAAACCCGCATCCCCGATGTGCTGGTGGTGGAAAAAAGCCGCCACCAACGCGACGAACTGCACCGGGTGTTGTCTCCTCAGGTGGTGGTGGAGGTGCTGTCCAAGTCCACCCAAGCCAAAGACAAGCTCGATAAGTTGGAAGAATACCAGAGCCTGCCCAGTTTACAACAATACGTGCTCATTTGGCAAGACCAGCCGTTGGCGGTCGTGCACACCCGCCTGGGCGAAGACCTGTGGCAGCAGCAAATCCTCAAAGGGTTGGACAAATTGATCGACCTCAATAGCCTGGATTTACGCCTACCTCTGGCCGAAGTTTATGAAGGAGTGGAGTTTGCCGAGGCGGAAAAGTAGCCGCCTGGGCCATTTTCAACAAGTTTGTGGAGCTGACCAGGTTTTTTAAAGCCCCACTTCTCAAAAAAAACCTACCAAAAGTAAAAAGCCGCTTTTGGTCTGTTTTAGCGTCCGCCCTCGCACATTTTTAGCGTGCGGGCCGCAATCTGGGGTCGGCAAATTTGTTTTGTAATTATTTCTCGCCAACTTATCAGCCGGAAACGACGACTGGGGCGCAACTTGTGCTCCTAACTGTTGCCAACGGCCCCATGTTGGCCGATTTAGGAGAATAAATGGGGGTTAATTTTTTGATTATCAAGTGAGTAAAGAGTTAACCGACCGTCGGCATCAATTTGGAAAATTAATCAGGCAACGAAAAAACTTACCATCATGGGCGATCTGCGTGTCCGCTTAGTTAAAACCCACCACGATTTAAATCAATTTACCCGGTTCTTGCTGCGCGATATCGAGGCCCTGGACCGCATGTTGGCCGAAGGGTGGTTCGAGACCGACCAAATCCGCATTGGGGCCGAACAAGAAATGTGCTTGGTGGACAGCCACGGCAAGCCCGCCCCGGTGAATATGCAACTGCTGGAACGGCTCAAAAACCCCAACATTGTAACCGAACTGGCTAAGTTCAACATAGAAGCCAACGTGCCCCCGCTCAATTTCACGGGCACCTGTTTCTCAGACCTGGAGACCAACCTCACCAGCATGTTGCAAAGCCTGCGCGAGGCCCTGCTGGAGCAAGATACCGGCGTGGTGCTCACGGGCATTTTGCCTACCATCCGTAAGTTCGACATCAACCTGGAAAACATTACGCCCGTGGAGCGGTACTACTCGCTGATGGAGGCGATTAGCATGTTGCGCGGCAACCGTTACGAGGTGCGCATCGAGGGGCTCGACGAACTGAACGTGGTGGTCGACTCGGCCCTGATCGAAGCCTGCAACACCAGTTTCCAGGTCCATTTGCAGATCAAGCCCGACGAGTTTGTGCAGAAGTACAACATCGCCCAGGCCATTGCCGCCCCGGTGCTGGCCATTGGCACCAACTCGCCGATGCTGTTTGGCAAGCGGCTCTGGAGCGAAACCCGCATCGCGCTGTTCCGCCAGTCGATCGATACGCGCATCGCCTCGGAGCACCTGCGCGAGCGCAGCCCCCGCGTAACCTTTGGCAGCCAATGGCTCAAAGGTTCCATTTTGGATATGTACAAAGAAGATGTGATGCGTTTCCGCGTCATTTTTATGGCCGATATTGAGGAAGATACGTTGGATAGTGTGAGCAAGGGCATCACGCCCCGCCTGCGCGCGCTCAACATCCACAACTCCACCGTGTACCGCTGGAACCGCGCCTGCTACGGCATTAGCCCCAACGGCAAGCCCCACCTGCGCATCGAGAACCGGGTGTTCCCCTCCGGCCCCTCGGTGGTGGACGAGGTGGCCAACGCCGCCTTCTGGATCGGGCTGATGAACGGCTTCGGCGACGAGTACGGCGACATTACCAAGCGCATGGACTTCGACGATGCCAAGTCGAACTTCTTCGTGGCCTCGCGGGCCGGGCTAGGCTCCAAGTTCAACTGGGTGGACGGCAAAAAGATCATTGACATGGAACTGATCCGCAAGGAACTGGTGCCCCTGGCCAAACAGGGCCTGCAAAAAGCCGGGGTGGAACAAGCCGATATCGACAAGTACATCGGCATTATCGAGGCCCGTAACGAAAGCGGCATCAGCGGCTCACGCTGGATCCTCAACTCGTACTCCAAGCTCATTAAGGAAACCACCAAGGAGGAAGCCACCACGGCCATCACCAGTGCCATGATGAAGCACAACGAGGCCAATGTGCCCGTACACACCTGGCCCCTGGCCGACGTGGCCGACATTGCCGAGTACGAGCCTTCGGCGTTGTTGGTAGAGGAGTTTATGACCACCGACCTGTTCACCGTGAATAAAGACGACTTGCCCGAGCTAAGTGCCGATATTATTGACTGGCAAAAAATCCGGTACATGCCCGTGGAAGACAGCCAGGGCCAATTGATCGGGCTGGTGTCGTCGCGGGCCTTGCTCCGGCACTTTGTGTACCGCTGCCGCCACAGCCAGCACCAGGAGGTAAAAATCGAGGACTTGATGATCCGCGACCCGATCACCGTTACGCCGCAAACCAGCATCCGCGAGGCGATGGACCTAATGAGCAAAAACAAAGTGGGCTGCCTGCCGGTAGTCAACAAGGGCAGTTTGGTGGGCATCATCACCGAGTCGAACTATCTGGACATCACGGCCAGCTTACTCAAACGCCTAGCGGAAAAGCGGCGGAAAAAATCGGAAAAAAAAAGTAAAGGCAAAGAAAACGAGACGGTTTGGTAAACTGATTTTGGCTCGCGCAGCCTAAAAACCGCCCTGGTCTTTGCGCTAGGGCGGTTTTTGATTCCATAACGACTTTTTTGCTCCCGTTCCTGTCCTTGAGAAACAGACTCTTAAGAAAATTGACCCAAAAGGAAAACTGCCCCACAGGCCATTGGAACCTTGGTGCCTTTCTCCCCCAATCCCACCAATTTCTTCCGTTTTTGGGTAGCCCCGGCCCGAACCTTGCGCGCGCGGGGTGGGCGGGGGCGGGCGGTTGGCCGCTTTCTTGCGCGCCCACACATGGGTGGGCGCAAGCCCGCAACAATTTCTATTTGCTATTCTGCCCAGCTTTCGCTAATCCGTTTATTTATGCGCCAAAAATACGTTTTGTGGATGGCCCTGGCCCTGTTGCCGGGCTGGCTGATGGCCCAAACGCCCGCGCCGGGGCAGCAACTGCCCGCCAACCAGTTCACCGCCGAGGACCTGCGGGCCTTGGAGGCCAAGGAGCGGCAAACGGTGGTATCGGCCAGCCGCTCGGCCAAAAACGCCGATCAGGTGCCCATTACCGTGCATGTGGTGTTTGGCGACGAAATCCGTAAAAATGGCTATATCAGCCTGACCGATGTGCTCAAGCACGTGCCCGGGTTCCGGGTGAGCCAGCCCGGCTCGGGCCGCAAGGGTGAGACCTTCCTCATGCGGGGCATGTTGGGCAACCGGTACGCCAAAATTCTGGTCAACGGCATCCCCATCCAGCCTTCGGTGCTGGACGGCATGCCCCTGGGCGAGCAACTGCCCATCCAACACGCCGAGCGCATTGAAATTATCTACGGCACAGCCTCAGCCATGTACGGGGCCGATGCCATGGCCGGGGTGATCAACATCATTTTGCCCCAAACCGAAAAATCGGCCTTTGCCCGGGCCAATGTTACCAGCCAGACCCTGGGCGGCTACATCCACGCCAACTTTACGGCCGGGGGCAAGCTGGGCAAAAACCAGAACATTTTGCGCTACTCGATTTACGGCAGCCAGAGCCGCCGCGACAACCAGCAACTGGCCCCGGACCGCCGCCAGGTTTTTGTGCCGCGCAGCTACCTCTCCACCCGCGACCTGATCCTGTGGAACCGCATCCGCAACGAAACCCTGCTTTATTTCGACGGCACGCTGGACGAAGTAACCGTGGGCAACCTGCCCCACGAGAGCCAACTAGTGGGCTGGCAAATGGAGTGGCGCAAGTGGCGGTTCTCCTACAACTTTATGCGCCGCCAGGACCACAGCTCGCTGGGGCAATCGCCCGTTAGCTACGCCTACGGCCGGCCCAACAACTACCTGGGCGAGCGTACCCAGCGGGCCACCCTCAGCCGCGAGCACGCTACCGAGACCTTCTCATCGCTCACTAACCTGAGCTACACCCGCTACCGGATGGACAACGGCTCCTCGTTTGGCACCACCTACAACCTAGGGTCGGGCGGCAACACGGGCTACGTATTCTCTGCCTCCGACGACCTGTTTGCCGAGCACCTGTTCACTTTCCGTCCCGGCAAGGGGGCCTGGGAGTTTGTGGTGGGCGGCTCGGGCCAATATTCGGGCAACCTGCCCGAAACCAACTTTCTGCGCCGGCCTTTTGACGAGGGGCACTACCGTGCGTTCTCGACCCAGGCCATCCCCGAAAACCCCGACTTTGCCCGTTACCAGATCGGTGATTTTGGCTTTAACCCCTTGACTTTCTACAACTTGGCCGGGTTTGCCCAAGTGTATTTCACTAAAAACAAGTTTACCTTTCTGGGCGGCGTGCGGGCCGATTACAACTCGCGCTACCGGGCCATCGTTTACCCCCGGTTGGCCCTGAGCTACCAGTTGCCCGACAAGTCGGCCCTGCGGGTGGCCCTTGGCTCGGCTTACCGGGCCCCGGCGACCAACCAGGCGTTTGCCTCGCAGGCCACTCTGGCCACGTTCCAACTCTCGGGCAACCGCACCGAAACCCGCCCCATGTTCGGGTTTGTGCCCAATCCCGACCTGCAGCCGGAGGGCCTTGGCTCGGTCGAGATCGGCTGGCGCAAGCGGGTGGCCAACCGGTTCCTGATCGATGCCAACGCCTACGCGCACACCACCATGGGCATGATCGTGGCCGGCATTACCTCGGTGGGTTTTGGCAACCGCGCCCAAGACGTGCGCCAGTACCAAAACACGACCAACCAAGGCACCACCCTACTGGGCCTGCAAACCACCATCCGGGCCGACAACCTGGTGAAGCGGATCAAGCTGGGGGCCGAAGCCAGCCTGAGCTTTACCCACGGCGAAACCAGACTTTCGGACGAGACCACCCTGGTCGGCTACCGCTCCATGCCCGCTTTCCTGGGCCAGTGGCGGCTCCACGCCGAGCCGGTGCGGCGGCTCTACCTGGCCGTGGAGGGCCAAACCCTCGGGCGCGCCCTGCGGGCGTACCAGCAGCCCGACGATCCGTTTTGGTTCGAGGCCTACCGCCACACGCCCGGCTACACCAACCTGGACGTGCTGGCCCGCTACAACCTGAGCAAGCAACTGAGCGGCTACGTGCGGGTGAACAACCTGCTCAATGCCAGCTATGGCGGCATCGATGCCTCGGGCACCAACGCCGACCTGATCTACAACCTCCAGCGCGGCCGGATCATTTATTTCGGGATGAGCTTTTGGTTT
>JALONO010000379.1 GCA_025454895.1 Bernardetiaceae bacterium
ATTTGCTTAAGTAGTTCATTATCAAACTACAAAAACTCTATTATTAATACGCTCATTATCAGCCCGCAAAAATTCTAATCAGTAAATGGGTTCACGTAGTGCCCGCCCGCGACCGGGGCGGGCCCCGCTTTTTCATAAGCCAAAGGTACGCATTTGTGGCCAATGGTCCTACTGGGCTGGGGCATCATTCGTGCGATTACTTGAGTGCCTTTGCTGGCCAAATTATACCAAAATCAAATAGCGATCAAGTATTTAGGATATTCAAATGATTGTTGCTCTTGGTCATCAATTATTTAATCATGCAATCATTAAGTCATTTTTGGATTAGGCCCAAAATCCGATTTTACCAAATGGTAAAAGTCATCTCTTTTATTCGCTTCTCCTTTGTGGAAATATCTGGGCAATTCACCTCTCAAGAAAGGCAACTACTCTTGTTTGGAAGAATTTAAACCTTTGATTAAAGGGATTTTAGCGTAATAACCCAAATCTTAAAGTGCCATCATTTGTTCCCCATTCAACCAAAAAAACCATGAAAAATCCAAGCGTATTCCTCCTGTTAGGGCTGCTGTTTTTCACCAGCCGTTTGGCGGCCCAAACCAACACCAACCCTCCGGCCGATAAAGTGCGGTTTTCCCTTGAGACCGAAGTGCCCAACTTTTTCCAAAGCGGCTTTTCGGCAGGGGCTTCGCTGTGGCTGCCCAACAGCCACTGGAGCTTTGGCCTGGCCGTGGCCGGTTCGGAGCAACGGGGCAATACCCGCAACATTATTTTCAGCAACGGCGACCAACTGGACCGGGTACGCAACACCTGGCTCGTGCGCGCGGAGGCCCGTTACCACCTGCGCACCCACCAAGAGGGCTTCTACGCCAGCCTGCGCGTGGGCTACGAAGAATTTGAGGCCACGCTGGGCGATGTGTCGCGCGCCCAGAACAACGCCTTTGTTACCCCCGGGCTGGGCTACACCTGGTTTGTGAAGGGCCGCAAGGGTTTTTTTATCCAGCCCTACGCCGGGGTGATCGTGGTGCTGGGCCGGGGCGAGGCCCGCACCATTGGCAATGTTACCTACCAGCTCAACTGGTTTTTTCCCAACCCCAACCTGGCCTTGGGCTGGAAATTTTAGGCGGGCGATGAGGCCAGCCAATCGTAGGCTTCTCGATAGGCCTGGCGTGAATTTCCAATCATAAGCCGTTGATAATCAAAACATAAATAACCAACCTCATGAAGAAATTCCTGATGCTGGGCTGCCTGCTGGGCACCCTGGCCAGCCTCGCGCAGGCCCAGCAAGCCGAGCGGAAGCCCTTCGTGCGCGACCGGGGCTACTTCTCGGCCAATATCAACCCGGCTTACCCCTTTTTGTGCGGTTTTGGGGCCAAATGGTTCTACAACTTGCCCCAGCGCTGGTCGTTTGGGGTGGTGGCCGAAGGGGCGTTCCAACTGCCGGGTTTTGCGGCGGAGCAGTTTTTTACCAACGGCGAAAATCTGCGCGTCCGCTGGGACTATGCCCTGGGCACCGAGGTCCGCTACCGGTTCAACCGCCGCGACAACGACATCCGGGGCTTTTACCTCATGGCAGGCGCGGGCTACGAAGGCTGGACCGTGCGCCCCCGCGAGGGCGAAGCCGTCCTGCCCGGCACCTCCCAGTCGGTCAGTTTCACCAACTGGTACGCCTCGGTGGGGGCGGGCTTCAACTGGCTACCGCTGCGCAACCGGGGGCTGTGGATCGGGATCGCCTACCAGACCATCTGGCTGCTGAACAATACCGACAGCCGGTCGGTCAATGGCACCATGTTCAACCTGCGCCCCTGGGTGTCGCCGGGCTTGGCCCCCACGCTGTCGGTGGGCTGGCGGTTTGGCCGGTCGAGCCAGTAGGCCGCCTCCCCATCCAATTGGGCCACCGCGCCTGCGCACCACCGCACCTTTTCCTTCACTAAAACCCATTCCGAAATGAACCCAATTCGCAAAAACTGCTTTGGCTGGCTCCTGGCCCTGAGCCTGTTGGGCCTGGCCCAGGTCGGTGCCGCGCAGGAAATCGTGGGCACCTGGCGCACCGTGGACGACGGCGACGGCCAGGACCGCTCCGTGGTGGAAATCTACCGCCAGGGCGACCGGTACTTTGGCAAAATCACCAAGATTTACCCCCGGCCCAACGAACCCGCCGACCCCGTGTGCGACAAGTGCGCCGATGCCCGCAAAAACCAGAAAGTGCTGGGCATGGTGATCGTGCGCAACTTGGAAAAACGGGGCGACGAGTTCAAGAATGGCGACATCCTGGACCCGAACAACGGCAAAATCTACGATTGCAAACTCTGGATCGAGAACGGCGCGCTCAGGGTACGCGGCTACCTGGGCTTTTTCTACCGCACCCAAACCTGGTACAAAGTGGGCTGAAAACCTAGTTTACCTTTTTAAATTAATCACTCAAAATCAATAAGTTAAGTTGTATTTTTTAATCTAATCCCATTGCTCCCAATTCAATGAAAAACCTAGTAACCGGGGCCAACACCGGGGCCAACGGCCACCTGGGCAACAATGTGGTGCGCTACCTGCTGGCCCAGGGCGAAGAAGTAGTGGCCGGGGTGCGCAACCTGAACAATACCAAGCCGTTTGCCGGCCTGGACTGCGAGCTGAAACGCACCGACCTGCTGGACCCCCACAGCCTCGACCTCGCGCTTGAGGGCGTGGACGTGCTGTACCAAGTGGCGGCCGTGTTTAAGCGGTGGGCCAAGGACCCCCAGCGCGAAATCATCGAGGCCAACCTGCGCCAAGGTGGTGTACGTGAGCAGCCTGGTAGCCCTCGACGAGCGGCAACTCCCCCTCGACGGCACCACCTGGAACCCCATCGGCCCGGAAGGCCCCTACCCCTACTCCAAGGCCCAAGCCGAAAAACTGGCCCACCAACTGGCCGCCGAACTGGGGCTGGACATCAGCTACATCCTGCCCTCGGCCATTATGGGGCCGCACTTTTCGGCCCTCACCCCCTCGCTCCGGGGCCTGTTTGCCGACCCGCTGCACCGCAAAACGCCCTTTAACCCCAACTTCCACTTCCTGCTCGTCGACGCGCGCGACGTGGCCCGGGCCTGCCACCTGGCCGCCCAGCGCGGCAAAAGCGGCGAGCGGTACGTGATCACCCACGAAACGCCCCTGGGCTTTACCGATATTTTCGCCCATTTGCAGGCCCAGTTCCCGCAGGGCGGCTACCGGCAGAAACCCGTGGCCCCCCGGCCCCTGCTCATGACCTTTGCCTGGCTGGCCGAACTGGGGGCCAACCTCACCGGCTCCGAGCCTATGCTCACCGTGGCCGACGCCCGCGAGTTTTACGGGGTCAAACTCACCGCCTCGCTCGACAAAGCCCGGCGCGACCTCGGCTTTGCCCCCATGAACCTGGCCACCTCGCTCACCGACACCTTCGATTATTTGGTCCAATTGGAGGCGGGGAAAAACTAGCCCAGCCGGGCCGTTTGCCAGGTTGCCCCCCGCCCATCCTCGGCCTTTTTTTGACAAAAAAGCGATTGGGCGCCAGTACCGGGAGGTTTTCATGGCTACTGCGGTGCGGTGCCCTACACGCCGGGCCGACGCTTCGGTACGCTCCCGCTCCCGTTGGCGCGGGCAGGCGGGTGCATGCGTCCGGCTTGCGCCAGGCCGCCCACCCGCCCGCGCCAACCTGGGGCCACTGGCCCAGCCCCGGAGCCACCAACCTGTCCTCCTGAGAGGGATCGGGCACAGGTTGCGACTGGTTGCGATGTCGGCATGGGAAAATCCCAAAGAGGTGACAGAAAATAATGCCACTCCCTCGGAGTTGAAAAACAAAAAACAACCTGAAACCTATAATCCTGACACCCTTTCAGGGTTGAAAACTACCCAAATTGACCAAGTTCGATTGTCCCAAATCCCTCCCGCCGATGGAAATATTCGCCGCCAAACTGAGCCTGTCGAACGTGTTCCTGGTCAAGGGCCGCCACCCGGTGCTGGTCGATACCGGCAGCCCCG
>JALONO010000007.1 GCA_025454895.1 Bernardetiaceae bacterium
CAAAACGGTGGCCGGGGCCCGCGCCCGGGTCGAGATGCTGTCCATTAGCCGGGGGGCCTACCAGTACCTCAACCTCATTTCCCGGCAGGTGTTCACCGGGGGGCTGTTTGCCACCCCGCCCGAGCCATTGCGCGGCAACATCTACGAGCGCGGCAACCGCGGTCGCCCAGCGTTCGGCTATTTCTCCGCCTCGGCTTCCGTAAGCCGCTCGGTAGTGGTGGGCGAGTAACTTTCCGGCCGCCCCGTTTTTCGCCCCACTTGGCTGGTCCAGGTGGGGTTTTTTGGTTCCTGGCTTGTCTGGGGCCCGGCTGCCTACTCCTTGTAAACCCCGTGTACTTTTTTTTCGTAGAATCCATCAAACTTTCACCTCTTGCTAAACCTAGCGATGTTTTCACGTTTGGCCCTGAAAATGAGGCAAATGCCCATCTTTGCCCCCGTTTGGGCGATCAATTCCTCGGTTGCCAACAAAATTTTATATGTGGTAACCTGTTGCCCTTGAAATATTCATAAAAAATTCATATTTTTGCCCATCGTTCAAGTGTAACCTGTATAAACCAAGGTCATCATGTCAAGATTGAAGATTTTGTATGTCTCCAGTGAAATTGATCCTTTTCTGAAGACATCCGCCGTTTCGGACTATGTCCGCAAACTTCCGCAAGCGATGCAAGAACGGGGTATGGAAATCCGAATTTTAGTCCCCCGTTTCGGTTTAATCAATGAGCGGAAAAACCGGTTGCACGAAGTAGTAAGGCTCTCCGGGATCAATATTGCCGTGGGCGACGAAGAAAAACCGCTGGTGATCAAAGTAGCCTCGGTGCCCAACGCCAAACTACAAGTTTACTTTATCGACAACGACGATTACTTCAACCGCAAATCCGTGTTTACTGACAAAGACAACCGGTTTTATTCCGACAACGACGACCGGGCCATTTTCTTCTGCAAAGGTGTAATCGAGAC
This sequence comes from Bernardetiaceae bacterium, assembly GCA_025454895.1. Classification (GTDB taxonomy): domain Bacteria; phylum Bacteroidota; class Bacteroidia; order Cytophagales; family Thermoflexibacteraceae; genus JALONO01. The sequence continues at coordinate 958 of JALONO010000007.1, forward strand.
CGTGAAAAAGCTAGGCTGGGCCCCCGACATCGTCCATTGCAACGACTGGATGACCGGCCTGATCCCCCTCTACCTCAAAACCACTTATAAAAACGACCCGATGTTCAAAGACGCGAAAGCGGTGTTCACTATCTACGACGATAGTTATTTTGACCATCAATTTGATGCCTCCCTGCCCGGCAAAGTGAAAATGCTCGATATCGATGATGCCGCCGTGGCTTCTCTCCAAACCTACGATTACAAGGCATTTATCAAAATCGGGGCCCAGTATTCCGACACGGTGACCAAGGCCGACCGCAACGTGGACAACCGCCTGGCCGACTGCTACGGGCAAGTGCGCACCGACGAAGTGCCCACCATCGAGGAAAGTGCGGAAACTTTTTCCGATGCCTACTACCAAATTTATAATTCGCTTAAGCCAGTCCCGCTCGAAGCGGCGCAATCTTGATGCTTTTTGGCTGGCTAGGCGTTAAATTTGTAGCCAGATGCAACCATTTGGCACCCGCCAGCATCCAAAATTGCAGCAACACTACCTACCAATGATTAAAAGACTTATAAAATTAGGATTGCTGGGCTCAGTGATCCTAGTTTTTTTTGCGTGCGATGAGAGCTTTGACTTAAGCCTTGACCTCCAACGCGACCCGTTGTTAAATTCCACCTTTACCGATACGGTGAGCCTCCGCACCTCGGTGGTCCTGCTCGATTCGGTAAACACCACCAAGCAGTTGCTGGTGGGCAGCGTGGCCGATGCCCAATTTGGCAACCTGCGGGCCACCACCTACACCAAGGTAACGCTCCCGCGCGACACGCTCAAAATTGACTCGATCCCCAATCCCAACTTGGTATTCGACTCGGCGGTGGTGATCATGAACGTGAACTACCGCTATGGTGACACTACGGTAGCGCAAAATTTCCAGGTCCACCAGTTGCTCCAAACCCCTGACTCGGCCCGCTCCTACTACGGTTTCGAGGAATTGCCCACGGGCGAGCTACTGGGGCAAGCCAGCTTCCGGGCTTCGGGGGATAACCGCCAACTGCGGGTGCGCCTCAGCCAAGCTTTTGGCAACCGCTTTTTTGAACGCGCCAACCGGGGCCGCGATTTTGTGCTATTTCAAGCCGGGATGGATGCCTTCCTCCCCGGCCTGCGCATCTCGGCCGTGGGGCCTGCCAATGCCACAGTACTGGGTTTTCAGAACTTTGATGCCGCCCTGGCCATTTATTACCGTCGGGCCAGCACGGATACCGTCCGTCGGGTGCGGGGCTACCGCTTACTTGATCCTTTCCAGGCCAGCCAGCAAAGCCCGTGGCAGTTTACGCCCCAAAGCTGGGGACAGAGTTTCGTACGGTTTGCCCCGGACTTGAGCCGCTCCCGCTTTTTGGCCAACTTGCCCCGCCAGCGCACTTTGTCCACCGTACAAACCAGCAACCAAAGCTACGTGCAAGAAGGGCTGGGGCTGGCCACTTGGGTGCAGTTCCCCCATATCCAAACGCTGGCCCGCCTGGGCCGCCGGGTGGTGATCAACCGGGCGGTGCTGGTCATCAACCCCACGGCCAGCAACTTCGACGCGCCCGACCGCGCCAACCAAGGCGTGCCTACCACCTTGGTAATGAGCCTGGCCGATGCCAATGGCCGCCCGGTGCGCAACAGCAACGGCACCGAGCGTTTTTTGCAACTTGAATACCAACGGGTAGCCGCCGGGGCCACCCCGCCCCGCGCCGAAGCCGTGTACATTACCGGCGGGCGCACCTACCCAGACCTTGACATCACCAGCTACTTGCAAGCCGTGTTAGATGGGCGCACGCCTAACAATGGCTTCCTGCTGCGGTCGGGCACTCAGGGCAGCGGCGTGAACAAGCTCCTGTTCGGCGACTCCCGGGCCACCAACCCGGCCGAGCGGCTGGTGCTGCGCCTCAACTACACGGTGGTAAATGACTAACCCGGCTCCGTTAGTGATAGAAAATTTAGGCCGAGTGCGCCGCTTTAACCTGGGCATGGCCCTCGGGTTTGGGCTGCCCCTGGCCGCAGCCTGGCACTGGTCAGAGTTGGCCCAGTGGCTAGACCCGTTTTACCTGCGCTTGTTCCTGGGCGGTTATTTGCTGGTGCTCATGGGTTTACTGTTCATCAGTCGCCCGGCCTATTGCCGCTTTGAGCTTACCGAGCGCAAGTTGGTGGCCCGGTCGTTTTACCTCATTCCACTGTTTTTTATGCGTGAGCAACGTTGGCGGCTGGAAGTACTGCGCGCCGACTTCCGCGATTTTGAGTTTACCGCCCACAATTACGGCCTCACCCGCGAACTGGTGGTTTCCGTGCGCGAGCAGGGGCGGGTGGTAGCCTACCCGCCCGTGAGCGTGGTGCTGCTGGGTGCATCCCAACGGGCCTCGCTGGCCCAGGCCCTGGCCCAGTGGCAGGTAGGATAAATAGGATTTTTACCCAATATTCCCCTTGGTGCAACGTTTTTGGATGGTGGATGGTAATGGTTTAGGGCAATTACCCGCCGTCGCCAAAACCTTTGGGCCAGTTTGGAGTTTAATTTGATAAAATAAATACGACTTTTCGACTTACCCACTTAGCCCCCATGCAGAACTACTACGGAAGCGGGAAATTGCTCCTGAGCGGCGAATATTACGTGTTAGACGGAGCTTTGGCCCTAGCCCTCCCCACCAAACATGGCCAACGGCTGCGCGTAAGCTACGCCCCCTCCGAGCACAAAGTACTGCACTGGAAAAGTTACGACGACAAAGGCCAACTCTGGTTCGAGGCCCGTTTTGATATCGACAGCTTCGAGTTGCTTGACAATTACCTTTCGCAAAAGTCGCTCACCCTGCAAAAAATCCTGCGCAAAGCCCGCCAGTTAGCTTCGGGTTTTTTAAAGGGGAAAGAATACGTGCTGGTGGAAACTTTTCTGGAGTTTCCGCTGCTGTGGGGCCTGGGCAGCAGTTCCACGCTCATTTTCAACGTGGCCAAATGGGCCGGTATCGACCCTTACGAACTACTGTTCAAAACCGTGGGCGGCTCGGGTTACGACGTGGCCTGCGCCGAGGCCACCCAGCCCATTTTGTACGAAAAAACCGAAGGCGGCCCCCAAGTTCAAATAGCCGACTTTAACCCGCCTTTCAAACGGAACATCTATTTCGTTTACCTGGGCAAAAAACAATCAAGCGCGGAGGGCATTGAGCACTACCGGGCCTTAGCCGCCGGGGGCAAAGCCGATTTTGTGGCCCAGCTCACCAAAATTACCCAGGACCTACTGCGCACCCAAACCCTAGCCGAGTTTGATACCCTCATTGAGCAACATGAAACTTTGATTGCCAGCAGTTTGCAACTTACGCGGGTGAAAGAGCTTTACTTCGCCGATTTCTGGGGCCAAGTAAAGTCGCTGGGGGCCTGGGGCGGCGACTTTGTGCTGGTTACCAGCCAGCGCAGCCGGGAAGAGACGCGCCATTATTTCGCCAACAAGGGCTACGACGTGTTTTTGAGCTACGGCGAAATGATCAAAGAAGGTACCGAAACCCTGGCCGCCTAAACCCGGGCCGCAATGCCCAGTTGCGATTGGGCCGCTTCCACAAACGCGGCGCACGCTTGGCCAGGGTCCTCGGTTTTCATAAAGTTTTCCCCCACCAAAAAGCCCCGGTAGCCCGCTTGCCACAACGGTAGCAGGTTGGCCGGTTGGCTAATGCCGCTCTCCGAAATTTTGAGGATGCTGGCCGGGATGTGCTCCGCCAGTTGGAGCGATACCTCTAAGCTCACGTCGAAGTTTTTCAGGTTACGATTGTTCACCCCCACCACGTCCACGTGGTCCAGGGGCGAGGCTTGAAGTTCGGGCAGGTTGTGGACCTCGAGCAGCACCTCCAACCCCAACGCATGGGCCTGGCGGCTTAACTTGCTGATTTGCCGGGGCGTGAGGCACGCCGCGATGAGCAGGATCGCATCGGCCCCCCAGGCTCGGGCCTCCAACAACTGGTACTCGTCCACCATAAAATCTTTTCGCAAAATGGGCACGGGCACGTGGGGCCGGGCCGTTTGCAAGTCGGTGGGGCTGCCGCCAAAAAACGTCTCGTCGGTGAGGATGGATACCCCGGCCGCGCCCGCTTGGGCGTAAGCCGCCGTTACCTGTTCGGGGCGGGCCGCGCCGTTGATCAGCCCCTTGGAGGGCGACCGCCGCTTGAACTCGGCGATCAGGCCGGGGCCTCGGGCCACCAAACTGGCCCGCAACGACCGCCGCTCGGCCGCCCACAGAGCCTCCCGTTCCAACTCCCGCGCCGGAACTTGCTGCTTACTTTGGGCTACTTCGGTGAGTTTGTGGGCAACAATGGTGGCCAGGGTATCCATAAATAATTTAAAAAGAGATCGTTAAGAAAAATAGCTGGATCATAAGGCCAAGGCCTATCCCAAGTTGACTATTCACTGGCCACCGCTGAGGGCCGGTGATGGGTTAGCGCGGCGTTTTGGGCAAGGTGCCAAACACCCAGTCCCACAGCGGCGACGACACGCCAAAGGCAATGTCATGGTCTTTGTAGTGGTGGATGCCGTGGTTTACCCACAGTACTTTCAAAAAGTTTTGCGGCGGGCGGAAGGCGTGTACGGCATAATGTACAAACAGATAGGCCGCGTAGCCCAAGAAAAAGCCGGGCATGAAACCAAAAGCGAAGTTGCCCAAGGCCAAATAGCCCAAACCCGCTACTCCGGTGGCCAGCAGGGCACTGATCAGTGGCGGCATCGCCAAGCGGGTCTTATCTTTCGGATATTCGTGGTGCACGCCGTGGGCCCGGTACTGGAAAGTGGCTTTGGCGGGTGTATCGGGCATGATATGGAACAAATAGCGGTGGACAACGTATTCCACGAAGGTAAAAACTAGTAGCCCTAAAACGGTCAGCCCCCCAGCAACCAGCCCCAGCCTAGGGGGGTGTTACGCAGGCCATACCCAAACAGCCCGATGGCAAACGCCGCAAACATGCCAATGGGTACCGCAATGTGGGTGCGGCTCAGGGCCTCTAAAATTGGGTTCTGGAAAATTTGTTTAGTGCCGTTGTTTTTTGGTTTGACATTGACGCTTGACGAGTCCATAAAGTTAATTAGCAATGGTGGATAGGTAAATTTAGCCGGTAGCCGCTAGCGGGCAACCCGCCGTAACTGCTTACAAAAGTAAATAGGGTGGAGAAATATTTAATCTTTGGCCCTTTGTGCCTGGGGATACGCCTCAAGCATGAACGGACAGAAAAAAAGCCACCCCGATGTCGGGATAGCCTTTCGCTACAACAATTAAAACATATCAACCTATAAATTCACAATACTTTCAATCTTCTGTCGGAAGTTTCTGCCAGAAAAAGAGACCTGGCTAAAACCATTGGGGAAATAATGTGGGGTTTTTCACCCGTATCGTATAATGGTTACCTATTTGGCAAAGCCTGTGCCATTGCTTTTATAAACTTGATTATCAAATAGTTATATAAAATAAATCCGGCTCGCCAACTGGCCTTGGTGTCCGTTTTGGCAGCCGGGCTGTCCGATTTCGCACACTTTTTGGGAACAATTAGCCCTGGCGGAGCGCCGCCAATTGGGCAAAAAGTTCTTGCTCTTTGGCGGTGAGGTTTTTGGGGGCGGCGATCATGATTTTAACATACAAATCACCTTTTTGCTCCGGGTGGCCGTAATGAGGCATGCCCTTGCCTTTAAGGCGGAAAATTTTGCCGCTATCGGTACCCGCCGGGAGCGGGAAACTGATTTCTCCGCCCAGAAAACGGGTTGCTACCTTACCGCCGAGCACGGCGGTGTACAAATCCACCGGCAGGTCGTAGTACAGGTCGTGGCCGCGCCGCTCCACGCCGGCCATTTTGGCAATCTTGACCTTGACAAACAGGTCGCCGCGCTCGCCGCCGCCGGGGTGCTCGCCGCCGCGGCCCTTGAGCTTGAGCGACTGGCCGTCTTCTACCCCCGGCTTGATCTGCATCCGCAGCCGCTGGTTGAGCACGTTGAGGATGCGCACCGTGCCGTGATGGGCCTCTTCCAAGGTAATTTCCATCTCGGTTTCAAAGTCTTGCCCCCGGCTTAGCCGCTGGCCACTGTTGGGCCGTTCTTCGCCCCGGCCAAACCCGCCAAAAATGTTGCGGAAGAAGTCAGAAAAACCGCCGCCGCCCAGCGGGCCATCAAAGTCAATATCAGGGCCGGGCTGGTATTGGCCCGTGGGCGGCCGGTAGCTGGGCCGCTTGCTTTTTACGTAGTCGGCCGGGTTGCCGCCAAACTTCTGGTATTGGGCCCAGTTGGCCCCCAGTTCGTCGTAGTACTTGCGCTTTTGCGGGTCGCTGAGCACGTCGTTCGCCTCGGTAATGTCCTTAAACTTGGCTTCGGCGGCTTTATCGCCAGGGTTTTTGTCGGGATGGTACTGTTTGGCCAACCTACGGTAGGCTTTTTTGATCTCCTCGGCCGAGGCGGTTTTAGGTACGCCTAATATCTTATAATAATCTTTGTAGTCCATAAAAGTGAGGTACAAGTAGCAATTTGCCCGGCTACTGTAACGGGCCGTCGTGATTAAGAGGGTGGCAAATGCGGGGCAGGTTTTCGCCAAACCCAGCCGGATGCCGGGGTTAGCCTTCCGGGCAAATGAAACCCATTTACCCTAAATACGCAAAGGCGGCCGGATAGTTCCGCCTGCCTACTTGCCGCCCCGGCGCGAGGAGCGCAGCCGGTGCACCGACGGGCGGTGCTCGCCAATGTTGACCCGGTTGAACAAAAACAGGCCCACGGCAAAAAACACCGTAAGCAACATAATGCCGTTGCGCATATCGCCGCTGAGCTGGCTCACCAAGCCGAACAGGGCCGTGCCCAGTACGATGGACAGTTTTTCCATCACATCGTAAAAACTAAAATAGGAAGCGGTGTCCTTCGTGTCGCGCGGGATGAGCAGCGCGTAAGTGGACCGCGACAACGACTGGATACCGCCCATCATGAAGCCCACCACGGCGGCCAAACCAAAAAACTGGTATTTGTCAGTAACCACATAGGCCAGCACACACACGCAGATCCAAGCCACCAGCACCGCCCTCACCACAGCGTGGTTGCCCCGGGCCTGGGCCAATTTGGCCAAGGTCCAAGCCCCTGGTATGGCCACCAATTGGATGATCAGAATAGTGAGGACTAAGTACTCATCCGTAAGCCCCAACTCGGCTTTGGCGTAAGTGGCCGCCAAAAACATAATGGTCTGTACGCCAATGCTGTAGCCCAAAAACGCTGCTAAGTAACGGCGCACTTCGGGCAAATGGCCCAATTGTTTCCACACTTTGCGCAGTTCGGCGTAGCCCTTGGTGAGCCAGTGCCCGCGCTCCGGGTGCTGCCAAGGCTGGGTGGGCAGGTGCTTAAAGCTAAAGTGGGCAAACAAGACCCACCAAATACCTACCCCGGCAAAGGCGAAACGTTGCACCTGGTTGGCCGATGAAAAACCATACTGCACGGGCTTGATCATCAGCGCGATCACGGCCACCAAAAACAACACGCTGCCCACGTACCCATAGGCGTACCCGCGCGCGCTCACGGCATTGAACTGATCCTTGTGGGCAATCACGGGCAAAAACGAATAGTAGAATACCAAGGCCCCCGTGTAGCCAAAGGTGGCCAGGCCAAACATGACCGTGCCGTACAAAATATTGGGGCCTTGAAAAAAGAACAACCCCGCGCAGGTGAGCGCGCCCAGCCAGGTAAAGCCCTGCATAAACAGTTTTCGTTTATCGCCATAGTCGGCAATGCCGGCCAGCAGGGGCGAAAGGGCCGCCGCCAGCAAAAACGCGCCCGACAGCGTGTAGGAGTAGAGGACGGTGTTGAGCACGGTCCAGCCGGGCAGCAGTTCCACCAGCCCGTTTTTGGCCGGGCCTTGGGTAACGTTGAGATAATAAGCGGGAAAAAGGGTGGACAGCACCACCAAATTATAAGCCGAGTTGGCCCAGTCGTACAAACACCAGGCGTTAATCACCTTGGCATCGTTTTTTTGCATCAGTCCCTCGTTTTTTTGCAAATATAGCCGGGTTTGCGGCCCGGTTTAGGTACCCAAGCTGAGCTTAAAACCCACCCGGTGGATGTTCTCCACGCCCAGGCGGGGGTCGTCTTTGAGGTATTTGCGCAGGCGGGAGATGAACACGTCCAGGCTGCGGCCGTTGAAATAATCATCGTCGCCCCAAATGGCCAGCAGGATTTCCTCGCGGCGCAGCACCTGGCCGGGCCGGTCGCAGAAGAGCCGCAACAGGTCCGCCTCGCGCTGGGTGAGCGGCTGCGGGCCGCCGGGGCCGCGCAAGGTAAGGTTGGGATAATCGAACTGGTACTGGCCCAGGGTATAGTGCCCGGCCCGCACCGCCGGGGGCTGGCCGGGGCGGCTGCGCTTGAGAAAAACTTCTATCTTGAGCACCAGCTCTTCAATGCTGAACGGCTTGGTCATGTAGTCGTCGGCCCCGAGGCGCAGGCCGCTGAGCCGGTCTTCTTTCTGGGCCTTGGAAGTGAGGAAGATAATCGGCACCTGTTCGTCGGCGGCCCGGATTTGGCGGGCCAGCGCAAAGCCGTCCAAACCGGGCAACATCACGTCCACTACGCAAAGGTCAAAGGTTTGCTGCTTAAACTGGGCCAGGGCTTTGGCCCCGTCGTCGCACAGGCACACGTGGTAGCCTTGCAGTTCCAGGTTGTCTTTGGTAACAAAGCCTAGGCTGGGGTCGTCTTCTACGTAAAGAATTTTAGCGGGCATGAGCGGGTGCGGAAAAAGTTCAAAAGTAAAAAAATCGGGCGGGTTACCACCCCTTAGCCAGCAATTTGCCCTGGTTTTACGCTAAGCCCGCCGCTCGGCTACCGTAGCTCCGGTGTTATAGCGGATGCCCGTACCCAAGCCCAAAGCTCACGGCCAAAGCCTGCCTGCCTGCGGTACTACTGCATTGAATAGAAGAAAATCGGTTGGGCTGCCCCAGCTAATCTGAACCAAATACCGCCCGGCTTGGTTATAAGAAAAGCCACCGTAATGTGGTGGCTTTAGGCTAATTTTGTTGAACAAGTGGGGCTGCGGCCCAATAATCCATCTGCTTCTGCCCAACTGGCCCCACCAGCCCTGGTGACCCCGGCAGGAATCGAACCTGCATCAAAAGTTTAGGAAACTTCTATTCTATCCATTGAACTACGGGATCGGAAATGGGCCACAAAATTACCCATAAAAAGCCTGAATATCACTGACCAATTCATCACAATTTTTTCAATGACTAAACCTAAATCGCCGGGCCAAGAGGGCCCCAAGGCGAAAAAAAAGAACCCTACGCAGCCAACCGGCAACCAGCGCCAAGCCAAAAAGAAGCTACAAAACCAAAATCATAAAGCCCCGGCCGCCCCGCTTCAAAAAGCGGCCCAACTCATTTTGGCCTTGGTGAACGAGCACCCCAAACGCAAGTTTGCCCAGCGCGATTTTTACCGCCAGTTTGAGGCTAAGGACCTGGCCGCCCGCACCACCATCGACCAACTGCTGGCCGACCTCACCAGCCGGGGTTTACTCACCAAGGCGGGGCCGCAAGCTTACCAAGCCAACCGGGCCCCCCAAGGCGAAACCATCCTGGGCCGGGTGGACTACGTGAACCCCGACTACTGCTACGTGCTGCCCGAGCCAGTTCCGGGTGTACCGGTGGACGAACTTTCGACCAAGCAAGACATCTGGGTGGCCCGCCGCCACGCTGGCTCGGCCCTGGACGGCGACTTGGTGCGCGTGGTGGTCCACCAATTTAAGCGCGACACCCGCCGCGAGGGCGAGATTGTAGAAGTAGTGCAGCGCGCCCGCACCGAGTTTGTGGGGGTGATTGAGCTAAACCCGCGCTATGCCTTTGTGGTGCCCGACAAACGGAAAATGCACCACGACATTTTCATCCGGCTGCGCGACGTAAACGGGGCCCAGCAAGGCCAAAAAGTGGTAGCCGAAATTACCGAGTGGGACGAGCAGGGCAAAAACCCGGTAGGCCGCGTGAAAAAGGTGCTGGGCAAGGCGGGCGACCACGAAACCGAGATGCACTCGATCATGGCCGAATACGAACTGCCCTATGAGTTCCCTGACGCAGTGGTGCAAGAAGCCGAAGCCATTGGCGAAGCCATCCCGGCCAGCGAGGTGGCCAAACGCCGCGACTTTAGGGGCGTGCCCACCTTCACCATCGACCCCGACAACGCCCAAGACTTTGATGATGCCCTGTCGCTGCGCAAGCTGGACAACGGGCTGTGGGAGGTGGGCGTACACATTGCCGATGTTACCCATTACGTGCGCCCCGATACGCTGCTGGAACGCGAAGCCTACCACCGGGCCACTTCGGTGTACCTGGTGGACCGCTGCGTGCCCATGCTGCCCGAAAAACTGTCGAACCGGCTGTGCTCGCTGCGCCCGCACGAAGACAAGCTCACCTTTTCGGCCGTGTTTCAAATGACGGAACATGGCAAAATCGAACATGCTTGGTTTGGCCGCACCGTGATCCGCTCGGTGCGCCGCTTCACTTACGAGGAAGCCCAAACCGGGCTCGAATCTGGCCAGGGCGACTTTGCCGAAGAACTCAAATGGTTGAACCAAACGGCCAAAATTTTCCAACAAAAACGGGTCAAGGCCGGGGCTATCCTGTTCGAGACCACCGAAGTCAAATTCAAGCTGGATGAGAACAAAAAACCCATCGAATTGGTGCCTAAGGTGCGCCAAGATGCCCACAAGCTCATCGAGGAGTTTATGCTGCTGGCCAACAAGGGCGTAGCCGAGTTTGTGCATAACCTGCGCAAGGGCAAAACCACCAACACCATGGTGTACCGCACCCACGCCCACCCCGACCCGGAGCGGGTGCAGAACTTCGCCAATTTTGCCCGCCAGTTTGGCTACAACCTCAAGGTGGACGAAAAATCGGTGTCCAAATCGCTGAACCAACTGGCCCAGCAAACCGAGGGCAAGCCCGAACAAGGCGTGCTCCAACAACTTGCCATCCGGGCCATGGCTAAAGCCAAGTACACCACCGAGCCCCTGGGCCACTTCGGCTTGGCGTTCGATCATTATTCGCACTTTACCTCGCCCATCCGCCGCTACCCCGACATGCTGGCCCACCGGCTGCTCCAGCACTACCTGGACGGCGGCGCGCCCGTGGACCCGGTCATCTACGAGGAACGGTGCAAGCACTCGTCCGACATGGAAAAACGGGCCGCCGATGCCGAGCGGGCGTCCATCAAATATAAGCAAGTGGAATTGATGCAGGATTTGGCCAAGGCCGGTAAACTGCGTAACCAGGCCCTGCCCGGGGTGATCACTGGCATCACGGAATGGGGCATGTACGTCGAGATCACCGCCACCCGTTGCGAGGGCATGGCCCGCCTCTCGGACCTGAAAATGGATTATTACGAGTTCGACGACAAAAAATACCAGGTAACCGGCCGCCGCTACGGGCGCACCTTCCGCCTGGGCGACCCCGTGCGCGTGTACGTAAAAGCCACCAACCTCGAGAAACGCACCATCGACCTGTTGCTGGACGAGGAGGAGGCGTAGGCCAAAACTCGAGACAGTTGCCCTGGTTTATTGCTGGGGCATACTTTGGCAATCTCATGCCAAAATCAAAAAAGCCGATTGCTTACCTCATTTCTTGCAAATAATTGATAATAAACGATAAAAAAATTATACCTTTTGCAAGATAAATTCTTAATCGGGCAAAAGCCCGGAGTTTCGTTTGAAATCCGCCCTTTTTGGCCCCACCCTGTCCAGCAGCACTGGCTCGCCCCAAAAGCTCATTCGCTTTTGGTCGTCCGTCGGGGAGGGGACGTAATTACGACCTGAATACGGGTAATGTGCAAGAGGTCTATTGAGTAATTTAGTTTAACCCCATTCAGCATGGCCACCCTTCAAATCAACGCCACCCTGCCCGACTACCAAGCCTACCTCAAGGCCTTGTGCGAAGAGCGCGGCTGGACCGGCAACACCGACCTGGAACTTTACCTCCTTTTCGCCGAGGAAGTGGGCGAACTGGCCAAGGCCATCCGCCGCCGTCGTAAGCTGTACATCGAGCCTAGCAAGGCCCACAAGCCCGATAACTTGGAAGAAGAATTTGCCGACGTGTTCGGCTACTTGCTGGACTTGGCCAACCACTTCAACATCGACCTGGAGCAGGCCTTCCGCAATAAGGAAGCCATTAATGCTCAGCGGGTTTGGCACTAAGCCTTTATTTAGCCCCATGCCTTTCGATTTTCGTGGCAAATGCGCATTTTGCGGGCCTCTAGCTTACGAAAATGAAAAAAATCTTCCCCGCTTTGTTACTTGGCTTGGTCACCCTGGGCAGCCAGGCCCAAACCCTACCGCCTGCCAACCTGCCCAACCCCGTGCCCAACGGCCGGTTACAGGTTTCGCCCAACGGCCGGTTTTTGGTCCACGAAAACGGCAAACCTTTTTTCTGGCTGGGCGACACCGCCTGGGAACTGTTCCACCGGCTCAACCGCCAGGAAACCGCCCGCTACCTGCGCAACCGGGCCGATAAGGGCTTCACCGTGATCCAAGCCGTGGCCCTGGCCGAGGTGGACGGCCTCAACGACCCCAACGCCTACGGCGAAACCCCGCTCACCAATAACGACCCCACCCAACCCCGCGAGGCCTACTTCCAGCACGTGGACTGGGTCATCGACCGGGCCGCCGAGTTTGGCCTCTACATCGGGTTTTTGCCCACCTGGGGCGACAAGCTCCACAAAGACAGTTGGGGCCAAGGCCCAGAGGTGTTTAACGCCAGCAACGCCCGCGTGTACGGCCGCTGGCTGGGCAACCGTTACAAAGACCGCAAAAACCTGATTTGGATTTTGGGCGGCGACCGCAACCCCCGCCACGCCGCCGACGTGGAGGTGTGGCGCAGTATGGCGGCGGGCATCATCGACGGCGTGGGCGGAGCCGACAAAGCCCTATTGACCTTCCACCCCCAGCCCAACAGCCTGGAGGATGGCGGCTCGTCTAAGTGGTTTCACAACGATAGCTGGTTGGATTTCAATATGTTCCAAACGGGCCATTGCCGTGAGAACAACGTGTGGGACCGTTTGCAAGTGGCCTATAACCGCCAGCCTACCAAGCCCGTGCTCGACGGCGAGACCATTTACGAAGACCACCCGGTGTGCTTCAACGCCCGCGACCTGGGCACCTCCAGCGCGTTTGACGTGCGCAAACACGCTTACTTGGCGGTTTTTGCGGGCGGGTTTGGCGAAACCTACGGCTGCCACCCGGTATGGCAAATGTTCGCGCCGGGCCGGGCACCCATCAACGGCCCGCATTTCCCGTGGTACGAGGCCATCGACCTGCCGGGGGCGGGCCAGATGCAATACCTGCGCCGCCTCATGGAAGCCCGGCCCCTGCTGGAGCGCGTGCCCGACCAGACCCTAATCGACAACGCCCGCGATGCGCACGACCGCATCCAAGCCACCCGGGGCAATGACTACGCCTTTGTGTACAGCACCCAGGGGCAGCCGTTTACGGTTAAAATGGGCAAAATCAGCGGCCAGCAACTGGTGGCCCGCTGGTACAATCCCCGCACCGGCGAGAGCAAAGACCCGCAAACCTTCCCCAACACGGGTGAGCAACGGTTTACCCCGCCCGGTAGTGGTTACGGGCAAGACTGGGTGCTCATCCTGGACGACGCCGCCAAGAATTATCCCAAACCCTAGCTAAGGCTGAAAGGATTGCATGACTGAATGACTAAATGATTTTTTCATTTGATTATCAATTACTTACAAGAAGGGAATGCACAATCTCTATTTGATTTTGGCATAAATTGCGTGGAAGCCCCTCCGCGTGGGGCTAATCTCATATGGGTCTCGAGGATTACCCAGGGCACAAAGATCCCGTGAACCGGAACTGTTGCCGGGGCTTTTAGCCCGTGCCCTCCGGCAGGCTGGCCCACCGAAAACTTATCACCTTTGCGGGAGGCTACTCCCCAAAACAAAAAACCGGAACCAGGACTAGTCCCGGTTCCGGTTTACGTTTTGGTACGCAAAGGTTACTTACCCAAGGCGTTTTTAGCTTGGTCTTCCGGCACGATCTCCTCTTTGAAGATGTAGGCACCGGTTTTGGGCGACTTTACTGCTTTTACGATGCGGGTGTACTTCACGCCGCCTTCTTTTTTAAGCGTAGCAACTACCTTCTTTGCCATGGTCGTTCAGGTTATTTAATTTCTTTGTGAACGGTATATTTTTTCAAAATCGGATTGTATTTTTTCAATTCAATCCGCTCAGGAGTGTTCTTGCGGTTTTTGGTGGTAATGTACCGCGAAATGCCGGGCATGCCCGAATTCTTATGCTCGGTGCATTCCAAAATCACTTGGATCCGCGCACCTTTGCTTTTCTTTGCCATTGCAGTAATGCGTTAAAATTAAACGGCTTTGGGTTTATTTTTCAACTTCTTCACCGCTTTTTCGGTGAGGGTGCCCTTAGCCTTAGCATCCTTCAATGTGGCAGTAATGCCTTTCTTGCTAATGGTGCGCAGGGCCGACATGGAAACCTTTAATTCCACCCAACGATCCTCGGCCTCGAGGTAGAATTTCTTCTTTTTCAGGTTGGGCGTAAAAGTCCGTTTGGTGCGGTTGTTGGCGTGCGAAACGTTGTTACCCACCCGCACGTGCTTGCCAGTAATATCGCAAATTTTTGACATGAGCTTTTCGTGTTTTTCGTTACAGAATGTTAGCCTTCAATTTCTTCGTCGGCTCCGGCTTCTAACTCGACATCGCCTTCCTCAATATCACCTGCGATCTCACGCTTCTGGTTCTCCTCGTCTTTGAGCTTGGTGTCGTCGCGGTCTTTCTTACGCTCCATCAGGGCCTCTTCAATGGCTTTGCTAATGGTAGAGGTAATAAGGGCGATCGATTTGTAAGCGTCGTCGTTACCGGGGATGGGGAAGTCGACCGAGTTGGGGTCAGAGTTGGTATCGCAAATGGCAAACACCGGGATGTTGAGCCGCTGGGCTTCCTTCACGGCAATGTGTTCGCGCTTTACGTCCACCACAAACAAGGCGGCCGGGAGGCGGGTTTGGTCGGCCACCCCGCCCAGCACTTTGTGCAGCTTTTCGCGTTCGCGGCCCATCATGAGGCGCTCGCGCTTAGCCAGCGAGTTGAAGGTAGTTTCGTCCTTCATCATTTTCTCGATGGTCTGAAGCTTCTTCAACGACTTGCGGATGGTGGCAAAGTTCGTCAGCATCCCGCCCAGCCAACGTTCGGTAACGAAGGGCATTTTAAGGCGGGCAGCTTCGGCGGCCACTACTTCTTTAGCTTGCTTTTTCGTGGCCACGAACATTACCTTACGGCCCGAACGGATGATTTTCTTCATCGCATCGCTGGCGGACTCCAGACAGGCCAAGGTTTTGTTAAGGTCAATAATGTGGATCCCGTTGCGCTCCATAAAAATGTAAGGCGCCATTTTGGGGTTCCATTTCCTGGTGAGGTGACCAAAATGCACCCCTGCGTCCAGTAAGTCTTTATATTCTAAGTTAGACATTGGAATACCGTTTTTAAGATTTTGACAATCGTAAATAAACCACCAAGATTAGCGCTTGCTGAACTGGAAGCGACGACGGGCCTTGCGGCGGCCGTACTTCTTGCGTTCTACCATGCGCGGGTCGCGGGTGAGGAAACCTTCCTTCTTCAGGGCAGGGCGGTTCTCGATGTTGATCGAGCACAAGGCCCGGGCAATGGCCAGGCGCACCGCCTCGGCTTGGCCTTTGGGGCCGCCGCCTTTCACGTTGATCTTGATGTCGTAAGCCCCGCTGGTTTTAGCCGCTACCAGGGGTTGGTTTACTATGATGCGCAAAATCTCCGAAGGGAAGTAATTGTCAAGCTCCCGTTTGTTAACGGTAATTTTACCCGAACCGGGCTTTACGTAAATGCGGGCAACGGCGGTCTTTCTTCTACCGATGGTGTTGGTAACTTCCATGTTAGTACGTGGTGAGGTTGAGTGGTTTAGGTTGCTGGGCAACGTGCGGGTGCTGTTCGCCCTCGTAAACATAGAGGTTGTGGAAAAGGCGGCGGCCCAAACGGTTTTTGGGCAGCATCCCTTTCACGGCCATTTCCACCAAACGGGTAGAAGACAGGCGTTGCTTGATCTGCAGGTTGCTCTGCGACTTTTGGCCACCAGGGTAGCCGCTGTGCGAGATGTGCTCGCGGTCAGTCCATTTTTTGCCGGTCAGGCGGATCTTGTCGGCATTGATAACGATTACGTTATCTCCACAGTCCACATGCGGGGTAAAGCTAGGCTTGTGCTTGCCCCGGATGATTTTGGCCACTTCGCTTGCAAGGCGGCCTAAGACTGCAGACTGGGCATCGACAATAACCCAATCTTTGGTAACAGCAGCGCTGTTTACCGAGATAGTCTTGTAGCTTAAAGTATCCATTTAATTGATAATAAATAAAATAAACCCCGTTTCAACGAAACAGGGCCACAAAAGTAGATCAATGGCTTTAGTTTACCAAACCGGCCCAAAAAAATTCATCGGGGTGGGTGTATAGGAGCCATAATGCGGGTAAAGGGCTTATAAGGAAGCGGTTATGGCATCTTTATTCACTTTTTTCACCAGGCCCTGGAGCACTTTGCCCGGCCCGCACTCGATAAACTCGGTGGCCCCGTCGGCCAGCATTTGCTCCACGGTTTGGGTCCAGCGCACGGGGGCGGTAAGTTGGGCCACTAGGTTGGCTTTGATCTGGGCCACGGCTTGGTGAGGGCGCGCGTCCACGTTTTGGTAAATGGGGCAAATGGGGGCCTGGAACTGGGTGGCCTCAATGGCGGCGGCCAGCTCGGTGCGGGCCGGTTCCATCAACGGCGAGTGGAACGCCCCGCCCACGGGCAAAGGCAGTACCCGCTTGGCCCCGGCCGCTTTGAGTAGTTCGCCCGCCTGCTCCACGCCCGCAAAGGTGCCAGAGATGACCAACTGGCCGGGGCAATTGTAGTTGGCGGCCACCACGGTTGGGCCTTGAGCGTTCACTTGGGCGCAGCAATTTTCCACGGTGGCATCGTCGAGGCCCAGCACGGCGGCCATGGTAGAAGGGTTCAGCTCGCAGGCGCGCTGCATGGCCGAGGCACGGATGGCCACTAGCCGCAGCCCGTCGGCAAAACTGAGGGCGCGGGCGGCCACCAGGGCCGAAAACTCGCCCAACGAGTGCCCGGCCACCATGCCCGGCGCCAGGCCGTGGGTAACCAGGGCCAGCACTACCGAGTGCAAAAAGATGGCGGGCTGGGTAACTTTGGTCTGCTTGAGGGCTTCTTCGGTACCGCTGAACATCACGTCGGTAATGGTAAACCCAAGGATTTCGTTAGCCTGGGCAAATAGTTCGCGGGCCGGGGCAGAGTTTTGGTATAGCTCGTGGCCCATGCCAGGGAACTGGGCTCCCTGGCCGGGGAAGATATAGGCTTTCATGCGCAATGGGGGCAAGGTGGCACCGGAGCCACCTTCTTAGTGAGTTTAATTAAAGGCGGCAAAAGTAGCACAAAGCCACCAAGGTTGATGGCCTGCGGCCGCATCGGGCCAGGCTTTAGGGGGCAATTCTTAATACAAAATCTAGGGTAAGAAACTTCACTCTAAAATCTCCTTCAAATTGGGGCTGGTAACCAGGCACTTGTACAGGCTATTGTTGCGGCTTAGCACCTCGTTGTGGTTGGCGGGGCTGTGCACAAAAACCACCCGGCCCTTCTCTAAGTCGGCTAACGACATTTCCAGTTCTTTGACCGCCACCGGGGCCAGGCCCCAATGTTTTAGGTCGGCCAGGAACTCCTCAGAATGATCGAACGTGCCGCCGCCGTCGGTGTAAATGTTCACCAGCCGGGCCTTGGGATTTTTTTGGAGCCACTGGGCAAACTTGTGCTGCTGGCCGTACAGGCCATCAAACAAATAGACCTCGCTCACGGGCAGGCCCCCGTGCTGGGCCAGGTGGGCCAAGCCCCGGTAGGCCCCGCTATGGCCGGCCAGCACCAGGTGGTCGATGCGGGTGTTGCGCAGCACCTGCTTCTCGATGAGGCGGTTCACCAACTCGTTCATGAGCAGTTGCAAACCGGCGGGCCGCTCGAGCCGCCCAGCGTAGCTGTCGGGCGCGTTGCGGGCCGTTTCCGGCATGACCAAAATGGCGTTGCGATTGGCCTGCACAAACTGGTTGATGAGGTTGAACTGTACCAAGGCACTATCCACCGAGTTATGCCAGCCGTGGAGGTACAGCACCACATCCGTGCCGCTACGGGGCGAAAATTTGCTGGGCACAAACACCAGCACCGTGCTGTCTTGGTAGTGCTTGGCGGCGGAGTAGGTCTTGCCCTCGTAAGTGTGGCCATTTTCACGCTTACTGTCGGGGAAGGCGGCGTTGGCCAACTTGAAGCGGTGCAGTGTCCCATAAGGGTTTTCGGGCTTGTCATCATCTTCCTTATTGCTTTGGGCGAACGTCCCCAGCGACCAAAGGAACAGCAACGTGAGTAAGGATACTTTCATATGTTGGCATTAAGTTGAGATGCCCGCAGTTAAAGCCTGCGAGTTAAAACATGGGCAGTAATAGGGGCAAAATATCGTTTTTTAAGCTGGATTGCAAAACTTTAGGCGCGTTTTTTCTGCGCCTCAGGCTTGCAGCAGCGGCAGCAGGGTTTCCAACCCGATTCCCCGCGAACCTTTGAGCAGCACGTGGCTATCGCGGACGGGGTGGGCGGCCAGCGAGTCGGCTAGTTCGTCCTTGGTCAAAAACGCCTGGGCCTGGTGCCGGGGCAGCCGGGCCGCCGCAAACTCAGGCCCGCAAACGTAAACCTGGGCCAAGTGTAGCCTGTCCAAATGATCCAGTACGGCCAAATGACGCTCCGGGGCGTAGGTGCCCAGTTCGCGCATATCGCCCAAGATGGCCACCTTACGGGCGGCGGGCAACCGGGCAAAGCTTTCCAAGGCCGCCTCCATGCTGCTGGGGTTGGCGTTGTAAGCATCGGCAATAATGGTGTTGCTGGCCCCGCGCACCACCTGCGAGCGGTTATTCGTAGGCGCATAGGCTCGCACGGCCGCGTGGGCGGCTTCGTCGGGCACCCCAAAATACCGGCCCACGGCCAACGCCGTGAGCACGTTATCGAAATTGTAAGCCCCTAACAACTGGGTGGTATGCTGCTGGCCCGCGTCGTCGCGGTAGCGGATGTACGGGTCGGTGGCCACCAACTCCGCGAAATAAAAACTGCTCGGCGTGCCATAATAAACCGCCCCTGGCAACTTGTCCGCCAGCCGGGCCAGTAACTCGTAACGCCCATTGACCAACGCCGTACCCTGGTGGGACAGCAAATGCTCGTAGAGTTCGTTTTTGGCCTTGACCACGCCCTCGTAGCTACCAAAACCCTCCAAGTGGGCTTGGCCAATGTTGGTGATGAGGCCAAAATTAGGTTCGGCGATGGCGCAAAGCTCGGCAATATCGCCCACGTGGTTGGCCCCCATTTCCACCACGGCCATTTGGGTAGCCGCCGTTAAACCTAGCAGGGTGAGCGGCACGCCGATATGGTTGTTCAAATTACCCCGCGTGGCTACCGTGGCAAACTTTTGGGCCAGCACCGCCGCCACCAGTTCCTTGGTAGTGGTTTTGCCGTTAGTGCCCGTGATGGCCAAAAACGGGATGGCCAACTGCCGACGGTGGTACCGGGCCAGGTCTTGCAGAGCCGTTAACACGTTGGTAACCAGCAAACAACCGGTCGTGGTGGCCAGGGCCGGGTCGTCCACCACGGCGTGGGCGGCCCCGGCGGCCAGGGCCGGGGCCGCAAAGGCGTTGCCGTCGAAATTCGCCCCTTTGAGGGCAAAAAACAGACCGCCGGGCACCACTTGCCGGGTGTCAGTGAACACGGCCGGGTGCCGCTGGTAAACCTGGTAAAGCTGGGCGGTATCGAGCATGAATCAAATAGAAAAAGGACAAAATAACCGCTTTACCCCCAATTGACCACCGGGCGGTTTGGGGTTTTAGGTGGTTGGATGGAGACGTAGCGGGACATTTTCACGGCTACCTTCGGGGCAGTACCTGCTGGGCGATCCGGCGTTTCGGTTGACTAGCGTTTAGCGGCAAACCGCCCGTCGGTGATGTTCACGCGGGCGTTGGTGATCAAGTCCACGGCATCGAACCGGAACGTGCCGGAGAGCACGCCGTTAGCCGCCAATCCTGTAACCGTAACGCTGCCCGCAATGGACCCGAAAGTGCGAAAGGCCGGATCGTTGTACGCGGCTTGCCCGGCATCGAGGGGATAAGTGCCCGGCGTAGCGTCCGGCAGTTCGATGATGATGGCCGACTGATCAGTGCCCGTGCCGATCACGGTGGCCAAGCGGCCCAGTCCCGGCGCGCCGATGCTTTGGGTATAGCTGGCGGTGCCGCACCAGGCGGTACCATTGACCCTCGCCCCCATTTCGCAGTCGGGGGCTGCAGCCTCGTCGGTAGAGGAGCCGCCGCAGGCTGCCAGGCCCAGTAGGGCGGCGGAGACGGCCCAACGCCGGAGGGTAGCCAATTGGCTAAAACGATGGTACATGATCAATCTTAAAATGATTTATTGGCTGCATGATTAAACGATTTTCCTCTTTGATTATCAATTATTTAAAAGATAAAAAATGCGTAATCTCTACTTGTTTTTATTGTAAGATTAATTGGTAAAGATAGTGCTTCCCCGCTAGCTGGACAAAACTGACGGATGGAGAACATCAAATAAAAATCCCCGCCAACGGCGTTGAGTCGCTGGCGGGGGCACGGTCTCATCGCTTTACAAATGGCAGCACCCAACTGCCTTGGTTGTATTCAAACCGCAGGTAGTACACCCCGGCGGCCCAGCCTGCGGTTGGGATTTGCCGTTGCAGGCCCGCAACGGGGACAGGCTGCCAAACGGGCTGGCCCAAGGCGTTATACACGGCCAGGCGCGCCCCCGGGGCCAGTTGGGCATCCCATTCCACGGTAACCACTTCTTGGGCGGGGTTGGGGTAGAGTTTGAGGCCCTGGCGGGCCGGATCGGCCTCGAGGGCGGTTATGGCCAACGGCTCGGAGGTAACGGTGCAGCCGTTGGGGTAACTCACCCGCACGGTGTAGGCCCCGGCCTCGCTGATCTGGAAAGTGGCCCCGGTAGCCCCGGCAATGGCTTGGCCGTTGCGGAACCACTGGGTGGGCACGCCCACTACATTGCTCACTAACAGTGGGTTAGGCGTGGTGGGGCTTACATTGGTGGGCCTAACCACGGGTCGGGGGGCTGCTTGCACCCGCACGGTGAGCGGGGCCGAAGGCGGGCTGCTGCACCCACCCTGGCGCACCGTTACCCTAAACGTGTGCGTGCCCGCCGGCAACGTGCCGTTAAACGCCGACCCAGTTACGCTTACGCTGGAACCGGCCCAGTCGTAGCCCTCGAAACCCGGCGGGGCGGAGATGCTAACGGCCTGGCCCTCGCAGAGTTCGGTGGCCGAGGCGGTGAGGGTGGGTGCGGCCAAGCCCCCAGCGAGGCTCACCACTACCGCGTTGG
The DNA here is from genome assembly GCA_025454895.1 of Bernardetiaceae bacterium. Lineage (GTDB taxonomy): Bacteria > Bacteroidota > Bacteroidia > Cytophagales > Thermoflexibacteraceae > JALONO01. The sequence goes on from JALONO010000007.1 coordinate 22,415, forward strand.
ACACCGCCGACTGCGCGCCCACGGTAAGGCGCAGTGTGTAACTGCCCGCCTGGGTAGCGGTAAAACTGCTTTGGTTGGCCCCGGCAATGGCCACGTTGTTGTTGAGCCACTGGAAGGTGGCGTTGGCAGGCGGGTTCACGGCGGCCAGCCCCACGTTGCCCCCGTCGCAAAAGCTGGTGGGGCCGTTGGCCTGGATGGTGGCCGTGAGGGCGGGCGGCGGCCCGGAACCCGCCACGCAGCTCACCGTGGCCTCAAAGCCGGGGCGCACCACGCTCCCGTCGGTAGTGAAACGCAGGGTAAGGGCCCCGGCGGCATTACTGGCCGTGAGCACAGGCGGCAAGGTGGTGCCCGTGTAGCGGCCCAACCGGGTGGCGGCGGTGGATGAACCGTCGTAAACCTCTAAAAAATCGTAACTATTTTCTAAATCAAACACGGTGAAGCTGAGGCGTACCCGCTGGTTAGCCGCCGTAGGCACCAAGGTTTGGACCAGGTTCAGGTTGTTGCGGTAAGGGTTGGCCCCGCCATCGTCAGTGAAGGTTCCGCTGCACAGGGCCAACTGGCCGCCGTTGCTCATGGCCACGGAGTTGGTGGTGGCCGGGGCGGCCACGCAGCTCACGGCGGCCACCCAGCCGGTCTCGGTTACGCTCTCATCGCTCTCGAACACGAAGGTGAGCTGACCGGCCGCGTTGGTGGCGGTAATTTGCGGAATGGCCGCCGTGCCGGTGTAGCGGCCAATGAGGCGGGCACTGGCATTGGCCCCGTCGTAAATACTGAGGAAATCGTAGTCATCTTCCAACCTAAACTCCCGGAAACTCACGCGCACGCGCTGGCCTGGGGTGGCGGGGGTGAGCGTGAGGGTTCGCCGCTGATCGTTGCCGTACTCGCCTGCGTCGCCGCCGCTGTCCGTAAAAAACGCTTGGCAAGTGGTCAACGTGCCGTTCTGCATCCTAATCTGATTGCCCGAACTGCCCGCCTGGGTATAGGTGATGGTGCGCTCCACGTTGGTGTTTTGGCCGCGCACGGTTACGGTAAAGCTCCGGGGCGTGTTGCTGGGGTTGGCCTGGTACGAAAAAATGACGCTGCCGTTGCCCGTACCCGAGGCATCGCTCTCGTAACGCACCCAGGGGAAATTTCGGTCCAAGTTAGTGGCGGTGGCATCGGCCTGCCAGTCGAGGTTGGCGGTAATTTGCAAGGTAACCCGGCCCGCTTCCGCCGCCAGGTTTTGGTTGGTAGAAGGGTTGATGCTCAGGTTGGTGGCAGCGGTACCTTCTTGCACAAACATCACGGACTGTTGCAAATTGCCCGCCGTGGCCACAATGTCGATATTGCGGGAGGCCGTGCCCGTATTGGCCGGGAAGTTGAGGCGTACCGTGGCCGACTCGGTGCCCGAGACGGGGCTGGCCGTAATGCCCTGCACCCCGCTGTTAGTCCCTAATTGCCAGTTGGTTACGTTGCGCACCCGCACTTCTAGGTTAAAACTGCTGGCCGCCGCCGGGATCCGCTGCGTGGTGTTGGGGAGCAAGGTCAACTGCGGTGTATTACTCGTAGTAGCGGGCGGCACCAGGTCAATAATGGCGTGCTGGTTCTCGGTATAATCTAAATCGGTTTCGCGCTGGTTGGTTTGGTTGGCGGGGCGCAGCCGGGTGATCCGGTAGTAGCCGTCGCAGAAACCGTTCCAGCCCCAGTTAAAGGAGAACGTACCGTCGTCCGCGTACCCGTCGCACACGAAGGCGTGCCCACCCGTGCTGCCCGAACCCGCGTACAAAATGGGCTGGCGGCGGTCCAATTGTTGGCGCAGCGTAGCCTCCCACTGGGCGCCCAATTGGCTGCGGAACACCGCCCGGGCCGAGTTGGCAAACCGGAAATAGTTCACCATCGCGTCGCGGGAGTTGGGCCGCTGGCGGGCCGGGTTGGGGGCCACAAACGCGCCCGAGCCGGAAGGCCCGTAGTCCATCGCCACGGCCACCCCGGCGTGGTAAAGCAAGGTGGACACCGCCGTGCGCTGGGCCGCCGCACTGTTGGCGTTGATCCGGTTGGGCATATTGCGCCAGTCGTAGCTGGTGGCCCCAAAGTTGGCACTTAACTGCGTGCCCACGCCACGGGGGGTGTACGAATACGAGCCGTTGCCTTGGGCCGGATACTGGTAATAATGCATGATCAACCCCATCGACACGGCCACGCAGCCCACCAGGGCGCGCCCCCGCTCGCTGGTGGGGCGGTCGTCGTCGTCGTATTGGGTGGCAATGGGGCACAGGGCGTTGTAAGGCGTCGGCTGGTCCCATTTGGCCTGGATCAGCGGGGCCACGGCCTCGATCCGGGTGGCCAGGTTGCGGGTGGGGCTGCTGGTGTAAACCCGCCAGGCTTCGGCAATTGCCGGGTCGATTTCCGCCACGGGATAGGCCCGCGCATCGGCCAACTGTTGGGTGTAGCTCTGCATCCACCAATCAATGTGGCTGGGCAGGTTTTTCAGGTCGGGGAAGGGGCCGCTCTGCCCGTAGCCCAGCAACGGATGGGCCGATTGCTCGGCCGAAACCATCACAAACCCTTGCTTATCAAGGTCAAAGACGTAAAATAAGGTATCAGTGCCTTTGGTGCGCACTTGCGTGCGGGTGATGAGCGGGCGCAAGCCCAGTTGCCGTTTGGCCACGTGGTAAGCTACTTTTTCGGCTTGGTGGCGGGGCACGGGCTGGCCCCACAACGGGGAGCAAACCAGCCAAATTAGGCCCAATAGGCCCGGGTAAATCTTTTTCACGGGGAAAAATTTTTAGTAAGAAGTGAAAAATGTCTTGCCTGAAATTACCAAAGGGATTGGGGGCCGCAGGTTAACTTGCGCGCAAAAAAAAACGCGCCATGTGGCAAATCTGGATCGACACCGGCGGCACCTTTACCGACTGCATCGCCCTTTCGCCCCAAGGGGAACGCCACCGGGCCAAAGTACTGAGCCAGGGGGCCTTGCGCGGTCGGGTCATTCGTCGGCTCGCCCAAAACCGTTGGGAAGTCCAATTTCCTTACCTGCAAAATATCTTCCAAGATTATCAATTTAGGTGGTTAGACGGTAAAAATCCCCAAAAAGCGGCAGACCCATCGCCCGTTCGCGTGGTGGCTTTGCACCCCCGCCCCGGCCAGGGAACCGCAGTGCTCGTGTTGAGCCATGACTGGGGAGAAGATTTACAAGGTGCTGATTTTGAGCTAACTGCTTGTGAGGAAGCCCCTATTTTGGCTGCCCGGCTGGTTACGGGTACCCCCTTGGGCCAGCCCCTGCCGCCCTGCCAAATGCGGCTGGGCACCACCAAAGGCACCAATGCCTTGCTGGAGCGAAAAATTGCGCCAACCGCCCTGCTTATTACGCGCGGTTTTGCCGATTTGCTGGCCATTGGCGACCAGCAACGGCCCCACTTGTTCGCGTTGGAGGTGCGCAAACCCGCGCCCCTGGCCACCCACACCCTGGAAGTCAACGAGCGGCTGGACGCGCAGGGCCGGGTGGTGGAACCCCTCACTGAGGCCGAGTGCGACCGGATTGTTGCCCAACTGCGGCCCTTAGGCGTAACCTCGGTAGCCATCGCTTTGATGCACAGCTACTTAAACCCCGAACCCGAGCAGCGACTAGCCGCCAAAATCCGGGAGGCCGGGTGGGCGACCGTGTCGGCATCGAGCGCGCTCAGCCCGGCCATTAAGCTACTGCCCCGTGCCCAAACCGCCGTGGTCAACGCTTGCTTGGCCCCCATTATCAGTGGCTACCTGGGCGGCATTACCCAGCATTTGCCGGCCACCGGGGCTAGCCCGCTCCTGGTCATGACCAGCGGCGGCAGCTTGGTATCGGCCCCGTTGTTCCAACCTAAGGACAGCCTGCTCAGCGGCCCGGCCGGGGGCGTACTGGGAGCGGCTCGGGTCGCCCAATTGGCTGGTTATCAAAAAGTCATTGGGTTTGACATGGGCGGCACCAGCACCGACGTTACCCGGATCGACGGCCAGCCCGACCGCCGCTACGAAACCACGGTGGGCGAGGCCCGCATCCTCAGCCCCTCGCTGGCCATCGAGACGGTGGCGGCCGGGGGCGGCTCGCTTTGCCAGTTCGATGGGTTTAAGCTAGTGGTGGGGCCGCACAGCGCGGGGGCCACGCCCGGCCCGGCCTGCTACGGGGCGGGCGGCGACCTCACCCTCACCGACGTGAACCTGCTGGCGGGCCGCCTCCTGCCGGATAACTTCGGCATCCCGCTCAACCTGGCCGCCGCCGAGGCCGCCCTCGATCGGCTGATTGCGCAAGTGAACGGGGCCAGCGGCGAAACGCCCCGGCCCGAACAACGCGCCCAGGTGCTGGACGGCCTGCTCCGCATCGCCAACGAGAAAATGGCCGAAGCCGTCCGCAAAATTTCGGTAGGGCAAGGTTACCTCCCGGCCGAGTACCCGCTGCTGGCCTTTGGCGGGGCCGGCGGGCAACACGCCTGTCCCTTGGCCCGTTTGCTGGGCATCACCACCATTTTGGTGCCTTACGAAGCCGGGCTGCTAAGTGCCTATGGCATGGGCCAAGCCGCCATTGAGCGCAGCGCGGCCCGGCAAGTGCTGCGCCCCTGGGCCGAGGCGGCCGCGCAACTGGGCCACTGGTTGCGCCCGCTGGTGGACCAAGCCCAAACCGAACTGGCCGCCGAGGGCTTTACCCCGGCCCAAAGCCAGGTGCAAAGTGCCCAACTTTTCCTGCGTTTTCGCGGCCAAGAAAATACCCTTGCCGTGGATTTTTCCCTGCTTTCCTTCTCAAAAGAAAAAACCATTGCTGTCGCGAATAATCCATCTCCAAAAAAATTAAATAATAGTTTAGGAAATTGGAGACAAATGTTTGATAATCAAGATAAAAACGCTATTGATCTCAGCCAGTATTTCATCGTAAAAAATCATCTGTACAAAAAGGAAAGCCAAGACGTTATCTCTCCCCAAACTCCGGTTTTAGAGGAAGAAAAATCGTCTCATTTTCTCGAGATCACCCGCCTTGATTTTGCCCAGGCCGTGGTGGCCGCGTTTCGCGCGCAATACGAAAAATTGTTCGGCCACTGGCCCCAAAACCAGGTGCTGGAACTGGAAAGCCTCCGCTTAACGGCCGCTGCCGGGCAGGCCCCGTCCGTACCCCCGCCCGCCCTCGTGCCCGCCTACGCCCCCGCGCCTGAGCGCACGCACGCGGGCCACCAGGTGTACACTTGGGAACGCCTGCGCCCCGGGGCCACCCTCGCTGGCCCGGCCCTGGTGCTGAGCCAAAACTGCACGGTGGCCGTGGATGCGGGCTGGCGGTTTAGCCTCGATGCGGCCCAAAACGCCGTTCTCCTAGCAGTGGATTTAGAAAAAGAAACGAGTCAATCCGCTGAAAATCAAGATGATCATTCCACCGCCGTGGCCCAGGCCGTGCAACTGGAACTGTTCACCAACCGGCTGCGGGCCATCGCCGAGCAAATGGGCGAGTTGCTGCGCCGCACCGCTTTTTCGGTCAACGTGAAGGAACGGCTCGATTTTTCCTGCGCTTTGTTAGATGCCCAGGCCCGGCTGGTGGTCAACGCCCCGCACATCCCGGTGCATTTGGGCAGTTTGGGGGTGTGCGCCCGGCAAATGCTGGCCGCCCTGCCCCCGCCCGGCGATCCCGAGGGCTGGGTGGCCATTACCAACCACCCGGCCTACGGCGGCTCGCACCTGCCCGACGTTACGCTGCTGGCCCCTGTGCATTACCAGGGCCAACTGCTGGGCTACGTGGCCAACCGGGCCCACCACGCCGAAATTGGCGGGGAGCGGCCCGGCTCCATGCCGCCCCAGGCCACCCAGCTGGCTCAGGAAGGGGTGGTGATCGCACCGCGCTACCTGGTACAGAACCACGAAGTTAAGTGGCCGGAGATCAGTGAGTTGCTCAACAGCGGTCCCTTCCCCACCCGCGCCCTGGCCGAAAACCTGGCCGACCTGAACGCCGCCCTGGCGGCCATCCGGGCGGGGCAGGCCGGTTTGCAAGCCCTGGGCCAACAACACGGCCCCGCCTTGCTCCGGCGGCAAATGGCCCGGTTGGAGGCCCATGCCGCTGGTTGCCTCCGGCGCAGCCTGGGGCAGCACTGGCCCGCCGAGGCGCCCCGGTCGCTGGCCGCCGAGGAGTTGTTGGACGATGGCCACCGCCTGGCCGTGGCCATCACTTTGGATCAGGCCGCCCTGGCCAACCCGGCCAGCCCCGGGCCTGGGCTGATTTTCCGGTTCCAAGGCACCTCGCCCCAGCATCCGGGCAACCTCAACGCCAACCCGGCCATTGTGAGCAGCGTGGTCATGTATGTGCTCAGGTTGCTCATTGCCAAGTATTTACCGGAGGATGACATCCCCCTCAACGAAGGGCTGCTGGCCCAAGTGCGCCTTGATTTGCCGCCCGGCAGCCTGCTGCACCCCGCCGCCGACCCCGACCATTGGCCCGCCGTGGTGGGCGGTAACACCGAAACCAGCCAACGCCTCACCGACACCCTGCTCAAAGCCCTGGGCCTGGCCGCGTGTAGCTACGGCAGCATGAACAACCTGCTGTTCGGCAACGCCCAGTTTGGCTATTACGAAACCATTGGCGGCGGCACCGGGGCCGGGCCGGGCTTTGCCGGGGCCGACGCCGTGCACCAGCACATGACCAACACCCGCCTCACCGACCCCGAGGTGATGGAACTGCGCTACCCGGTGCGCCTGGAGCAAATGGCCGTGCGCGCCCACTCGGGCGGGGCGGGCGCGTACCCCGGCGGGTGCGGCATCCGGCGCGTGATCCGGTTTTTGGCCCCGGTGTCGCTGAGTTTGCTCACCCAGCACCGGGTGGTGCCGCCCTACGGCCTGGCTGGGGGGCAGCCCGGTGCCCTGGGCCAGCAATACCTGCTCCGGGCCAACGGCCAAACCGAGCCGCTAGCGGGCCTGGCCCAGGCCGAGCTGCTCCCCGGCGACCAGTTGGTGATGCTCACGCCGGGTGGGGGCGGATGGGGCGAGACGGCTTGAGTTAAATTATTGATTAATAGTAATTTGCGATTTCTAATTACTAAAACGCCCCGTCCATTAGCAAAGAATGGACGGGGCGGGTGAGATCAAAAAACCGATTATTCTTTCGCCAAAGTAACTTCCGCCACGGGGTCGTTTAAAGCGGGCACGCCGGGGATTTGGTAACTAACGTTGGTTACAAAAACCAACTCCCGGCGACCTAAACTGTTAATCCGGGTTCGGCCCCAAAAGGCGATTTTGGGGTCAGGGGCATTGAACACGTTGATATAAAATTCATCCAATTGCTCGAGAGGCTGGCGGTCAGCCGTGTAGGTGAAGTTTTGCCGCACTCCTTCTATTTCGTAGACCCCCGGACAACTACCGTTGCCGCTCTCCTTCAACTTGCAATGGTCAAACTGGAAATAACCTTGTGGGTTAGGTAGGTCAACTATTGGGTTACCAGAACTATTTCTTGGCTTAAATTGAACCTTGGTAACCCGCCACCGCCCGCCCAGGTCATTGACTAAGTTTTGGTCGTTGGGGCGGCCAAAGTCCACCATCGAACAACCAAACGAGGCGATAGTGAGGGAAAGAAGTCCGGCTAATCTGAAGATGCGCTTTTTTGCCATAAATTTGTTTTATACCAAGATACTCTACATAACATTGAAAATAAGAAAATTAGTCAAATAAGTCAACGCACCATGCCTGGTGCTCAAAGCCGCACCCCCACCAGAACCCCGCCCTGGACAATTTGGCTATTGACGGTATCGATTTGGTAAGCCCCCCAGCCGCCTATCAGCCACCGCTGGCCCAGGTAATACTGGTACATCACCTGCCCCACCCCGCCGAGTGCCAGGGTGTACTGAGGCGTGGTAGCTTCGGTTAAGAAGAGTTGGAGCGGAAAATCGGGGTTGCGCGGGGGGAAAACCGTAATCGGCTGTACCGACGATGACTGGTAGCGCAGCAACGGCCCGGCCAGCAAGCTCAACTGATGCTTGGCCCGGCGCAATAGGCTATACCCCACCTGCGGGGCTAATTGTACCCCCAGCATATCTTGCCGCACTTCTACCTCAAGCAAATCACCCTGTGGCCCAACGAAAGAGGGCATTGGCACCGCGCGGTCGTGCATGGTTACGCTCAGGCCCAGGCAAGCTGACCACCGGAGCGAGAAATGGTAGCCATATTGCCCGGTGAGACTGGGCCCCCAATTGTCCAGAGATTGGTGCCGTCCATAGCCCACCAAAACTTGGAAGGTATGCCGGGACGGGACGGTTTGACCCAAACTAACCGCCACGTTAGCCAGCCAAAAACCGATGAGCAAGAAGCTGCGCATTTGATAAAAATCTTAAAAATTGAGAAAAACGGATCAAAGGCTTAAACCTACCGATAGGTTGGGAATGTGCCAGATCAAATCACCGAGCGAGTCGAGCTGCCCGGCTAAGCCCAGGCCCGCGTACAACCGGCCCGTTACTTGGCGACGGTAATAAAGTTGCACTAGCCCGGCCGCCACCAGCACCCGCTGCGAGGGGGCATAAGTTACATAATAGGCCGGGACATCTAACCCGGTACCAATACCAGGGAAGAACGTGCTAAAAGAGGTGTACTGAGACGAAGACTCATAGCGTAGCACTGGCCCGGCCAACAAAGCAAAGTCATGCTTTAGGTTACGAGAAATGCTAAAGCCGACTTTACCTACCCATTGAAACCCCACTACATTATACGCAAGGCATAGTTTGGCAGGTTGCTGCTAGGCTCGGTCGGAAAAGATATCAGTTCGGATGAATGAAATGTAGCCCCCAGCCCAGTGGCCAACGACCAGCGATGGCTTAAGAAATGCTGGTACTCGTAATGAATGCCCCCTCCCAGGATATCGCCACTAGTGAGGAATACTGAACCTAAGTCCATCCGTACCGACTGGGGGGCCAGGCCGGGTGATTGGGCCAGGGCCGAACTTGCCCACCCCAGGCTGAAAATCAAAGGCAGGAGTCTCATGAGCGCGCGATGGCTGATTGTGGTGGATAAGTTGCTAGTTACTAAAACGCCCCGTCCATTGGTAAAGAATGGACGGGGCGGGTAAGATCAAAAAACCGATTATTCTTTCGCCAAAGTAACTTCCGCCACTGGGTCGTTTATACTGGGCACACCAGGGATTTGATAACGGACATCTGAGACAAAAGTCAGATTTCTGCGATCTAACACCGTGATCGTACTTTTCCCCCAAAAGTTGATCATAGGTTCTGGCGGATCGGGGAAGTTGAGATAAAATATATCTGGGCCTTGACCTTGCGGCTGGCGATTAGCCGTAAACACAAAGCCAACTCGTTCGCCATTGATTTCATAAACCCCTGGGCAACTGCCATTACCACTCTCTTTCAGCTTGCAAACTTCAAACTGAAAATAACCTTGCGGGTTGGGCAATACCACGCTCTCATTGTTGGCCCTAAAGCGACGCATCAACTTAACCTCAACTATCCGCCACCGGCCGCCCAGGTCGTTGACCAAAGTTTGATCGGTGGGGCGGCCCAGGTCAATCACTGAGCAGCTTATTAAGCCAACAACTACTGTTAACAACTTTACTGGCCTTAAAATCGATTTGATAATCATGGTTAAAAGATTGTTTTGAGCTAAAACAAGTTAATTTAATCAAAGAGATGTTCATTAAAGGAGCGTTTAAGAGCACCCAGAAACAAATCATCCGAATTGGCTAGCACTGTTATTGGCCGGTTTTGAAAACAAATCCGCTACCAATCGGCAACTCGATCGTGCAGTCCCTAAAATCAATCCAACGCTGACCAATAATATCATCTGTATCACGAGTACCAAACTTGAGGCCAATGGTTGACTCGATTGATGGGCTAGTGCTGAAATTCCTTCCGACGGAAACCGTAACTTCTTGCAAACCCAAATGAGGCCAATCTTCCTCTGTCCAATGGTAAGTTACAATATTACCTATCGCGCCAGTACTCCAAGGGAAGAGATTGTAGCCGACCGCCCTAAACTCCTGCTGTACTAGACGACGGATTTCTTCGTAGGGGTGTTCACTGGCAAAGCGAGCATCAGGGCCAGACGCATTAGGTACCGCAATTCTTAGCCTGACCTCCACGTCCCCCGCTAACCAATCTTCGTACATGTTTATATCAGTGAACTTGAAGCCACCCAATATTTCGCTTCGCATGTCAACGCGGCAAGCCTCCAAACGGGCATTGGAAGGGTTAGCTTGTACCGGCCCTAAACCCCGCCAATCAGAACTAAGGTAGTAATCGGAGCCACGCAGACCTTCACGTTCGTTCAAGCCCACTACTACTACCGGAACTCCCGGTTCACGTTTGGCATCCAGCCAAACCACTTCACCATCACCGTTATAAGCCTTAACTCTAGTGGCGGTGGCTTCGTCATAGTCCACCGGGAATATCGCCACCAGGGGGACAAATTTATCGGTATCCCAATCCTCGATGTGAACAGGTACAGAGAAGTTAAGCAGGGGATGGACACTCGCCTCTAAATCCTGCGAATTACCAACAAAGGTATTCAAGCCGTTGGGCAGGCGATCGAGGCTTGATGACAGAACACTTTTAAACAATTGACCATCAACTGATTGATCTTTAAGCAAGGAGTACAAGGCATCAAATTGACCATTTCGGCGTTTACTGGCTTCAGCTTTAATCAATTCCCTGAAGCCTTTGCTTTGTAAAGCTTTAGCTGCCCCCTGCGCAATAACTTCAAACTGGGCGTTGAGCTTTTTCGCATCCTCCCGCGTAAGGGCAGGGCCTATGTCTGCAGCTAATGGATTAAGCATTCGGTCAAGCTTTGTTGGCGGCAAATTAGCAACACGCGGTTCGCTAGCTGGCGATATTTCCTCCTCGTTCCCACAACCCGAAAAAACCATCAACCCCAAAGCCAATACCCCTGCTTGGTTGAATAACTTCAATGTTTTGTTCATCTTTGCGTTAGTTTGTAAATGAATGATATTGCAAAGAAAAACCCTTGAAAGTAGCGGGTTTCTAGTAAAAGTGTACTATTTAAACGGTGGGTAGCCTAGTAAAAGTGTACTATTTTTATTTGCCAAGCATTTTGGCCACTTCGTAAAGCTCTTCCACGCCCTTCAACCCCCATTTTTCCACGATATTGGCTTTGTGATTTTTTATCGTATGGTAACTACGGCAAAGGACTTCGGCAATGGCCGAAGCCCGCAAGCCCTTGGCGATTAAGTCCAACACTTGCCGCTCGGTGCGGGTTAGCAACCGCAGGTCGCAGCCCTTAGGTAGGCTTGGTGGTGGCACCAGGTTGGGCGGGGGCAGTAGTCCGGCTTCTAAACTTAGGCATTGCCACACTTGGTGGTCGGTAGGCAGTTCGGGTAAAAACCCGTCAATCCGTAGTAGGTGCTGCTCGCCCAGGCTGGTTTGCAACGCGGGCGGGGCCATAACCACCAGGCGGCAAGCTGGGAACCTTTGCCGGCACAACCGCAACTTATCCAGGTAGCCGTTTTCCAGGCTGGGCATGCCTAAAAAAATCAGTTGGGGGTTACTAGCTGCGCCTAAGCTCCCTAACGTTTCAGGGCTGGGGTTTACCAGCACCAGCCAGTTGCTTTGCGCCAAAACCTGGGTAACTGGGCCTAAACCAGAGGCCCCTACCCCGCACAAATAAGCTACGGAGGGGTTGTTCATAGCGGCAAGGGGATCACCGCCCCGGTTAAAATGGGGAAAACTTTGATCGCCAACCGAGAGTCGCGGGGGGGGGGGGTAACGGGTTGAGAAGCATTGAGTTACAAGTATAGTTGAAGAACGAACAATCCAAAGTTACTCGATTTTATTAATTTAACAAATAATTTCTTAAAAAGAATTGGCCGATGAAAATAATGGCTCTGGCTACATTAAAGAACCATTCGTCGCTCCGCCCACTCCTCCCGCCCCACCCGAAACACCGCCGTCGACAGCGGCTTGATGGGCAACGGCCGCCCGTCCAGTTCGGTTACCGGCGTGGCCCCGATTTTGGCCAGGGCCATTTGCGAGCGCAGGTTATGTTCGTTCACATAGAACAAAGCGTGGCCCACCGCGCCAAAGGCATGGCCCAGCATCAGGGTTTTAACGGCCAGGTTGTAACGCCCGCCCCAGTAGGCTCGGGCCAGGTAAGTCCACCCGATCTCGATGGCCTGCGGGAACCCGGCCACCGGGGCGTAGCGGCTGCTGCCAATGGTTTGGCCACTGGCCTGGTCAATGACCACCAAGGCCCCGCCACTGGCCAGCGACTCGGCGAAAAAGGCGGCAAACCCGGCCGGTTCGCTACGTTGCTTGGCCGGGTGTTGGGCCCAAATGAGCGGGTCGGAAGCCACCTCGTAAAGGGCGGCCTCGTCGGTGGGCTGGAGGGGCCGCAGCCGTACCAGCGGACCTGTCAATGTAGGCTGCAAATCGAAGAACATGGCGAGTGAGGGGTGAGGGAGAGAGGAGTGAAGGATAAGCTAGGGGTTGAGTTTTAGCTAAAAAAAACAAGCCGCCCGGTTGGGATTCGGCGTGGGGGTACCGTGCTTTTCACCGTAATGATAAGCCCTTTTGCCTCTAGACGTGATGAGGAGTCATATTTGGCACCTGACCGAGCATTGATAAGTAATGGCCGAGCTTTCGGCCCGGTGTTTCATCTGTAACTTGGCCCGGCCAAATCCCAATACTTATGAGCCTCCCCATTTTAGCTGCCCCGCCCCGTCGTTTGGCCCTTAACTTGGTGCTCGCCGCCCTTTTTGGCAATATGTGGAGCCTCATGGGTTGGATTTTCATGGGCATTTGCCTGCCCGTTGCGGTGGGGCTGGGCGTGTTCAATTCTACGTTAACCACTGGTTGGCGGTTTATGGGCGATTTGGCCCAAGCCCCCGGCCAAGTGATCCGCTGCGAGGAAACCGGCTGGGAAATGAACGACGCCGACGTGTGGGAATGGAAGTATTCTTTTGATTATCAGGGTCGTAACTACATCGGCAAATCGTACCAAACCGCCTTTACCGGGGCCGAGGTGGGCACGCCCGTTACGGTGGAGTTTGCGCCCGGCACGCCCGGGCGTTCGCGCATTGTGGGGCAGCGGGAGTCGCCCGTGCCCGCTTGGTTTGCGTTGCTCATGGGCGGCACCATGTTACTAATGCCTTTGGTTTTCTTGGGCGTTGGCAGTTACCGAGTGCCCCGGTATTTGCGGCTGCTCCGGCACGGCCATTTGGCCCAAGGGCAGCTAAGCAAGCGCGAGCCTACCAATGTAAAAGTGAACAACCAAACGGTTTACAAATACGCCTACTCTTTTGTGAACCCGGCCAACCGTCGCGAGTACCAAGCCTATGCCCATTCGCACCACGCATCCTGGCAAAAACGACGGCTGGAAATCGTGCTGTTTGACCCCGAAAAACCCAGCCAAGCCCTGGTGCTGGCCTACTTGCCCGGCGAGCCTTTTGTAAACAGCCAAGGCGAATTAGAACTCACCCGCAAAACCCAACTTTATTTACTGGCCCCCTTGTTTACCCTCCTGGTTACCGGGCTGGTTATTTACCTCAAATTCATCCGTTAAGCATAAAGCAGGGTTCACTAGGTTAAATAGAACTCTTGCCTATTAGCAGTGGTCAGGTTGAAATTGCGTCCCTACCCATATACTCGCCCCAAAAGCTCATTCGCTTATGGTCGTCCGTCGGGCAGGGCTGATCCGTTCAAAAATATTTCTCGCAAAGACGCAAAGAGTAGAAGGGGCTCGCCCCTGCCTGGTAGGCGACAATCACGACAGGTTAGCCCCGGCCGCTTTGGCCAGTTTGCTATGCCGCGCCCCATAAAAGAAGTAGATGGCCAGGCCCACCGCCGTCCAAACGGCGAACAAAGTCCAGTTAGCTACGCCCAGTTCGGTCATGAGGTACAAATTGGCCAGCAAGCCCAGCACCGGCCAAAGCGAAAGCTTATACCGCAAACAGAAGTAACCAATGAACCCACAAGCAACAATAAAATGCCACATCGGGATTTTGTGCTTAAATACTTCCCAACTTTGGTAGGTAAAAAAGTCTAGGAATTTTTCCTGGCGGGTCCAATAGGTGGCGATGAATACCCCGATGAGAAAAATGGGGACAATGAATTGACTATTTACATAAGGGATTTTAAACCGGGCGTTGCGGCTGAGGCCCTTGGCATCCATGTACAACACGCCGCCGCACACAATGGCAAAGGCCGAAAGCGTGCCGATGCTGGTCAGGTCGGTTACTTCTTTTAAGTTCAAAAACAAGATGGGGATGCCCACCAAAAAACCCGTTACAATGGTGGCAAACGAGGGGGTTTTGAATCGGGGATGAATAGTGCTAAACGACCGGGGCAGTAGGCCGTCGCGGCTCATGGTCATCCAAATACGGGGCTGGCCCATCTGGAACACCAGCAGCACGCTGGCCATGGCCACCACCGCGCTAAAAGCCACGATGCCTTTCATGAAATGGAGGTCTAACAAATCGAATACGTGGGCCAGCGGATCGCCCACGGCCAGTTCCTGGTAGTGGACCATGCCGGTGAGTACCAGGGCAATAATGATGTAAAGCACCGTGCAAATGAGCAGCGACAAAAACATCGACCTCGGCAGGTCGCGCTGCGGGTTTTTGCACTCCTCGGCGGCGGTGGAGATGGCATCGAACCCGATGTAGGCGAAAAACACCGCCGACACGCTCTTGAGCACCCCGTCCATGCCGTTGGGCGCAAAGGGCACCCAGTTGGCCGGCGTAACGTAAAACACGCCTACCCCAAT
>JALONO010000153.1 GCA_025454895.1 Bernardetiaceae bacterium
CTTACTCAAGAGTAGAGATGATTACTGAGCAAGCTCAACTTACTCAGTAATCATTTTATTTTAATTTAACGCGCCGACTCGGCTAACTTAGCGCAATTACAAATGAAACATTTGGCCACTAACTCACCATTTTGGTAAACTTTGCACCCAATGCCTTCCGGGCCATTGCTGCACGATTGGCTTAGTGATCCCATTGAAGTTGATTGAGGGCTGGAGAAAGAAACCATGCCCAGACCTAACACTAGCGCGAAAGACACTACTACTTTTTTCATTGTTTGATGATTTAGGGTGAAACAATAATTTAATTAACTGGGGCAAAGGTGAGGGCTTTCTGTAATCTAGTAAATAGCCGAAAAGGGAATTTAATTTTCCCGTTTCGGGAATAATCATACCGGATGTGATCAAGACTTGCTGGGGAGCCGCCTGTTGGTTTCGGCTTGGATGGTTTTACGATGTCGCTCGGCAAAAAAGTAGAGGAACGGCTGGCTAGCCAACCCTAGCCGGGCCATAATGGCTGCTTTGTGATGCTTTACCGTATCGGTAGCCAAGCAAAGGCAATCGGCGATTTCGGCAGCCTCTAAGCCATCGGCCACTTTGGCTAACACCCGTAGCTGAGCTAGACTAAGGCGGGTTAATTGATCAGCTACTTTCGGTTCGGGACTGGGTGCCGAGCCAACGGCCAAGTGGCGGCTCAGGTAGTAGTTGCCCTGCGCCACCTCAGCAAGGCAGGTTACTAGCTCGTCGGTAGCGGAGGTGCAGTCCAATATGCCCGAAACATCCATAACTTGGGCAGCAGTATACAAATCTGGGCCAGGTAACACAAGGATTATCCTCAGGGTCACGGCCGTTTGGCGCACCAACCTCACTTGGGCCAGGCAGCCCGCGCCCTGCACCCACCATACTAAGCCCCAGGCTGGCTCGGCTAACACCGTAGGCAAAAGGCTAGGGTTTTCTAACGCCTGCCAGGAGAAACCTATAACTGGAGGCAAAACGCTGGTATCTTCGTTGTCGATAATCGCTAAAAGTTTCTGGGAAGGGGCCGGGTGCGTTTGCGTATGAGTGGGTGAAAAAAGCATGGGATAGACTGGTTTGGTTGGAAGAGAATAGGAGTAGCTGTGAGGGTGAATAAGTTCTCAAAGAAGGAGATTGTATTAAAAATCAACTTTTTACATAAAAGATCATTGAATTATTCTTAGTAGGTGAGATAAATTTACAGATACATAAATTTAAAAACGCTTAACGGGAAAATTTGTTTAACGTTTTTTCTCGCCCTTAAGCAAAATAATATCGGTGAACGCAGTTGGCCGAAGAATAGATCTGTGGTTGCCTGATCCAGCAGGTCGCGGTTGTTTGCGGCCAGTAATTCATTTGCGCCCTGGGGGAAGCCAACAAGTGGTTAGAAGATGGGAAGAGGCAGAGTTGGAGGGAGGTAACTAAGCCCCCTGGCCCCGCAGCCGGTGGATGAGCCATTTGCCCACGACGATTTTGCCCAGGAGCACCCACCGGGCCGTTGAAACCCCCAACTGGGCCACACTGCGCCGCCAGTGGCCCAGGGCGGCGGCGCGTTGGCCGTCTAAATAGCAGTGGATGGCACAGAACTGGTGGGTGTGGCCGAGCAACTGTCGTCGTTCGGGTGGGCTGAGCGGCAGGCGGGGCAGCAGGTACTGGGTGGCGGCCAACCGGCCTTGCACGGCGTGTTGGTGGTTAGCCATGCTGCGTTGGGGGTGGTCGTACAGATCGATGGTGGCCTGGTCGATGAGCAGGAGCGGCTCGTGGTAGTAGTGCTCGAGGTGGAAAATCCAGTCTTCGCACATGTTGAACGCAGGCGGGAACCCCCGCCAACCGGCATATGCCCGCCGCACGCACACGAAGGCGGCCAGCGGGTTGCCGGGCAAAAACAAGCGGTAGTCGTAAAAGCCCTCGGGCAGGGGGGCCAGGTCGCTGGGGTGTTCGTGCCCGCCCCGGCGGATCAGGAACTTGGTGGCCAGGAACTGGGCCTGGGGGTACTGCTCGATTTTTTGGGCCAGGGTGGCCAGGTGGTGGGGGCGCATCCAGTCGTCGGAGTCGTGGAACACCACGTACTCGCCGTGGGCCAGGGTAAAGCCGGTGTTGCGGGCAATGGAACGCTCCTCGTTTTTTTTGCGGTAGTAGCGGATTTGGGGGTGGCCGCCAAAGTGGGTGTCCACGGCGTCTTCGGTGTCGTCGGTGCTGCCGTCGTCGATGATGAGCAGCTCGAAGTCGGGGTGGGTTTGGGCCAGCACCGACCGGATGACGGGGATGAGCAGCCCGGCCCGGTTGTAGGTGGGGATGACGACGGAGAACAAGGGCATGGCGGCCCGAAGTTACGCCAAACCAGCGACTAGGGGGGCATAAAGGGCCTCCGGGGCGGCAAAGGTGGGCAGGGGCCGGCTTAGGGGGCTGGCGGGCGCGACGATAGGAGCGGTTGTGGGCGGGGGCCGGGGCGGCTGGCCGCGAAGCTGGCCGCCGCCCTGGCCCCCGCCCACAACGGGAGCTAATGCGGACCCCAGAAGACCCCGGCCCCGCGCGCGCCGAGGCCCGGGCCTACGCCCGCCGGTGGGCGCGCGGGGCAAGCCCCAAGTTAGCGGAGAGGGATGGCAAAGCCGATGGCAGGTTGTGGATCAAGTACTACTTAAATGCCTGATAATGATGGGAAATCGCGATCCGGTTAATTGCTCCGGGCATTAGTTGTTGAGGCGGATCATGGGGGGCGGGCCGCCGCCGCGCCGGCTGCCGCGGTCGCCCATGGGGTTCATGAATTTGTTGAGCGAGTAGGTGAAGCTGAGCATGACGTAGCGGCCCAGCGAGTTGATGACGGTTTGTTGCAAGGAGTTGATATTGGCCTGCTGGCTCACGCCCACGGCCCGGTCCAAGATATTGACGGCGGCCAGTTTTAGTTCGCCTTGCTGGTTTTTGAACAGCATTTTGGAGAGCGAGGCGTTCCAGATGGGGAGTTCTTGCCTAAAGTCGGTGGTGCGGCTCTCGAACACGAGGTAGTCGATGTCGGTACTGAGGCGGAACCCGCCCGGTAGGCTCAGGTTGGCTTCGGCGGTGTAGGTTTGGTTGAGGAAGGTTTGGTTCTGGGCCGGGTTTTCGTCAAAAATCGATTGTTGGTAGCTTACGTTGGTGGCGGCCGAGAGGTTCAATATTTCCTTGTAAGTGAAGGTGTAGCGCAGGTTGCCGCCCAGGTTGTTTTGGCGGATGCGGCTTTGCACCTGGTTGAGCAGGTTGGGGTTGCGGGTGAGGCTGTAACTACCCCCGGTGTTGAAGCGGCTGTTGAGTTTTTTGATTTGGAAGCCGTAGTTGACGTTGGCCGAGGCGTTCCATTGCTCGCCCACGTTAATGGGCCGGGTGGTGCGCACAAAGCGCTGGTCGATTTCTTGGGCGTTGACGATGGAGTTGGCCGTGTGCCCCAGGTTAATGAGGGCGAAAAAGTTGGTGAAATTGATGGGGTCGAACTTGAAGTAATTGAGCCGTAGGCGGTTGGAGTACTCGGGCCGCAGGTCGGGGTTGCCCACGTAGATGTTGAGGGGGTCCGAGTTGTCCACGAGGGGCTGCAACTGGGTGAGGCTGGGTTCTTGCACGCTGGCATCGTAGTCCAGGCTCACGCGGTTGGTGTTGCTAAAGTTGTACACCAACCGGGCGTTGGGCAGCACGTTAGTAAATTGGCGGTTGATGCTGGTTTGGCGCAGCACCAGGTCGCCGTTCAGGTCCGACACTTGCACGGCCGCCCCGGTGGCGAAGTTGAACTTTTTGCCGTTGTAGCGGAAGTTGAAGCCCGGCCGGTGGTAGATAAAGTTGTTATTGAACTGGTTGGTGAGGTTTTGGTTCACGGTGCGCTCGCCATTGTTCACGTCGTACACGCGCTGGTCGGTTTGGTTGCGGGTATTGCGCACGTTGTAGTTGATTTCCAAGAACTTGCGGCCGCCCAGCGGTTCGGTGTAGCTGACGTTGGCCCCCAAGGTGCGGGAGGCGTTGGTTTGGGTGTTTTCTTGGTTGATGGGTTGCTCGCGCACCACGGCCCCGCTGGGGCTGTAAAACCGGTTGAGGGCTTGCAGCGTGCCGTTGCTGCTGCTGTTGTTAAGGTTAAAAGTGAGGTTGGTGGAAATGGTGCGCCCCGGCCGGGCAAACCGGTGGCGGAACAGCAGGTCGTTGCTGCCGTTGATGCCGTTGGTGTTGGTGAGGTTGTTGCGCAGGCCGTCGTTTTGCAGGCCGCCCGCTTGGTTAAAAGTTTGGCTATTGCTCTGGGTGTTGTTGGCGGTATTGGTAAAATTCCACAGCGATACCAGGCGCACCGAGGTAACGGAGTCGAACTTATGGTCCAGGGTTACGTTGGCCCGGTGGTTGTTGTTTTGGGTGCGCAGGCGGGTGTCTTGGTTGCTGCCAAAGTTACCGGTGGGCAAAAAGTTGAGGGTGTTCACGGTTTGGTCAATGGCCCGGTCGGTATGGTTGAAAAAGTAGCTGCCGTTGGCCTCGGTTTTTTTCGAGAGCGTTTGGTTAAAGTTGACCCCGCCCGCCGCGCTGGTGATAAAACCAAAGGGCCGCCCGCCAAAGTTGACCAGCGAACCGATGCCGCCCCCGGCTCCGCCGCCCCCGCCGCCGCTGGTAACCACGCGCGCACCGCCGCCCCCGCCACCGCCCCGGTTGCCGCCGCCCCCGCCGCCAAAACTGCTACTGCCCAGGTTGCTAAAGTTGGCCGCCTCGTTAAAGGTAAAACCTTGGGCGTTTACGTTGTTGGCCATGCCCAGCACCGACAGTTGATTGGTTTTATTGAAACGGTTATAATTCAGTTTGCTCTCGTAGCGGTCGTTGGTGCCGTAGCCGCCCATCACGTTGCCGAAGCCCATTTTGGCGTAGCTGTCCTTGATTTTCAAGTTCACGGTTTTTTCGCGCTGGCCGTCGTCGATGCCGGTAAAAGCCGCTTGGTCGCTCTTGCGGTCATACACCTGCACGGTTTCCAGAGCATCGGCGGGCAAGTTGCGGGTGGCCATTTTGGGGTCCCGGCCAAAAAAATCCTTGCCGTTCACCGTTACCCGCTGCACCTGTTCGCCTTGCGAGCGCACCGTGCCGTCGCGGTCCACTTCCATGCCGGGCACCCGCTTCAGCACATCTTCGACGGTGGCGTTGGCCTTGTTGGTTTTAAACTGGTCGGCATCGAACATAATCGTGTCTTTTTTGAACGACACCGGGGCCTTTTCGGCTTCCACCACCACCTCTTGCAGTTGAGTGCTTTGGGTGGCCATTTTCAGGCTGCCCAGGTCCACCACCCCGTTTTGCGGCGCGGGCAAGGGCCTGGTAAAGGTTTTGTACCCCACGTAAGTGATTTTGAGCAAGTAACTGCCCGCCGCCAGGTTTTTAAACGCAAACTGGCCCTTGTCGTTGGTGCGGTCAAACACGAACAACGCGCTGTCTTTGGCTTGCAGCAGCATCACCGTAGCCAGCGGCAGCGGAGCGGCATTTTCGTCGGTAACGGTCCCTTGCACGGTTATTTTTTGGGCCTGGGCCGCACTGGCCAGGGTTAGCATCAAGGCACACAAGGCCAACAGTCGGGAGGGTTTCATGGGTTGGGTGTAAATAGTAACAAGTAGGCGCTAAACGAATGTTAGGTTGATCCGACAACGGCCAAGCCGTTTCTACTGCACAAAAGTAGAATACGCCCCGGCCAACCTAGGTTAAGCCACATAGAACTAAGGTTAACGTAGGTTAATACCCCCCGGCGGCAAAAGGTTTCCCTGCGCGGAAGGTGCCTGGCCGATCCTTGCCATTTTCGACGGCTCTAAGTAGGCCATTTGTACCCAACTTGGCCCGATAAAAAGCCAAAGATACCTTAGCGGCTTTGCGACTTTGCGGAAAACCACCTTAGCGTCTCCGCGCCTTTTGAGAAATATTTTTGAACGGATCACTCTCGGCGGAGGAAACCCTACTCCTCAGCCTCGGGGTTTTCGTACTCGTAAGGCAGCATGTTGGCCAAACCCTCGCTGGCCCAATAGCCGTAAATGACCACGCTGAGCGGCTCAAGCAAGTGGCCGTTGGGCATAAAAGAGGCGGCGGGCTTGGTGAGCTTGAGCCACGAAACTTGGTAATTGGGCGTAGTCCGGGCAGGCCCGCCGTAGCCCGTTACCCGGCCGTTATAGGTAACGTTGAGGTGGCCGGTAAATCTAAGCAACCGTTCCTGGTCGGTTTCGCCGTAGAGCAGCACAGTAGCGGGGTCGGGGATGGGGGTCTCGGTTTTTTCTTTGCCTCGCCACTGGCTGGCGTAAAGGGTAAAGGTGTGGCTGGTAAACCGCCCGCCCGCCAGGTAACGCAAAAAATGTTTGAGCGAGCCACGGTAGGTTTCCGCCCGAGTCTGCCGCCACTTTTGCCGCTCTTTGTCGTCTTTGGGGGCCAGGGTGTCAAACCGGGATATCCCCGAGAACTTGTACTCGTCGCGGGCGTTGACGCTGAAGGCTTCCAGCCAGTAGGTAATGCGGTAGCCCAAGGCCCGGTTATCGATAATGAGTGGTTCGGTAGCGGTGGCTAGTAGCTCTTTCGTTTGCTCGTTTTCAATAAGTTGAACTACCTCCAGGTTTTGTATCTCGCATTTGGTCGCATTGTTGGTATGGCCCAGCAAAAAGTTCTCGAAACGCTTGGTGCGGCGGCGCTCGGCTTTGTCCACCTTGGCCGTAACGGTTACTTCTTGGAGTTTCTTGGCCGTGGGCTTGATATAAATGTTGAGCACCGTATCCGTCCGGGACAGCAGGCGCAGCTGACGACGGAAGGGCGCATAACCCACAAAAGTACACACCACTTCCACCGCCCCGGCGGGGATGTTGGCCAGCACAAACTCGCCCTTAGCATTGGTGCTGGTGCCCAGGCTGGAACCCGCCACAAATACGTTGGCCAGTTCCACGGGCTGGTAGGTGTCCAGGTCGGTTACCTTGCCCCGGATGGTGGCCGTTTGCCCTTGGGCCACTAGCCAAGGCCCCAGCCAGCCTATCACTAGCCATAACCACTTTGTCTGGCCCATCGGCTTAAAAGGTTTGGTCAAATATAGAAATTAGGCGGGGTTTTGTCAACTAATTGCCCCACCCGCCGGGATGATGACGTAGATCATTGCCCCAACCAGCCGGAGGGGCTTGTTTTGCCCGCGACATCCAATGCGTCATTTTTTGCCAACCTTAACCGGAGGCCCCCTGGCCCCGCTTTTTCTATGCTCAAATTTGTTTCGGCCGCCAAGGCGGTCCAATGTATAGCCCCCGGCCACCGGGTGTTTGTCCACAGCGCGGCTATGACCCCGCGCCCCTTGGTAACCGCCATGGTAAACCGGGCCAGCGAACTCAAGGACGTGGAAATTATCCACATCCACACCGAAGACGATGCCGCCTACGCCCAGCCCCAGTACCGGGGGGTGTTCAACATCCGGGCCTGTTTTGTGGGGGCCAACCTGCGCCGGGCCGTTAACGACGGCAACGCCGACTACATCCCCATCTTTTTGAGCGATATCCCCTCGCTGTTCCGCAAAAAAATCGCGCCGGTGGACGTGGCCCTGGTGCAACTATCGCCCCCGGACCGCCACGGGTACTGTAGCTTGGGCGTTTCGGTGGACGTAGCCCTGGCCGCCGTGGAAACCGCCCGTTACGTGGTGGCCCTCATCAACCCCAACGTGCCCCGCACCCACGGCGAGGGCTTTGTGCACGTGAGCCGCCTCCATGCCGCCGTTGAAACCGACGGCCCCATTTTTGAAATCGCGCCGCACGCGCTCAGCGAGCAAGAGCGGCAAATTGGCAAACACGTGGCCGGCCTGGTGGAAGACGGGGCCACCCTCCAAATGGGCATCGGCGGCATCCCCGACGCGGTGCTGGCCGAACTGGGCGGCCATAAAAAGCTGGGCATCCACACCGAAATGTTTTCTGACGGCATCATTGACCTGGTGAAAAAAGGCGTGATCACGGGCGAAAACAAGCGTAACCTGCGCGGCAAAATCGTGAGCGGGTTCTCGGTTGGCTCACGGCGGCTCTACGACTTTATCGACGACAACCCCATGGTACACTTCCGCGACACCGCCTTTACCAACGACACCTTCGTGATCGCCCGCAACCCCAAGGTAACGGCCATCAACAGTGCCATCGAAATCGACCTGAGCGGGCAAGTTTGCGCCGATACCATCGGCACCATGCAGTTCTCGGGCGTGGGCGGGCAGATGGACTTCGTCCGGGGGGCGGCCCTGTCCGAAGGGGGCAAGCCCATCATCGCCCTGCCCTCGATTACTGGCAAAGGAGAAAGCAAAATCGTAACCTTCCTCAAGCCGGGGGCGGCGGTAACCACCACCCGGGCCCACGTACATTACATCGCTACCGAGTTTGGGGTGGCATACCTGTTTGGCAAATCGCGACGGCAACGGGCCAAAGCCCTCATCGACATTGCCCACCCCGACCATCGCGAGCGGCTGGAACGGGAAGCCTTCGAGTGGCTAAAGCGGGTTGGTTAAGCGGCCCAGGCCACGGTAAACCAATAAAACAACAAAATCAGCCCCAGGGTAAACCCCAACAGGGCCAGGTACAACTGCCGCCAGCTACTAATGCCGGGCGGCAGTTCTTCTTTTTCATTGGGTGGGGTAGGGTCGGCCATAGTTAGAATGAGGATAATCTTCAAATGACTAAATAATTGCAAGACTAAATAATTTCACTACTTGATTACCAATTATTTATAGTATCTTCTTATGCCGCCTTTGTTTAATTTTGGCATAATTGATAAGATAAGAAACTCGCTGACTAGTTCTTGATTTTGTTAAACTAAAAAGCTGGAAGGCGAAGAAATCTTAATAATAAAAAAACAAAACCAACCTGATTTTTTGCTGATAGATCACCCCAACGAATCAATCCACTTAGTCAATAAGAAAATTTTCTCTCTTTATCATTGCTACTTGCATAAAACGCTGTAAATAAAGGGTTTGGTGCAGAATTTAGTAGATAAAATTGGTTGATTTTAATGGATGAAAGGGCGATTTTACAAGAAAAATCTGGCAGCCCTTTGCCAGGTAAATCAGGCATTCTTCGCTCCATCGATTCTCTTCCATGAGAAAAGAAGGAAAGGATATTACTTCTTCCGTTCTTCCAAAATTTTAGCAATTTCGCCGCTTAGTTTGGGTGGGGCAAGGTTGGTCAAATTTTCGTTGGCGGGCGGCAGGCTTTGGGCGCGGGTTTCCGGGTTAGCCACGAGGCTTGCCGGGCTATCGCCTAGGGCAACAATGGTTTCCAGGTTTTCTAACCGCTGGCGCAGGGCTTGGTTTTCTTGGGCCAGTTGCCCCATCAGCAGGTTCATTTGGTTGAGTTGGGCCTGGTTAGGGTTACTTAATTTCTCCAATTCAATTTTCTTCAGTTTCAATAGCGTATTCGCCAAAATAGCCACTACGGGAATCGAGCAAATAAACCCCATGATAAAAATGCCTTCCATGACCGGATAAGTTTAAGTTCAATTAAAAAACGATGAAATACGATTGGTCAGAGAAGCGGATAACCGACGACCAACCTCAAATTTCAAAACCAGGGCTAGCGGCGGGCCTTGGGCAAATTGGGCGGCCCCCCAAACGAGAACCGGTAACGGGGGTTGCGCTCCACCCACCGGCTGATGGTATCGGCCCACACCTGGCCCGCTTCGAAGGTGAGGTGGACCCCGTCGTCGCGGCGGTCGAGGGCCAGGTCCTTGGAAAGGAAGAACCGATCGGCCGGTACGTGCTTGGCAATGAGGCGGTTAATACCCGTATCTTCCTGCCAATTAGGCGGGCCTACCCACACATAGTTGGCCGAACCCAGTTGGCGCAGGATTTCCTTTACGTAGGGTTCGCTGGCGTGTACCCGGTGGTTGAGCAGCTCGTTAGCCCCCAACGAGAACACCACCAAGTCCGGGTCGTAGCCGGCAATGAGGTCGGCCAGTTGGTTGCTGGTTGCCCAGTTTTTGGTGGTGGAGCCGTACCACGGGGCATACCGGAGGTCGAACCGGCCCTGCCGCCGCTGTTTGCGCCAGGCCATGAACAGGCCGTCGCCCATCGAGTCGCCGGTGAGCAACACCCGGTAGCGCGAATTACGGGTAGGTTCGTCAAACAACATTTGCTTGGTGCGGGGGTGGCGTTTGCGCACGCGCGGGCGGGCGGTCAAGGCTTGTAGGCTGTCGCGCCGCAAACTGTCGCGCACGGCCCGCATCTGGGCGGTATCTAGCGGGGGGCGGGCATCCGGGAGCCCCCAACCAGGATTGGGCGCGGTGAGCCGGGCCAACTGGAACGCCAGCAGCAACAGCCCCGCAAAGGTGAGGCCCAACCGATACCCGATGGACAAACTCATGACGCAAAATTAACTGACATACAGGCAACTAACGCAGGTATGGCTCGTTTGGCCCGTTCAAAGGAAAGTCTGCCGGGGCCAGGCCCGGTTTTTAGGCGGTGAGCAGCCGACCTGGAACATTCCAAGTTTTTAGGCGGTGAGCAGCCGACCTGGAACATTCCAACCAACCAACGGAGGCACCGCTAAGTAGGGTCTGGTTGTCTGCAAAAAATGTTTTGCTCAAAAATTCGTAAATTTATTGCCAACACGAGCCAATGGAAGCCTACCTGGAAGCCAAACGTTATTTGGACAACGCCCGCGAAACCTTGCGCAAAGCAGGCAAGGAAGACGGCGAGTATGCCGATGTAAAATAGCACAAACTGCGACAGGCATTGCTTACTTGGCGGTTTTGATGGCCATTGACACCTTTTTGGAGC
>JALONO010000154.1 GCA_025454895.1 Bernardetiaceae bacterium
CGGCGGCGCGGCGACCATCGCTATAAAGATACGTATTGACCCCGCCCCCTACCCTGCCGACGGCTAACAGCCTCGGCAGCGGTTTTCCCTCCCCCCTGCCGACAGCCCCAGCCTCGGCAGCGGTTTTTCTTCCCTCGGCAGCCATTCCGCTGGGCGTTCATTGGCCCCCGGTAGGGACAAAGCATGCCTTGTCCCTACAATTGGACGGGTGTTCCCCTCTCGGGAGGGGCCAGGGATGGGTTTTGTTCGTGTGCTTTATTTTTAATCAATCTAAATAAAAACAATTTTTCCGGCCCCGGCTTATATTTGCAG
The DNA here is from genome assembly GCA_025454895.1 of Bernardetiaceae bacterium. Classification (GTDB taxonomy): domain Bacteria; phylum Bacteroidota; class Bacteroidia; order Cytophagales; family Thermoflexibacteraceae; genus JALONO01. Next base: position 313 of record JALONO010000154.1, read on the forward strand.
CCAGTGAGCCGACTGGCTACCTGACAACCAAATTAATAATGACTACCATGTTCACCCACCAACCTTTGTTACGTTTACTGGGCGCGGCCGGTCTGTTGGCCACCGCCGCCCTGGGCTGGGCCTGCAGCGGCGATGGCGAAGGCGACCCCGAGCCAATCGCGGCCACCACCATCCGCAACCTGCCCGCCGACCCCACCGCCGGGTTTGACCCCAGCACCGGCCAGCCCCGGCCCACGCCCAACCGGTTCACTTTCTTTAGTTTCCGCACCGGGCAAACCGTGCCCAATACCGACTCGCTCACCAGCAATTGGGACATCGGTTTCCGGGGCACTACCATCATCGTCAACGGGGGCACCAACCGCCGGGGCAACGGCGGGGTCATCATCCGCCAGGGGCTGTTCAACGAAGTGATGGAAGCCCCCGAAACCGGCTACGCCCAAGACAACGCCCCTACCTCGTTCGCCATCCCGGCCGGGGCCAGCAACGGCTGGTACAATTACGATGCCCCACGCAACCTCATCACGCCCATTGCGGGCCGGGTGTTTGTGGTGCGCACGGCCGACGGACGGTTTGCCAAGTTTGAGATTTTGAGTTATTACGAAAACTCACCGCCCAACCCCGATCAAAACAGCCGGGGCCGGTTCTACACGTTCCGCTACGTGTTCCAGCCCGATGGCAGCCGACGGCTGGCGAGCAACTAACCTTTGCTAACTTTTTTTTACCGCCCCTGGCCCGCCCGGCCGGGGGTTTTTATTGGCCCAGCCCCGGCCGCCCGCCGCCCAAGCTTTGAGTTTAGCCGTCAAAACCGTTACTTTGGCCAAAGGTGGCCCGCATACTGTGGGCCGGGCTGCCGTCGTTCCTTAATCGTAACCACGCATTTCCCATTGTTTTTATGCGCAAATACCTTGTTTACCTGCTGCTGGCCCTGGTGAGCCTGGGCGGCACCAGTGCTTGTAAATCCAAGAAAAAAGCCGCCGAGAAGGCCGCCCAGGAAGCCGCCGCCAAAGCCGCCGCCGAACTGAAACAGAAGCGCGAGCGGGCCAAAACCGAACTCCAGGCCCTGCTCAACGACGACAGCAAGTCGATTGAAGACAAAGAGGCCGCCATTGCCCGCATCAAGGGCCAAAACCTCAACGACCCCGAGGTGAACGCCCTCATTGAGCAACTGGAAGGCAAACTGGCCGTGGCCAAAACCGAGCGGGCCAAAAAAATGGAAGAAGAACGCCTGGCCCGCGAAGCCGAGGAGGAGCGCAAACGGGCCGAGGCCACGCCGCTCAACCAACGGCTCATCAACTTTTTTGACCGCATTGCCAGTGCGCCCAACCGCGAGGAGGCCAACCGCCTCATCGAGCAGGCGATGCAATTGTTCGCCTCGCCCAAGGTGCCGGTGCTCCGCATCATCGGGGTGTTTAACGGCCAGAAGGACTACGACCGCCCCACCGACATTGAGCAGTACCTCAACTATTTGAAGGACCAGAAAAAATCGCAGTACAAGCTGCAAACCTTCAAAACCGATGCCAGCGGCAAAGTGAGCGAGCTAGAACTGATCACCAACAAGTAATTGGTTTTGAAAGACTTAACCGCCCGCTCGGCTTTGGCTGGGCGGGCGGTTCTAATTCAACTTAACGATGGGTAAGTTGAATTTAAGACATCCACAATAACCTCCCTCAAACAATCCGCATTGTTTTTTTTAAACATTTTCAGCCGCTCTTGATAAGTTATGTCATCGAGCAATACTTGTAGATTTTGCTCCATCTTCTCTAACCTATCGTGGCCTAGAAGAGCCATAATCCCTAGACCATGAAATTGCACTCTGGCTGCATTTCCCATCTGGTCGCCAAAGTACTCAAGCGGATAACATAGCATAGGCACTCCAAAGTGGATGGCTTCTTTTACGGAGTTGAGGCCTGCGTGGGTAATAAATACATCAGATACAGCCAGTAAGGCCATTTGTGGGAAGCTGCTAGCCAGGTGAATGTTAGGTAATTTAGAAATATGTGGCCAATGCTTTTCCTCCAAAACTAAAAATAAATGCCAGTCAGGATGTTGAGCAATAATTGAGCTCATTTGTTTCAACAAATCTATCACCAAGTCGGAAGCCTGGTAACGAGTACCAAAACTTGCGTAAATAATTTTCGTCAATAAGCCCGTTTTCCTGATGCTCGCAATGGTCTCGTTTAGTTGTTTTGCTCCAAGCTCTCGCCGAGCTTCATCCACACCTAGCCCCAAAAAGGTTTGGGTAGGTAGATGAGTCTGACCGGGAAATTGAATACCCGCTGGTGCGAGCACCCATTCTGGCACATTGCTGTAAATCAGTCCATTGGTGCGACTATGATCCAATCTAAATTTTTCTGAAATACTACTCAAGCGAAAATTTCGGCTACGGATTGTGGCATCACTCCGACCAAAAAATTTGAGCCAATCTTTAATTGCCCCAACCCTAGACTTAGTGCGATAATCACGCCAAGCCTCTGCAATAGCTATTTTATTCTCCCGCACGGGGTATACTGGCATATACATAGGCGGAAACTCGCTGCCAACCTGATCAGGGATTACTGTACTGAGAAAAACAATCTTGACTTTGCCCGTAATCCAGTAAGGGTAAAGAATAACAAAATCAGTGGGGCAATGAGTATCAATCAGCACAATTTTGGGCTTAATCGTTACCATTAATTGATCTAATTCAAATTTTCGGCGTTTAAACACCTGGTTGCTGGCGCGTAGCAGCATTTCATCCCAAAAATCATACTTTTTGCCAACTTCGCGCAAGTACTGCTCCTGGCCTAAACCAAAAGGAGGCGTTTTGATCAACTGGGTTGCAAAACCCTGTTTTTGGGCAATGGCCAGCGAGTCGGCATCGTGGCTAACATAGACCGGTTGGGCACTTTTTAACCGAAAACTCCGGGCCAAGGCAAACGTGGCATGCAAATGACCAGTAGCGGGGAACATGATAAATAATACTTTGCTCATAGACGGATAGACTAATTGAGCAAAAATTGCTTCACTTCCTTAAATTGTTCAATGGCCGTACTGTAAATAATGTCCTTCGCCACAACTACTTTGCCTTTTTCCACCAAAATCATTTTGGGGTGTCGCCCCTCCACCAAGCCGGATGCAAATGCGTATTCCAGGCTATCACGCAGAAAATTGGGGCGTTGACGGGTCTCACCTCCAAAGATCAGGTTAGTTGATTTACTTGAACGAATGCTAGCAATGGCCACCAAACCAGTCAGTGTATCTAAGTTTTCTTTTACAAACTTTTGAGTAACTACCGCACAGCTTCCGCAACCTCCTTCCATGACAATGATGTAAGCCCATTTGCCCGTATCAGGCAATTGTTTGCCATACGCTTGCAAAAGTTCTTTCATTTGCTTGCCTGGTTCTGGTACAGGGGTTGATCGGGTTTCCGTTTGCGTGTCCGCGCTATCGGCTGAGGCACAACCCAATAACAACAACGCACTAATAATCAAATATTTAGTCATTTGCCACTCCGGGTTTTAAAGTGAGCAAAGAGAGCAACATCACATCTTCAGTAGGTATGAATTTGGTTTCCTGCAACCATTTTTGAGGAGCACCCTCAATGTAGAGACCTTTTTTTCCAACAAAAGCTCTGGGGGTAAAGAGATATTTATCAAATAATTGCTCGCCAATTACTCGTAGGTCTTTGTCCAAGATCATGATTGAGTGGGTGATTTTAAGCTCACTCTTCAAAATAGGGGTCGGGAATGCGCCGGCCTGGGGGTGATAAACAAATCGGTAATACACCTCCCGGTAAGGATCGTACAACATCGCCAAATAGTTGGTCTGTTGCATAAAATGCAGGTACTCTTCATCGGCGTTAGTAATATACTTCCTCATTTTAGTAAACGGAGTTCCATGCTTGCTCTGGGCCAAAACCCCCTCGCCCATCGTATTTAAATCAGGGCTTACCTTAAACACTTCTTGGGCAGCCGGAAAGCTGTAGGCCAGTTCATTTTTCTGGGGATTGTAGGCAAAACTAAATTCTAAGTAGGCTTGGGTGGGATAAAAGGCCTTACGATCGTAGGCGGGCGGGAAATGAACTCCATATTGCAATTTACCTGTCTCAAGATCGAGTTTGATGCAAGTAAGGGCTTGTTCAATGTAGGAACCATCCTCTTTACCACCAATATTAGCATACCCCCCAATGAATAAATGTTTACCTGCCTTAACCATACTTCGGCCAAATCCCCCATCCGGCAGGGCCGAGTAAGCCCCACTGGGTGGCATACCTGGGTTGCCGGGGTCAAACTTGACATCGCCATTTAGCAACCGATAGGCCCGGCTCACCTTACCTTGCCGATCTACCAAGAAAAGCCGGTAGGCATAAGGCTCTAGCAAGAAAAGCGAGTCTTGATTGACCAATAGCGAAAAAAATGACTCGCCAATACCGTTGGGTCCTTCCGTTTCCAGAGGCACGGTGCGCAACATTTGGCCCGTTACCAGGTCATGGTATTGCAGCCGTTTAACCGCCCGGTTGTAAAGCACTACCAGGTCGTTGGGCGAGAGAGTGGTGTCCTGGTAGCCATTAAAGCCATTGTCCTGCAGCGACATTTTGGTTACAGAGTCAAGGGCCAACTTTACCGGGCCAGCGAAAGCCAAGTGGTAGGGGGTTACGCTTGAGTTTGGCGACTCATTATTGCCACAACTAGTCATTAATCCAATGAATAAAAATAGCCCTGAAATAGCGCGAATAGTTTTCATTTGAGAATCAATTGGATGAGTATAAAATAACCCCAAAGACTTACGGAAATCTTCGGGGTTTATGACTTAATCGAGACGAGCTAACCTAGCCACAAGATGAAGCAAAAGCGCAGCCTCCTCTTGTCTGGTCATATGTGCATTTACCACCACTATGAGCTACTTGATAATAACCTCCTGGATTACTGTAACCAAAACCGTAACCTGTGCTGTACGAGGGGGCATAGTGCGTAGTGTAGTAAGTGCAATTAGAAAACACATAATAGTACCCAGGCCCCGCCTTCGCTTCCGGGGTGATCGCAAAGTCCTTGTCGAGCAGGACCGATAGTTGGTCGGGGGCTCCGGTTACCAGACAAAAGGCCACCATGAGCATTTTAATCACTTTTGCTTTCATCGTATTTTTGTTAAAGAGTTGAAACTTGTCGCTATTTACACACACACACACACACACACATTCTTTTAGTTAAATAAAGTTAAATTCATTTTTCTCCCGTAAAAAAAAGTTTTTTGTTCATGAACTACAGAACCTACTTTGACGAATGATCTCGCAAAACTCACATATAACATAAATGCGCTGGGCAATCGCCGAAAATTCGGTTGGATGCCTGGGTAGGTTAATATCCTCAACAGAGGAGGGCACTTGGCTGCCCTTTAGCAAGGTGTTCCTTGTTAATATTGAAGAACCCTCAAGAAATTGCCGCCCCATCCAATCAATTGCCCAACCGTTACTTTTCCCCTAACTTCGTAGCCGTTAGCCACCCCCGCCATGCCCAAAAGCAAAACCCCGCCCAGCCCGGAAACCACCCCACCGTCCACCGGCAATTTATTCGTGGTGGGCGTGGGGGCCTCGGCCGGCGGCCTGGAAGCCCTCAGCGATTTTTTGTCGCACTTGCCGCAGCCGCTGGGGCAGGTGGCCATTATTGTGGTGCAGCACCTTAGCCCCACGTACAAAAGTATGTTGGTACAACTGCTGAGCAAACAAACCATTTTGGCGGTGGAAGAGGCCAAAAACAACCTGCCCGTGGTGGCGGGCAAGGTGTACATTACCCCGCCCGACAGCGAGATCAGCATCGAGGGCGGGCACTTGCACCTGAGCAAGCCGCTGGTGAGCATTGGCCCCAAGCCCTCGGTGGACAGCTTTTTTTACTCGCTGGCCGAAGACTGCCGCGAGCGGGCGGTGGGCATTATTTTGTCCGGCACCGGGTCCGACGGGGCCAAGGGCATCCGCCGGTTGAAGGAGATGGGCGGGCACACCCTGGCCCAGGAGCCGCAAACGGCCAAGTACGACGGAATGCCCATCTCGGCCATTGAGACGGGCCAGGTGGATGCCGTGCTGCCCCCCGACCGCATGGGCGAAGAACTGGCCGCCCTGCTCAGCGACCCCGACGCGGTGCGCCCGATGGAGCGCCTGCCCGAGATCAAAACCGATAGTTTGCAACAGATTTTCAAGCTGTTATCGAGCAAAACCGGTACCGACTTTAGCCAATACAAACCCACCACCATTTTGCGGCGGCTGGAGAAACGGCTCGATGCCCTGCACCTGAGCGACGTGGACAACTACCTGAGCTACATTGGCGAGCACCCCGACGAGGTGGAGACGCTGTTCAAGATGATCCTGATCGGGGTTACGAGCTTTTTCCGCGACACGGAGGCGTTTTTGGAACTGGAGAAAAGCCTGGCCAAAATCATCGCCACCAAAAACCCCGGCGAGGGCATCCGCATTTGGGCGCCCGGTTGCGCGTCGGGCGAGGAGGCGTACTCGATTGCCATTTTGTTGTCCAAACTGCTGGGCAACCGCCTGGGCGAGTACCACGTGCAAATTTTCGCGACCGACATCGACGACCGGGCCATCTCGTTTGCCCGGCGGGGCATTTACCCGGAGCAAACGCTCATCCACCTACCCGCCGAAATCACCGAAACCTATTTTGCCCGCGAAGGCTCGGACTACAAGCTGTCCAAGCGGCTGCGCGGGCTGGTCATGTTTTCCAAACACGATGTTACCAACAACCCGCCGTTTGTGAAGCTGGACCTGATCTCGTGCCGCAACTTGCTCATTTACTTTTCCACGGCGTTGCAAAAGCACGTGATCCCGCTGTTCCACTACGCGCTCAACCCCAACGGCTACTTGTTTTTGGGCAAGTCGGAAAACATTGGCCAGTTCAGCGACTTGTTTAGCAACGTGGACAGCCGCAACAAGATTTTCCAGCGCAAGCAGGTGTCGGGGCTGCACACCATCCGGTTTTCGCCGTTCACCACCCGGCTGCGCACCGGCCTGGGCGAGGCGGCCCCGCGCGAGGTCCCAGAGTTCTCCGTAACCGAAATGGTGAAAGAGACCCTGTTTAGCACCTTTGAACACCCCTACGTGGTGATCAACACCAACATGGACGTGGTGCAGATCAACGGCGATGTGCGGGTGTACCTGGGCCTGCAACAGGGCAACATGAACGCCAACATCGTGAAAATGGCCCAGCCCGAACTGCAACTGGACCTGCGCACCACCATTTCGCGGGCCATTAAAGACCACCTGCCCGCCACCTCGGCCGTGCGGCGGTTCAGTTTTTTTGGGAAAGACTTTTTTGTGCGCCTGGTGGTAAAGCCCCTGCTGCAATCGCGCCACCACGAGGACCTCTACCTCGTTATTTTTGAGCAAAAGGAGATCGACTCGCCGGGGGCTAGCGCACCCGATAAGGTGCAGTTTACCGAAAACGAGCGGATCATTGAGCTAGAACAGGAACTGGCCGCCACCAAAGAACAGTTACAAGCCTTTATTGAGGAGCTCGAGACCAGCAACGAAGAACTGCAAAGCCTTAACGAAGAACTGCAAAGTGCCAACGAAGAGCTGCAAAGCGGCAACGAAGAGCTAGAAACGACCAACGAGGAGTTGCAAAGTACCAACGAGGAAATGCAGATCGCCTACGCCGAACTGCGCACCAGCAACGACGCGCTGGAGCGGCAAGAACTCCGCCTGCGCGAGTCGGACAAGCACACCCGCGCCCTGCTGAACAATACGTTGCAATCGTCGATGCTCATCGACCGTCACTATAAAATCCTGGCCTTTAACCGGGTGGCGGCCGACAAGGTGCGGGCCTTGACCGGCCGCGAGCTGCAAGAGGGCCGCCCCGTGATCGACTACCTGGTACCCGGCGAGTTGGAAGATTTCCAGCGCGACTTCCAAATGGCCCTGCAAGGCCGGGCCGTGGGCGGCGAGCGCACGCAAACCCCCGCCCAAGGCCAGCAGCAATATTGGTTCCGCTACTACTACTCGCCCGTGCCCAACGACGACGGCCCCGTGGAAGTCATCTCGTACAGCCTGCTCGACATCAGCGAGGAGCAGCGGGCCAAGCAGCGGCACAACGAAAGCGAACAATTACTGCGCGCCATTTTCAACCATACCGAGATCGGCATCCACGTGGTGGACGAGAACGGCCAGTTTATGAGCGTGAACCCGGGCTACAGCAAAATGCTGGGCTACTCGCCCGATGAACTGCTGGGCAAGCACTTCACCGTTACCATCCCGCCGGAGTTGCAGGCCGAGTCGCTGGAACGGTTTAACCGCGCCCTGGCCGGGCAAACCGTAGTGGGCGAAACCCGCATGGCCCGCAAAAATGGCTTGCTCATCGAGGTGTTCAAAACCAAAACCCTGCTGCGGCAAGCCGATGGCCGCCGCCTGGTGCTCAGCATTGTGCGCGATATTACCGAAACCCGCAAATACCGCAACCTTTTGCAGGCCGCCCAGGCCGCCGTGCGGGTGGGGGGCTGGGAGTACGACCTGATCACCCACGAAATGTACTGGACCGACGAGGTGTACCAACTCTACGGCCAGCCGCGCAGTTTCACGCCCGACCTGGCCGCGCTGGCCGCCCCCTACGAGGTGGAAGCCCGGGCCTTTTTACTCCACGCTCTGCAAAAGGCCACCGAGCAGGCTGAGCCGTTCGATGTGGAACTCAAATTTACCGCCCCGGAAGGCGGTTTCCGCTGGGCGCGCCTCACCTGCAAGCCCGTGAGCGTGTACGGGCGCGCGGTCAAGCTGTTTGGCACTTTGCAAGATGTAACCGCCCAAAAAGAGCAGGATTTGTTCCACCAAAAAATCGCCTCGGTGGCCATGCAAACGGCCAACGCCGTGGTGATCACCAACGCGGCCGGTTACACCGAGTGGGTAAACCCCAGCTTCGAGAAAATGACGGGCTATGCCGCCGCCGAGGTGCTGGGCAAAAAGCCCGGCCAACTGCTGCAAGGCCCCGATACCGACCCGGCCACCGTGGCCCGCATTGCCGCCAAACTGGCCCAAGGCGAGAGCTTCTACGAGGAAATATTGAACTACCGCAAAGACGGCCGCCCCTACCGCCTGGGCATGGAAATCACCCCGGTGCGCAACCCGGTGGACGGGCAGATCAGCCATTTTATCTCGGTACAAAGCGACGTTACCCAGCGGCAAAACGGCTAGGGTGGGTGGGCGTTTAACAAGTAAACCCGTGCCAACACCAAGCCGTAGTTTCAATATTTGTTGATGCAACCATCGATAAAGACCTAACCTAGCGGCATTTTGGTAAATAGATGGGTTAGAATTTGCGATTTTCATCCCAATATCCCTAATTATTGTTTTCTTCTAAAAACCCTTACATTTGCGGTCAAATTCCCGAAAAGTGACTTACACCTCCATTGAAATCTGCGCCGGAGCGGGCGGACAAGCCATCGGCCTCGAAGAAGCGGGGTTCGAACACCTGGCCCTCGTGGAAATCGAGCCCGTCGCGTGCGAAACGCTTCGCCTCAACCGGCCAAATTGGAACGTGGTCAACCAAGATGTTAAAGACTTTAATGCCAAATCTTTCCCGACCGTTGACCTACTGGCCGGCGGGGTGCCTTGCCCGCCTTTCTCGATTGCCGGCAAGCAACTGGGGCAGTTAGATGAGCGGGACCTATTCCCCGAAGCCTTGCGGCTAGTGCGCGAATGCCGCCCCAAAGCCGTGCTACTCGAAAATGTACGCGGCCTGTTAGATGCCAAATTTGCGCCCTACCGCCAACACATCCTCGACCAGTTGGCCCAAATGGGCTATCAGGGCCACTGGCGGCTTGTCAATGCCTCCGATTACGGCGTGTCGCAACTGAGGCCCCGGGCCATTTTAGTTGCTTTGAAAAAAGGGTATTCCGATTATTTCGAATGGCCGCAAAAGCAACCGGATCCTCCCCGCACCGTGGGCGAACTTTTATACGAGGAAATGGGGGCCGACGGCTGGGAAAACGTGAACGATTGGAAAATAAGGGCCAACAATGTTGCCCCTACCCTAGTGGGCGGCTCCAAAAAACACGGCGGGGCCGATCTAGGCCCTACCCGGGCCAAGCGGGCCTGGTCTTCGCTCGGGGTGGATGGCAAGGGCCTGGCCGATGCCCCGCCCAGCCCCGGTTGGCAAGCCTTGCCTAGGCTTACCCTCAAAATGGCGGCTTTGATTCAAGGCTTTCCGTCACATTGGCGTTTTGCTGGAAAGAAAACCGCCGCTTACCGGCAAATTGGCAACGCATTTCCTCCTCCGGTGGCCAAAGCCCTTGGACTATCGATCAAAAAAGCCCTCTTTAACTATGAACAACAAACCGCCGAAAGGCCAAGGCGCCAGAGCCAAGCTGCGTGAATTTTTTGTTGCGAACGTAGGGCGAGTGCTCAACTCCGAAACTTTAAGACAAGTAGCGGGCACGAGCGAATGGGGGCGGCGGGTGCGGGAATTAAGAAACGAGGAAGGTCTCAATATTGTTACCCACAATGATCGGAGCGAGCTAAAGCCAGGCGAATACCTATTGATTGATCTCAAGCCTATCCCCGCGTTTGAAAGAGGAATATCCAAAGAAGTAAGGGCGTTTGTGCTCGATCGCAACGGCTTTACTTGCCAAATGTGTGGGGCGGCGGCAGGTGAGCCTCACCCTTACGACGTGGGTAGGAAAACCCGACTCCACATCGGCCATATCATCGATAAAACCATGGGCGGCACCGATGAGCCGAGTAACTTACGGGCCATTTGCTCAGTTTGCAACGAAGGGGCCTCTAACCTGACCCTCAACCGACCACAAGCCATTAAATTATTGGCCCAGGTAAGGCGGGCTCCTACCCCCGACCAGCTAGACGTGCTCAAATGGCTGTGCGAAAAATTCCCGAAGCAGGCGGAAGGAATGATGAAAAAATAGGGGTATCTCTCGCCAAAACGGCCCTATTATTTCTTGATATCCCCTGCTACCCCCGCTTCAACTCCATCACGGTAATTTCGGGCAAAATGCCGATGCGGCCGGGGAAGCCCAGGTACCCAAACCCCCGGTTTACGTACAGGTACTGATGCCCCTCGCGGTACAAATCGGCCCAGCGGGGGTAAAAGTACTGCACCGGGCTCCAGCGCAGGCCGCCCAGCTCGATGCCAAACTGCATCCCGTGGGTGTGCCCGGCAAACATCACGTCCACCTGCGGGAACTCCGGGCGCACCTGGGCATCCCAGTGGCTGGGGTCATGGGAGAGCAGGAGGCGCACCGCCGCCTCCTCGGTACCCGCCAGGGCCTGGCCCAGCTTGCCGTACTGCGGGAAGTTGCCTTTGCCGCCCCAGTTCTCGATGCCCACAATGGCCAGCTTTTCCCCGCCTTGGGCGAGCCAACGGTGCTCGTTCATGAGCAAATCCCAGCCCATTTGGCGGTGTACGTGCATCAGTTTTTCCAGGTTTTGCCGCTTGGCGGCCGGGCTGGGCCAACGCACATAGTCGCCGTAGTCGTGGTTGCCCAGGGTGGAATACACGCCCAGCGGGGCTTTCACTTGTTTGAAAATATCGAAATAATCGGCCATCTCGTCGGCTTGGTTGTTCACTAAGTCGCCGGTAAACAGCACAAAGTCAGGCTTTTCACGCCTTGGGCAGGTTGGGCAGTTGGAGGGTAAGGCGGCGCACCCGGTAGTCGTGCGCGCCCTTGCCAATGCCCCAGGTCATGGCGGCCAGGGGCAGCGTGGCGGCCACCAGGCTGGTTTTGGCCAAAAACTCGGAGCGGGTGATGCCCTCG
>JALONO010000155.1 GCA_025454895.1 Bernardetiaceae bacterium
ATCACGTTTAACGACCAAAAAATCGAGATTGGCAAGGCCATCACCTTGGAAAACATCATGTTCGAGCAAAGCAGCTTTGTGCTCCGGCGCGACAGCTACGACGAACTGGACAAGTTGCTCCAATTTATGAAGCAAAACCCCACGGTGGAAATCGAACTGGCCGGCCATACCGATAATGTGGGCGACCCGGCGAAAAACCAAACTCTGTCGGAGCGGCGGGTGATCACGGTAAAAAACTTTTTGGTGCAGCGGGGCATCGCCGAGCCACGCATTGCCACGGCGGCTTATGGCGGTTCGCGCCCGGTGGCCAACAACGACACCGAGGCCGGGCGGCAAAAAAACCGCCGGGTTGAAATGCGGGCCTTGCGCTTCTAATACTTAAATGACTTAATAGTTGCATGATTAAATGATTGTCTCATTTGATTATCAATCACTTACAAGATAGGTAATACGTAACCTCTATTTGATTTTGGGATAAGCCCAATATTCCACGACTTGCAAACGCCCCGCCGGGAAAGTCCGGCGGGGCGTTTCAATGATGGGGCGTTCCGCCGCTTTCTTCCATTCCATTTGTACTGAAATAATTCAGTGATTAAATGGCTAGGTGATTTTTCTTCTTGATTATCAATTATTTATATCACCAGAAAATAGTCCGTCAAATTTACGGCCGCTATTCTTCCGTTTGCAACATCATGCGGAGGCCCTTGAGGTGGGCCGGATACTTGGCAAAAGCCGGGTGGTCAGAGCTAACCTCGTGGTCGCCCAAGAGTTGGCCTTTGTCTAGTTCGTCCATCACCTCGCCCTCGAAACTCGGCAGGTCTATTACCCCGCCAAAGCAAGGTAGCGCCTGGGCCAAGGTACCATCGCCAAAACCGATAAAAGTGCCGCCATAGTCCCAGGCAAAGCCATAGAATTTAAACGGGCGACCGTTTAGTTGTTGAATTTGGGCCAAGGTGCTGCCATTTTTGATCCCGTTGGCATAGTGATAAGGGCTTGCGGGATGGTAGGCGGTGATCATCTCGATGGTTTTAAACGGCGGGGCAGGCTCGGCCCAGGTGATCTCAATTTCCTGGGGAGTGCCTTTCCAAAGTACCGTGGCCATCGCTTGGGGTTCGCCCTCGGCCCAAAGGGTGTCGCGGGTGAGGGTGGTAGCCCCGAGCCGCTGGGCCAGGGCTTCCTCGGTATCGGTGGTGAGCACCGGCCCAAACCGCTCGCAGGGCACAATCAGGTGCGGGTCTGCCGGCGGGGCGGGCGGGGCTGCAACCGTCGGGTCGGTGGGGCGGGTGCCGGCAGTAGTTTGGTCGGTAGGTTGGCTTCCGGAGCAAGCGCCCAGTACGGCTAGCCCCAGTAGGTAGCAGAAGCGGGTCCATTTTTCCATCTCCGTTTTGCCCAGTTGGACAGGCCCCGCTAGCTTGCGTTTTGGCTCAAGCCAGGCTAGTCAACAAAGCCGTAAAAACGCTACTTTTGCCCCTCTTTTGGCCATTTGCCAGTTAGCCATTACCTAAAATATTGACGAAGGCGGCATCGGCCTAAACACTATTACTTTGAGGCAGCCCGCCAAAAAGCTGGCCCCGTAACTTGACCCAAACTGCCTAGTTAACCGTACATGAAAATCCATTTTATTGCCATAGGGGGCAGCGTAATGCACAATTTGGCCATTGCCCTCAAACTGAAGGGCTACCAAGTGAGCGGCTCCGACGACGAGATTTACGAGCCCTCCCACACCCGCCTGCGCACGCACGGGCTGCTGCCCGCCCAGGAAGGCTGGTTCCCCGAAAAAATCACGGCCGATTTGGAAGCGGTGGTGCTGGGCATGCACGCCCGCGCCGACAACCCCGAACTGGCCCGGGCGCGCGAGTTGGGGCTGCGCGTATATTCTTACCCGGAATACATTTACGAGCAAAGCCGCAACAAGGAGCGGGTGGTGGTGGCGGGCAGCCACGGCAAAACCACCATCACAGCCATGATCATGCACGTGCTGGCCTACCACCAGCAGCCGTTCGACTATATGATCGGGGCTTTGGTGCCCGGCTTTGACACCACCGTGCGCCTCAGCGAAAGCGCGCCGGTGATCGTGATCGAGGGCGACGAGTACCTGGCCTCGCCCACAGACCCCACGCCCAAGTTTTTGCATTACCGCCACCACATCGGCTTGGTGAGCGGCATTGCCTGGGACCACGTGAACGTGTTCCCGGTGTTTGACGACTACGTGCGGCAATTCGAGCGCTTTGCGTCGCAAACCCCCAAGGCGGGCTGCCTCATCTATTGCGAGGAAGATGACCTAGCCACCATTGTGGCCACCTCGAACCAAATGCGGGAAGATATTTTGGTCCAGAGCTATAAAACCCACAAAAACAAGGTATTAGATAACGGCACCACCCAGCTAATCACCGACGATGGGCGGGTGGAAGTGCCCTTTTTTGGCCGGCACAACATGCAGAACCTGAACGGGGCCCGGCTGGTGTGCCACCGGCTGGGCATCAGCGACGAGCGGTTTTACCAGGCCATTGCCACCTTCAAGGGGGCTTCGCGCCGGTTAGAAACCGTGGGCAAAAACGCCCAAACCATCATTTTCCGGGACTTTGCCCATGCGCCCTCCAAGCTGAAAGCCACCACCCAGGCCGTGAAGGAACAGTTTGCCAACCGCCAATTGGTGGCCTGCGCCGAACTCCACACTTACAGCAGCTTGAACAAAAACTTTATTGGCCAGTACAAGGGTGCGCTAGACCAAGCCGACCGGGCCATCGTGTATTACAACCCCAAAGCCGTGGCCCTTAAACGATTAGAACCCATTGACCCGGAAGAAATTGTAAAAGCCTTTGGCCGACCAGGATTAAAGGTGTTTACCGACTCCGCCGCCCTCAAGGCCCATCTAACCGAACAAAACTGGGCCAACAAAAACCTGCTACTTATGAGTTCGGGCACGTTCGATAACCTCGACTTGGCCCAACTGGCTGGTCAATTACTCGGCTAATCCTTAAGAAGATAACCCGTTACGCTCCTTTATCCAGGATTTAAGTTGATTTAATCGGCAACCGAAAATGGATTTTGGCATTGTCGGGCGTTATCTTTTGTTAACCAAGCCCCGGTTAGGGTTTGGTGGCCAAGCCGGGCGTTAATTTTGGCCCGTTCTTAAGGAATAATGTAGATGGTTGGGATGCGGCTAGCGTTTGCCATCTCAACTAATTAAAAAGCTGATTACCAAATCCTTTCATTTGCTATTTCGGCCCCGCCCTTTTGACCCGGACGCTGGTTGCTATGTTCAAAATCAAACTCATCGACCGCTACATTATCGGCAAGTTTTTCACCACGTTTGTGTACGTGGCCTTGGTTACC
Source organism: Bernardetiaceae bacterium (assembly GCA_025454895.1). Taxonomy (GTDB): domain Bacteria; phylum Bacteroidota; class Bacteroidia; order Cytophagales; family Thermoflexibacteraceae; genus JALONO01. The sequence goes on from JALONO010000155.1 coordinate 3,337, forward strand.
AATGCCGTTATTTGCGTTATCGATTATGGAGAAAAAAGCGAAGATTTTTTAAAACACCAACTTCCCGCCTGGTTTGTGGTGCGGCATTACTATTTCAACCTCATCCCGTCGTACACGAATATGCTCAGCCCCATATTTGTGTTCATCACCTCCATTTTTGTAACGGCCCGGTTGGCCGCCCGGACCGAAATCGTGGCCATTTTGGCCTCCGGGGTCAGCTTTATGCGGCTGCTGGCCCCTTACATGGTGGGCGCGGCCATCTTAGGGTTGGTGGCCTTTGCTTCTACGGGCTGGCTGGTGCCCCGGGCCAGCCTCACCCACATCACGTTCGAGAACGAATACATCCGCGACCGCGAGTTTTACGACAAACGCAACGTCCATTTCAAAATCGCCCCGGGCACTTTTGCCTACTTCGAGAGCTACGACAACTGGCACAATACGGGCTTTGTGTTCACCTTGGAAACGCTGGAAGGCAACCGGATGACCGCCAAACTGGCCGCTGACCAGATCAAATGGGATAGCTTGAAACGGAAATGGCACATTGATAAATACAAGGTGCATTATTTTGACGGCGACCGGGAGCGGATCGAGGAGGGCTACGGCCTGGATACCACCCTGGCCCTCAAGCCCAAAGACTTTGCCAGCACCCACCGCCTGCACGAAACCCTCACCCTGCCCCAGCTTGACGAGTACATCCGTGAACAAACCGAGCGCGGTAATACGGCCCTGGGCATTTATTTGGTAGAAAAATACGAGCGCTACGCTTATCCGTGGGCCATGCTCATCCTCACGTTTATGGGGGTGATTGTTACGGCCCGCAAGTCGCGGCAAGGCACGGGCTTTCAGGTGGCGGTGGGCATTGCGCTGGCGTTCTTGTTCATCACGTTGGTGCGCATTTTCCGCAGTGTGGGCCAAGCAGGCACCATCGAGCCCGTGGTAGCCGCCTGGATGCCGACGGTGATGTTTGCCGGGGTAGCTCTTTTGCTCTATAAAACCGTGCCCCGCTAAGGCAGGGCCAGCCTTGGTTTAGCCTTTATGCCACAACTTGTAAGGGTTGCGGATTAGGTTAGCGTTATAGTACCGCTCGATGCCGGTAACTTCTTGGGCCACCCAGTCGGGCAGCGGCACTTCATCCTCTTCCGATTGTAGTTCCACCTCGGCAATGATCAGCCCCTCGTTTTCGCCTTTGAACTCGTCGATCTCCCACAAAAAGCCTTCGTGCTTTACAAAATAGCGGGTTTTCTCGATCAGTGGGGTCTCGCACAGGTGGTCCAGCATGTACAGCGCGTCTTCTACGGGGATGCTGTACTCAAACTCGGCCCGGGAAATGTACTGCGCCCCGCCTTTGATGGTGATAAAGGCCTGGTTGCCCGACACGCGCACGCGCACGTTTTTCCCTTTTTCGTTACTCAAGTAGCCTTGGATGTAAACCAAACTTTCGGCTCCTTTCTTCCAAATCTGGTTTTTAACCAAAAATTTGCGTTCAATTTCAACGGCCATATTTGATATTAGACAAATGCTCCCAAAAGGGAACAGGGTTAGTTCAATTTTGACTAGCAAACTTACCCGAGCGGCGGTTGATTGCCAAGCTAAGCCCTTTAAGTTTTAGCGAACTAGCCTCGCCGGAGATCCCTTACGCCTCAGGCGGAGATGCCGGGCGACGCCCCACCGCCAAAGCATTGCCCGTTTAAGCCCTCCCTCAGCATCAAGCCAACGCTTTAAGATGTTTGGTTACCGCTTTGGTGCCTTAACTTTGCCCGGTTGCCAATCGTTAACGGATGAGCAAAAAGGCCCAAGGGCAGCGGGGGGAAGACCTGGCCGCTGTTTTCCTCCAACAAAAAGGCTACGAAATATTGCACCGTAATTACCGCTACCTACGGGGCGAGATCGATATTGTGGCCCGCCAAGGTCAGGTGCTAGTATTTGTGGAAGTAAAAACCCGCAAATCTATCAGCTACGGCTACCCCGAGCAGGCCGTGGGGCCGGGCAAGCAGCACCTGATTAAACAAACCGCCGAAGGTTTTTTGGTTGAACACCAGCACCAAGGCGACATCCGGTTTGATATTGTCAGTATTGTTACCTGGCCCGGGCTAGAAATTGTACATTTTGAAGATGCTTTTTTCTAAAAGCAATGCTACCAGCTCACTTTGCCATTTATTTGGCAGGATTTTTTGCCCTCGCCAAGTTATTTCTGTTCATGAACAACAAACAAGGCTTTTCGGAGTTAATTTTACAAATCCATTATTCTTTTACCTAATCCCTCTGGAAAGATTGTTTTATGACTTGTTACCAAAGCCAGTACTTAACCATTGAGTTTAGTCCCGAGCAAAAATACCAGCTCAATACTTGGCATTCGCCTACCGCTACGCTCACCGACGAGCAGTTTAAGCAAGAAGTGAGCGAGCAAACCAAAGCTGCTCTCGCTAACCAACCCTCCGCCTTTTTAACTGATGCCCGGGCTTTTCTTTTCCCCATCCACCCCCAGTTGCAAGACTGGGTGAACAACGTGATTTTTGCCGATATGCGCAAAGCGGGGGTAAAAAAACTGGCTATCCTGGTAAGTTCCGACCTGATTGCGCAGCTTGGGATTGAGCAATTGGTTGACGATGACCCCGTAAAAGGCTTCGTTACCCAGTATTTCGACGACCCGCAAACGGCCATTTCGTGGTTTAAAGGCTAGCCAATTGCGGGCCAAAACACTTCAGTCGACCATCCATTAAGTGTTTTTGGAGGCAGTGATAATCAGTTGTTAACCAAAAAGTCTCTCAGGAAAACTTACATCCTGAGAGACTTTTCCATTAAATGATGATGCTTAAATGAGCACGCAGCGGTTCAGCCGCAGGTCTTCTTCCACGCTTTTGAACTTCACGTCCTTTTTCACGGTACCGTCAGCGTATTGCACGGTTACCTTATCGTTGCGGCCGGGCAGTTTGGCGGAGGCCACCGGCTTGGTTACCTCCACGTTTTGCCGGGTTTGCTGCATGGCCACCCGGCGGGTTTGCTCGGTACTAGCGGAGGCATCGTCGTCGCTGCCTTCTTTTTGGGCCACCATTTGCCGGTTCTGGGCGGCGCGCTGCTGCATCTCGCGCTGGCGGGCGGCCTGGGCATCCACCACGGCGTTACTGCTTTCGTCAAACAAGAAACACTTGCCCAGGAACGAGGTGGTTTGTTGGTTAAGCCCCGCCACGAAGTTTTTGAACAACTCAAAAGCCTCGAATTTATAAATCAACAACGGGTCTTTCTGTTCCAAAGTCGCAAACTGCACTTGCTGGCGCAGGTCGTCCATTTCGCGCAGGTGCTCTTTCCAGTACTGGTCAATGAGGGCCAGCACAATGTTTTGCTCCATGGCCTGTACCACCGAACGGCCCTGAGTTTTCACGGCCTGCTCCAAGTCGGCCACGATGCCCAGCCGACGGCGGCCGTCGCTAAAGGGGATCATCACCTCGCGCACCGTAGCCCCCTGGTGGGCGTGCAGATCGGTGAGCACCGGGGTTACGATCTCGATAATTTGCTGGTTTTTAGCTTGGTAGTGGGCATATACCTCGTCGTAGAGGCGGTTGGTGAGGGCCTGGGCACCCAGGGTGTTAAACTGCTGGGCCGTAAGGTCGGTGGCCACCCCAAAGGTGGTGAGCACGGCCAGTTGGAAACCCTCAAAGTCGCCTTGGTGGCCCGCCACAAGGTCGTGCGAGGCATCGAGGAACATCGTCATCACGTCCAGGGCCAGACGTTCGCCAAACAAGGCGTTGCGGCGGCGCTTGTACACCACTTCGCGCTGCTTGTTCATCACGTCGTCGTACTCGAGCAGGCGCTTGCGGGTGCCGAAGTTGTTCTCCTCCACCTTGCGTTGCGCGCGCTCGAGCGAAGCGGTGATCATCGAGTGCTGGATCACTTCGCCTTCTTCTAAGCCCAGGCGGTCCATGATCTTGGCGATCCGCTCCGAACCGAACAGGCGCATCAGGTTGTCTTCCAACGAAACGAAGAACTGCGACGTTCCGGGATCGCCTTGCCGGCCCGAGCGGCCGCGCAACTGGCGGTCCACCCGGCGCGAGTCGTGCCGTTCGGTGCCCACGATGGCCAGGCCGCCCGCCCGCCGAGAGTCGGGGGTAAGCTTGATGTCGGTACCCCGGCCGGCCATGTTGGTGGCAATGGTTACCGTGCCGGCAATACCCGCGTTGGCTACAATGTCGGCCTCACGGGCGTGTTGCTTGGCGTTGAGCACTTGGTGCTCGATTTTGCGCAGCGAAAGCATCCGGCTCAGCACCTCCGAGTTCTCGACCGAGGCAGTGCCCACCAGCACCGGGCGGCCTGCGGCCACCAGTTGCTGGATCTCATCCACTACGGCGTTGTACTTTTCGCGGGTGGTTTTGTACACCTTGTCTTCCTGGTCCTTACGGATCACCTTGGTGTTGGTGGGGATTTCCACCACGTCCAACTTATAAATCTCCCAAAACTCACCCGCTTCGGTAATGGCCGTACCAGTCATCCCGGCCAGCTTGTGGTACATGCGGAAATAATTTTGGAGCGTAATGGTGGCGTAAGTTTGGGTAGCTTCTTCAATCTTCACATTCTCTTTGGCTTCCAGGGCTTGGTGCAGCCCATCAGAGAAGCGGCGGCCGTCCATGATCCGGCCCGTATTCTCATCCACGATTTTCACCTTGCCCTCGTCCACGATGTACTCAGTGTCGCGCTCAAACAGGGTGTAGGCTTTGAGCAACTGGTTCACGGCGTGGATCAGTTGGTTTTTGGTGGTGTACTCGGCAATGAGGCGGTCTTTGGCCTTCAGTTTCTCGGTGGCGTCCAGTTCGGGGTTGCGCTCAATGTTGGCGATTTCCACGCCCAGGTCCGGCACCACGAAAAACTGGCGGTCTTCGCCTGCTTCGGTAATCAGGTTGAGGCCGTTGTCAGTCAGTTCCACCGAGTTGTTCTTCTCATCGATCACGAAATAGAGCGGCTGGTCGGCCTTGGGCATCTCGCGCTGGTTATCTTGCAGGTAGAAGTTTTCCACCTTCTGCATTTTGGCCTTGATGCCCGGCTCGCTCAGGTACTTGATCAGCGGCTTATTTTTAGGTAGGCCACGGTACGCCCTGAACAACGATAGCGCACCGTCCTCGTCGTCGGCGGCCTCCAATTTCTTTTTGGCTTCGGTGATAAAACCGTTTACCAGGCGTTTCTGGGCTTCCACCAACTTCACCACGCGGGGTTTGAGGTCAAAATAGAGGCGGTCTTCCTCGCTGCTCTCCCCTACTGGCCCGGCAATGATGAGCGGTGTCCGGGCATCGTCCACCAGTACGGAGTCCACTTCGTCCACCATGGCGTAATGGTGTTTGCGCTGTACCAGCTCGCTGGTTTCGCGCACCATATTGTCGCGCAGGTAATCAAAGCCAAATTCGTTGTTGGTGCCGTAGGTGATATCGGCCTGGTAGGCCCGGCGGCGCATGGGGCTGTTGGGTTGGTGGCGGTCAATGCAGTCCACCCGCAGGCCGTGGAACTCGAAAATCGGGCCCATCCACTCCGAGTCGCGCTTGGCCAGGTAGTCGTTCACGGTTACAATGTGCACGCCCTTGCCCGCCAGGGCGTTCAGGTACGCGGGCAAGGTGGCCACCAAGGTTTTGCCTTCGCCGGTGGCCATTTCCGAAATTTTACCTTGGTGCAACACCATGCCGCCAATCAACTGCACGTCGTAATGCACCATTTCCCACTTCACCTCGTTGCCGGCGGCCAGCCAGCGGTTATGCCACACGGCCACGGCCTGGTCAGCTTCGCCCTCGATGGTAACCCCGGCCCGGCGGGCGGCCACCTCCCGGTCAAACGGGGTGGCGGTTACCGTGAGCTGGCCGTTTTCCTTCCAGCGGCGGGCGGTTTCGCGCACCACGGCAAAAGCCTGGGGCAAAATCTGCATCAGCACTTCTTCCAACTTCTTGTCATGGTCTTTGCCCAGTTTGTCCACTTGGTCAAATAAAGCTTCTTTCTGGGCAATAGCCAGGTCGGGCTGGTCGGCCACTTGCTGGCGCAGGGCGGCGATTTGATCGTCCAGGTCTTTGAGTTGTTGGGCGATAAAGGCTTTAAAATCAGCCGTTTTGGCCCGCAGTTGGTCGTCGCTGAGGCTGCGCAGTTTGGCGTATTCGGCATTGATCTGCTTCACCAGCGGTTCAATATGCTTGAGGTCGCGCTGGGATTTGGTGCCAAAAACCTTGGCCAGCCCTTTAGTGAGAAAGTTGAACATAAAATGTAGGTATGGCGCGGCCGTCTAGGGCGGCTCGTCAATAATACTAAGGTGAAAACCTTGCCAAAGGTAGCACGCTGACTTTTTGGCAGAACCGGCGCAAAGTTACAAAATAAATTGGCCTGCCCCGGAACCCAGCGGGGAAAAAACCAGCACCGGGCGCAGGCCGCCCGGTGGTTGAGGGAGGGGTGGACGGATAAGGGGTTCGGCTGCGGGATCGCGGGCGCGGGGCCGGTGGGTTTCCGCGTGGGAGCGAAAAAGGCCGTTATTAAAGTTTGAAACCACCAAGCAGGACAAAGACGGGCAAAGCAGGCGCGTCCTGAATGAAACCGCAAAACCGCCGGGGAGAATAAAAAACCCTGAAGGTAGGGCAACCTCCAGGGTACATCTTGGCCGGGGTAACACGCCGCCGCCCTTTCGCTAAAAATCAATGAAAAAATTGCTCCTTCACGATTTTGCCGTCGCGGACTTCGTAGAGGCAAAGTTCGTCTTCTTGCCGCCGGGGCTGGCCCTTGAACTGCACATCTTGCCACATGGTTACGGTAAAATAAGACCCGGCCACCAGCGGGTCCGACACCCGCACGCCGTAGTGGGCCTCGATCATTTGACCAAAGGCCGCCGATTTAGCCAGCAGGGCGGGCAAGCCTTGGGTCTCTGGGTTGGGCAAAAACGGCGGCTCCAGCCCCACCGCCTCGGGCGAAAACAACTCCTGGTAGGCTTCTTCAAACTTTCCTTGACGGCACAGTTCCACCAAGCGATGGGCAATTTGTTGGGTATCCATGAAATAATGTGGAAAAAAGTAAATCGAACGTTTAGTAAAAAGAGCCTCGATTAGGAGGCAAGTAAAGTCGAGGTAGCGGAAAGCCTAGTCGGCAAAAGAGGCTCAAATGAAATCAATAATAATTAAAAATCCAATCAAGTTTGCATTTTTTTATTTATACCTACCGTCATGACCCGACTATCCCATTGGTTTAGCCAATTGCTTTCGTTTCGGCCGGTTTGGCTGGGCCTGGCCCTGGGGCTAAGCATCTGCCCGGCCCAAGCCCAAACCTTCCGGGTGGAAGGCACCCGCATCCTGGACCCCACCGGCCGGGAGTTCCTGATCAAGGGCGTGAACGTGAACGGCCCCCACTG
>JALONO010000156.1 GCA_025454895.1 Bernardetiaceae bacterium
AACCGGGCCCGCTCCGACTGCCACGCCTGGGGCAGCAGCCCCAACATCGAGTTTTTCCGCATCGTGCTGGGCATCGACACCGCCGCGCCGGGGTTCGCGCGGGTGCGCCTGGCCCCGCACCTGGGCGCGCTCACGCAGGCCCAGGGCAGCGTGCCCCACCCCAACGGCGAGGTGCGGGTGCGCTACGCCCAAGACCCCGCCGGGGCCTGGACGGCCGAGGTCAGCCTGCCCCCCGGCACCCCCGGTGAGCTGGTGTGGCAGGGCAAAACCTACCCCCTAGGCCCAGGGGAAACAAAGGTGTTTAAGTGGTGAGGGGGCTAAAACGTTCCTTTGAGGCAAGACACGGCCGATGGCGAAGCCCTCAAGCGAGCCGTTGCCCAGGCCCTGCGTTGAACTGTGGGGAAACCCTTGCGTTGGATGCGAGGTTTTTTTGTTAAAACTTTTAAAATCAACACGTTAAAACAATTAATCAGGCAATAAAATAAAACCCATGCCCACCCCTGATCCGTTAGCCATCAAAGCTGGTTTGTTGGCCCTCTGCACCGACTATGTGGCCCAGCGGTTGGCCACGGTGCAGGCGGCTATGGCTGCGGCCCAGGCGGCTGCCAACGAGGAGGGCAAAAGCAGCGCGGGCGATAAGTACGAAACCGGCCGGGCGATGATGCAACTCGAGCGCGACCTCCACGCCCGCCAACTGGCCGAGGCCCAAAAACTACGGCAGGAACTGGCCCAACTAGAGGCAACCCAACTCCATGCCACCGCTCAGGCAGGCAGCGTGGTGGTAACCGACCGGGAGCGGTACTTTTTGGGCCTGGGGGCCGGGCGGTTGGAGTGGGCGGGCCAGTCGTACTTGGCGGTGTCGCTGGCCTCGCCGGTGGGGGCCAAGCTGCGCGGCCTCCGCCCCGGCGACTCGCTGGCGCTGCCCCAGGGCCGAGCGGTGGTGGTAGAGGTTTTTTAAGCGGCCGGAGTGGTCGGGGGTGCGGGCGGGTGGCTTGATAGTTGCGGAGCAACAAGTCAGAAAAATCATAGGGAAAACGGCGTTATTTCCGGCCCAACCCAAATCCCCTACCAACCCCAGGTCAAAAACGGGTGGGTGGGGCCAAAAAACCGCTGCCGAGGCTTTAGCCGTCGGCAGGGTTCAGTTCGCCAAAGCAGTTTTGGACTTTTGGGCCACCGGGCTAGTCGCCCCGTTCCAGGTCGCGCTTTACGTCGCGTTCCTTGATGCTCTCGCGCTTGTCGTGCAGCTTTTTGCCCTTGGCCAGGGCTATGTCCACCTTGGCAAAGCCCCGGTCGCTGATAAAAATGTGGGTGGGCACAATGGTGAGGCCCACGTTTTTGAGGGCTTGGGCCAGTTTGCGCAGCTCGCGCCGGGTCAGCAGCAGTTTGCGGTCGGCCTTGGGGTCGTGGTTAAAGCGCGTGCCCTTTTCGTACTCATTAATGTGCAGGTTGCGCACAAACAGTTCGTCGCCCACAAACAGGCAGTAGGCATCGTCCACGTTCACCTTGCCCAGCCGCAACGATTTGATTTCGGTGCCCTTGAGGCAAATCCCGGCCGTGTACTTGTCCAGAAACTGGTACTCGAACGAGGCCCGGCGGTTGCGGATGTGCAGGTCCTGCACGATTTTGTCTTTCAGTTTGGCCATGTGTCAACGCATAAAGGGGCGTGCCCCGGATTTGCTTAACCCGCCCGGCGGGCAAAAAATTCCTGGCCGCAAAGTAAAACCAAAATCGGCTGGTCGGGGTGCGGGCGAGGTACATCTGCCACCAACCAACGGGCCGCCGCCCGCAATTTTCTTGCTCACCAGACCGATGGATACCCAAGGTGATTTTCTGGAAAATTACCGGAACCCAACGATTTCTATTTCTTTTGTCCATTCCATCCATCCCATTAATTGTCGACCTATGAAAATCCATTTGGCCCTGGTGTTGGTGGTAAGCGTGTGCTTGTTGCCCGGCTCGGCTGGCCGTTGGGTCGCCCCGCCGCGCCCGCAGGCCCTCGCGCTCACCCCCGCGCAGGTGGAAGCCCTGGTGGCCGCCCACAACCGGTACCGGGCCGAGGTGAACGTGCCTGCCCTGGTTTGGGACCCGGCCCTGGCCCGCTACGCCCAAACTTGGGCCTTGCACCTGGCCGCCCAAGGGGGTAAGTTGGCCCACCGCCAGGGCAAGCACCGCCAAAAAGACTACGGCGAAAATCTTTACATGTTTTGGAGCACTGGCCCGGCTCCCTCGGCCGACGGCCAGCCTGCCGTGGCGGCCTGGGGCGAGGAGAAACAGTATTTCCAGGCCCGCCAGCCCTTTGGCCAGGCCTGCCAGGGCGGCAAATGCGGCCATTACACCCAGCTAGTGTGGCACAGCACCCGCCGGGTGGGTTGCGCGGCGGCCCGCTACGCCAAGAACAACGGCACCGGGGTAGTATGGGTGTGCAACTACGACCCGCCCGGTAACTGGATTGGGGAACTTGTGCTAGGTCGCTGAGCTTTTGCAGCCATATTCACCGAAATAATTCAATATTTGACCGAAAAGTGAAACTTTTTCTTGCTGAAATTAAATTAATGGTTTTAACTTAGGGGCATTGACTGACTACACTGGGTAACTGATTGGCAGGTAATAGCTTCGGCTTGTTTAACCACCAATACCCAGAAGCCTACTTAACCCCTGGTATGAAACGACAAATTTTATCTGCCTCCCTTTTTGTCTTTTTTTCTCTTTGCTGCCTGCTGACTGGCCCCACCCTCGCCAATTACCAAGACCGCCACTTAGACACCGCCCTGTTTTTTGCTCACCGCGCCTACGAACTGGCCCGCAGCCTTAGACAGCCCCAGTGGGTGGTGCAGGCCAGTTGGCAACTTGCCCGCATCAGTCGCCTGCTGGGCGACCACGCCGCCGCCCTCAAGCACCTCCAAGAGATAGTGCCCCCGGTAAAACAAGCGGGCAACCTGCGCCGCCTGGCCGCCCTGTACCACGACCTGGGCCTGACCAGCAGCCAACTTTCACACCAGGTGCAAGCCCTGGATTATTACCAAGCGGCCTACGCCATTTATCAAAGCGAGCAAATGCCCGCCGAAGCCTCGCTCACTTTGCAGCGGCTGGGCCAACTTTTCCTGGCCCAAAACGAGTTGGACTCCGCCCAACATTATTTGGAGGCTGGTTTACAGCAAGCCCGGCAGGCAGGCCAACTGTCGGCCCTGGCCCAGGCCCTTACCCAACTAGGAGCCTTGGAGCTAGCGCGGCAAGACTACGCCCAGGCCGCTACGCAGTTGGTGGCGGCCATGCAACTGGTGAAGGTGGGTAAATTGGAGGCCAGCCCCACCGGGTTAGAAACGTCGGTACACCTGGCTCAAGCCTATTACCACCTGGGGCAATATGACTCTAGCTACCGGTATGCGGCCCCGGCCACGGCCCCCGTGCCGGGTTTCAACCCTCGGTTCAAGCTCGCGGCCTTTACCGTGATGGCGAGTTGCTTGGCCGCCCAGGGGCAGTTCCAGCCGGCCTGGCAAAGCGAGCAGCGGGCCAAGTTGCTCAGCGACAGCCTAGGCCAAGCCCAGGCCCAGAACGCTAGGCAGCAGATTCAAACTTTGTTGGAGGTTAACCGCCAAGAGCAGCAACTGACCATTCTAAAAATCAACGAACAGGCCCTGCACGCCCGCCAACGCCTCATGGAGCGCGTGGGGGTGGCGGCTACGGGTACTATGCTTTTTATCATGGTGGTGCTACTGGTGTATAACCGGCGCGAGAACCGGGCCAAGTGGCTGCTCGCCAGCCAGAAAGCCGAGTTGGAAGCCCAAAAGGAGCAAATTGAGACCCAGGCCAAGTTCATGGAAACGGCCCACGCCGAGATCAAGGCGACTAACCTGGCCCTGAGCGATGCCCTGGCCGAAATTGCCCGCACCAACCGCCAACTGGTGGATACCAACGAAGAACTGGAGGCCAAGGTGGAGCAGCGCACCGCCATTTTGGCCAAGCAGAACCACCAACTGAAGACCTACGCCCAACTGAACGCCCATAAATTGCGCTCGCCGGTGGCTACCATCATGGGCATCAGTTACCTGCTCATGCGTTCCCGCACCATCCCCGATGCCGACTATGAGCTGGTGGCCGCCTTGGATACCACCGTGAAGAAGCTAGACGAGGTGGTACACAACCTCCAAGCCCTCACCCAAGAAGTGCCTTATCCCGCTTCGGAGGCCCAGGCCGCTAACGGTTAATTTTTTCACCGGGAAAAAGGCCTGCTTATGCCTCGGTGTAAGTTTAGCGGCTAAAAACCACGGCATTTTCGTTCTGTTCGACAAAATAGCTTTTTTCTTAGACGAATTGTGGTTCTTCTAACAAAGTGCCACCAGGGATTGCTTGGCAAAATGGAAGACTAGGTAGATTTCCTTACGTAAGGCCACCAAGGGGCGGTACATTACTTTAGGGTTTTCGTACAAATTTTGGGGAAACTTCGGAGTCTTCCTCATTACTCACACCGATTAATTATCTACTGCACCATGTTCCGGTCAATTTTCCTAACTTATTTCCTCCTTTTTGTAACCTCAGTTTCCGTTTGCGCCCCCGCTACCACTAACCCGCCCAAGCGCAAAAAACGCCCCGTGGCCGCCGCCCGCCCGGCCGCGCGGGTGGTGAACCACAACCCTGGCACCGTGGTGGACCAACTGGTGCGCAACCTGCACCAAGCCGCCGACCTGTGCAGCTACGGCTTGGAAGAAAAAGTACTCAAGTACGCCTTTATCGGCTATTTGAACCTGCGCAGCCGGGGCCAGATCACGGATCGCGGCGTGCTCACCATCGTGGACTTTAGCAAACCCTCCACCGAGAAACGCTTTTGGGTCATCGACATCGTGAACCAGAAAATGCTGCTCCACACCTACGTGGCCCACGGCGAAGGTTCGGGCCACAAACTGCCCAGCAAATTTTCCAACACACCCGATTCGTTCCAGAGCAGCCTGGGCTTTTACGTAACCGGGGAAACTTATCACGGCGGGTTTGGTACGGCCCTGGCCCTGGACGGTGCCGAGCGCAACTTCAACAGCAACGCCCGCTCCCGCTCCATTGTGCTCCACGGCTCCGACCACGTGGGGGCCAAGCAGGCCGCCCAGGGCAAAATGGGCCGCAGCCAAGGTTGCCCCGCCGTGCCCATGGACGAGAAGGATAAAATCATCAAGTACGTAAAAAACCGGACTTGCCTGTTCGTTTATTATCCCGATAAAAACTACCTCCGTCGTTCCACTTACCTTAACATCGCCCACTCCGGCCTGTTGCTTTGATCCTCAATCCGCTGCCAGCGGTTTTCCCACCTGATCCCTAAAACACCCTAAGGGTTTCCCAAACCCTTAGGGTGTGGTGTAGAGAAGCCCCCCCCTCCGTTAACACATCTGTAACTTAGGTTAATCAAGGTTAATACCTCATCCTGGTCTGGTTAAAAGTCCTTTACTTTGGGCTTTAACTATTTGGAAACTTGTTGTTTAAGTCCAAAAAAATCTTGCCGTTGAGCCTTATGGTCAGCAGTTTGCTGCTGCTGGCCGTGTTTGTGTTTTTTTGGCTTCGACAAGTGTACGACGACCAGCAGTGGGCCTTGCGCCGCGAGGCCGATGGCCAGTTCCGCAACACGGTGCTCATGTTGCAAGATAGCCTCATCCGCCAATCGTTGCGGGTGGGCGACTCGATGCCCGCCCGCTGGACCCAGTTGAGCCAAAACCCCGATATGGCCACCCGAGGCCGCTCCGGGGCACCGCTGGTGCGCATCCTTACCATGGGCGACAGCACCCTGCGGCTTAGTGGCGACACCCTCACCGAAATCCTGCGGGTGGCGGCCAACTACCAGCATCATCACGCTGGCGGGCAGATGGTGTTCCAACTCCGGGGCGATACCATCCCGGAGGCCCTACTACGCACCCACTACCAACAAAGTTTGGCCAAAGCTGGCCTCGAGTTGCCCTTTACCCTCGTGCGCAACGCGGCCCCCCACCTGCGCCCGCCTGCCCCCGAGAAGGGTTTTTACGTGCCCAGGCATGGCGGGCCGTTTCCGGTGCTGATCGGTTACTCGGCTCATTTTCAAGATTATGGCTGGTATTTGGCCCGTAAAATGCTGCCCGAATTCCTGTTTTCTACTTTTTTGATCGGCATTACGGCCGCTGCCTTTTGGGTGGTGTACCGCCACCTGGAAAAGCAGCAGCGGCTCACCCAGCTCAAAAACGACTTTATCAGCAACGTAACCCACGAGTTAAAAACCCCCGTGGCCACCGTAAGCGTGGCGTTGGAAGCCCTTAGCAATTTCAACGCCCTGCAAAACCCCAAGCTGGCCCACGAGTACCTCGACATCTCCAAAAACGAGTTGCAGCGGTTGGCCATGCTCATCGACCAGATCATGAAAACGGCCATCTTCGAGCAAAAAGGCGTGGCCTTGCAAATGACCGAGGTGGACCTGCGCCAAACCGTGGAGCGGGTGCTGGCCTCGCTCAAACTGCAACTGGACAAGCAGGGCGCGCAGGTGCACCTGCAAGTAACCCCCGACGACTACCGCCTGCGCGGCGATACCGTACACCTGACCAACGTGGTGTACAATTTGGTGGATAATGCCCTGAAGTACAGCCCCGAAAACCCTGAAATTACCGTGCGGCTCCAGCGGCAAAACGGCCAGATGGCCCTCCAGGTGCAGGATCGGGGCTTGGGCATAGCCGCTGAGCACCAAGCCAAGATTTTTGAAAAGTTTTACCGGGTGCCCTCCGGTAACGTCCACAACGCCAAGGGCTATGGCCTTGGCCTCAACTACGTGGCCACCGTGGTGGAGCAGCACGGCGGCAAAGTGTCGGTGCAAAGCCGGGTAGGGGAGGGGAGCACGTTTACCGTGAACCTGCCCGTTGCCCAAGCAAAGGCGTAGTAAGCTATTCGAATTCTTACTGTATTGATGCCAAGATTGAACGCGGTCAATTGAAATTGGCTTGAGCTAATGAACGCACCGAGCGATTACCCAAACAAATCCGGGTCGCGCTCGAGCAGCAAAATGGCCTGCTGGGGCACAATGAAGTACTTCTCGCCGCCGTACACCAGTTCGATCGCCGATTTTTGGAGGAAGATGGCCAAGTCGCCGGGGCGGGCTTGCAATGGCAGGTATTTCACCCGATCCTCCTCGGGTTTCCAGGCTTCGTCGTCGGCGGAGGGGATGGCGTAGCCCGGCCCCACCTTCATCACGTAGCCCGATTGCACTTTCTCGTTTTCCTGCACGCTGGGCGGCAAATAAAGCCCGGTCGAAGTCCGTTCGTCCGGGGTTTTGGGCTTTAGCAGCACGCGGTCGCCCACCACAATCAAGTTATCTAACTTATTGATAATTAAGGGATTGATTTCTTTTTCGGCCAATTCGGTTTTCATGGAGTAGCGTGTCGCTTTAGGTTACTTTGGGCAAATTACTGGCCAAAGTAACGGGCTGCCATTTTGGCGGAAAAATGGGCCGGGCCAAGTAGGCGGCTGGCCCGGCCGGTTGGTTTAGAAAATCCCGACCACGTATTGGACGATGAACATGCCCCGGCGGTCGGTTTTGGTAATGTTGCCTGTAACATCGGTATGGTAGATGGGGCGGCTTTGGTAGTTGAACGACAGTTTGCCATTGTAGCCGTTGGTGAGCAGCCAGTTAAAGCCCACGTCCCACAGGGCCATGGGGTCGGCCAGCCGCTGGTAATTGGCGTATTGCAGGGTGAGGTAAGGTTGCAGCGTGCCCGCTTTGCCCAGCAGGCCGTCTTTGAGTTTGTAGCCCATTTCGCCGAACCAAACGCTGCCCGTGCCCTCGATGGGGAAGGCATTGCCCGCCCCGTTGAACGAACCGGCCCGGCCGGGCAGCACGCCGTTGGCCGGGTTGTTCACGCCTTGGTTGCGCACAAAGCCCGGCCCAAAGTTGTTGTTGAAATACGCGCCGTAAAAAGTGAGGCAATCGGTGCGGCCGGGGCGCGTAGGCAAGTCCACGAACACGTCGAGCGCGAGCAGGCG
Organism: Bernardetiaceae bacterium; assembly: GCA_025454895.1. GTDB lineage: Bacteria > Bacteroidota > Bacteroidia > Cytophagales > Thermoflexibacteraceae > JALONO01. Next base: position 7,978 of record JALONO010000156.1, read on the forward strand.
CATGGGCGCGCGCACGGTGTCAGGCCCGCGCCGGTACCACATGGCCTGGGGCTGGGCGGTCCAACCCGCGCCCACGTTCACAATCTTCTTTTTGCCCAAATAAGTGCCCGTGGTGTAGGGCGTGAGGTTGGCTTCTTGGTCAAAAAACTGCCACATGAGGTAGCCTGCGGTTTGCACTTGGGCGGGTTCGGTGCTGTACACGGCGTCGCCGTCGCGCACCTGGGCCAGCGAGTTGAGCGGAACCGAAGCTTTTTGCACGCTCATGGGCGTGGCCAGGCTCACCCGGTAGTCGAGTTTGCTTAGTTTACCCTTGGCGTACACGCTGAGGCGGCGCAAAAACTGGTCGTTCACGTCGTTGTTGGCCTGCTCGAACAGGGGCGCGTCCAGGGCCATGATGGTGCCCACCGCCGGGGACGAGAACCGGGCCGGGCCGGTCCAGGCGGTGAGGCCGCCGCCTAGGTACAGGTGCTTTTTCACCACGGCATACTCGCCCAGCGCGTCGTGCAGGAAAAAACCCGCCTTCCGGTCCGACAAGTAGTTGAAGTTGTTTTGCCCAATTTGGCCGTAAAAGAACACCCGGTCGGTCAACTGGCCCATAAACTGCATCCGCACCCGCCGCAGGCTAATGTCGAACACGTCGTTTTTAGGGGTGCCGAAAACGGTGCTGCCGGGGTTGGTTTGGGTCCACCGCGCCCAGGTTTGGGCCACAATGGTAAAGCGGAGAAACCGCGAGCCGTCGTCGTTGAGCCGGAACTGGATGCCGGGGCTTTTCACGTTGAGCAGCGGATCTTGGGCCGGGGCCGGACTAGGAGTTTGGGCCTGGGCCTGGCCATGAGCCAACCCGGCCAGCCAAAAGCCGCCCAAGGCCACTTTGCGGAAAAAATTCATAAAATGGGGTTAAGAAAAAGTAGGCATTAGCCAGGAGAGGATAAAAAATCCAGGCAATGAGCTAAAAATGAATGGATGGATCGGCAAACGAAAATTGCCAAGGCGCTTGGTGATGCTTAAAAAGCGGGGAACCCAGTTGTGTAAAAAAATGAGCCGCACCGAAAACTAAAGATAACCCGATGAACGGGCCACCCCAAAGGCTACAATCTTAAGCTGTGGTGCAACAGATAACTGGGTAATTGGCAAAAAAATACATTCAGTAACCAATGATGCGTGCTTTGCCAGAAATCGGCCTGGGGGTCAGGCGTGGGGCAGTTGGGCGAAGGCTCGGGAAAGTTGGCCGTTTGTGGCTCTTCGTCCGGGGTTTCATCAGCGATGGGGGCCACGGCGGGCACTACGGGCAGGCCGTCGGGCCGAGGTTGAGCATTTACATCTACCCACGCCAATAATTGATCCGGCTCGGGCAATTGCCAAGTTTGCCGCCAGGTGGAGTTGGTCAGATAACTGCAACCAACTATTGATAGCCAAACCACAAAAAACTTGAAGGTATTCACGGCCTAATTGCTTCTTCAGACTACTTTTACGAAAGGCAACTTATTTGGTTGCAAAACAAGTTGGTTTCTTCAACATATCGGTCATTTTCCGGGCTGGCCGGGCCATTAAAGTTTGTTAAGCCGGGGCCAGGCGGCCGGGGCTGGTTCTAAACTAAAAATTGTCAAACGCTTATGAAATCCGCATTTGAGTTAAAAGGCGAAATGTTAGCCCTTTCCGAAATCCAAGAGGCTGAAACCGAGGCCCTCATGGCCCGCAACGGCGTAATTGGGGTGGGGCTGGGCCACAAAATAAAGAAGGGCAAAAACACCGGCGATGCCTGCATCACGGTGTTGGTGGAAACCAAGCTCGATAAAAGCGCGGTATCGGCGGCCAACCTGGTGCCCGAAACCCTTGGCAAATACAAAACCGACGTGGTGGAGATCGGCTACGTGGTGGCCCAGAGCGAGATCACGCTCCGAAACCGGGTGCGGCCCGTGTTGGGCGGTTACAGCGTGGGCCACTTCCGCATCACGGCGGGCACCATTGGCTGCGTGGTCAAAGATGCCGTGCCCGCCCTGGGCGTTACCAACCGCTACTATATTTTGAGCAACAACCACGTGCTGGCCAACTCCAACGCGGCCATGGTGGGCGATGCCATTTTGCAGCCCGGCCCGTTCGATGGCGGGGCCAACCCGGCTGACCGTATTGGCACGCTGGCCCGGTTTGTGCCCATCAATTTTAGCGCGGGGGCCAACAACACGGTGGACTGCGCCCTGGCCGAGGTCAACTTCGGGGATGCCTCCCGCGAGATTTTCTGGAACGGCTATGTGAAGGGCACGGTGCCCGCAACGGTGGGCCTGGCCATCCAAAAAACCGGGCGCACCACGGGCCACACCACCGGGCAGGTAACGGCCATCAACGCCACCATCAACGTCAACTTTGGCGAGTCGGGCACGGCCCGGTTCATCAACCAAATTGTGGCCGGGGCCATGAGTGCCGGGGGCGACAGCGGCAGCCTAGTCATTGACCAGGACAACCGGGCCGTGGGCCTGTTGTTCGCCGGTTCCACGGCTTCCACCATCATCAACCCTATTGCGGCGGTGCTGAGCCAGTTGAACATCAAATTTGTGTAACCTGAAAAACAAAAAAGTAGTTTAGTTAGATGGGTTTAAAATTTTGATATTCACTTTCTTAAATCCATCTAGCTAAACTTTTAATTGAAGCATTGATTTTGTGAACCGTGAGCAAATGGCTACCCGTCTAAGCCCGCTTTGGCCCGTGCGCGGGTGGGTTTGGGCCTGGGGCTTACTGGCCCTGGCCCTGGCCGGGGCCTGCCAGCCCAGCGGTCAAACTACCACTAAACCCAACGCGGTCGTTATGGACACCGTAACCATCCAACAAGCCCTGGCCGAAGCCGAAACCTGGCTCCAACTGCCCGGCGTGGCGGGCGTGGCCCAAGGCGAGCAAGCGGGCCAGCCCTGTCTGGTGGTGCTGGCCACCGTCCCGCCCGATAGCCTGGCGGGCAAAATCCCGGCCACGTTCCGGGGCTTCCCGGTTACGTTCCAAAACCTGGGCGGCCCGGCCCAGGCGCAGTAGCGGGCGAGCAAAAGCCCCCTATCTTTGCCCCGCACCAAACCGTTTTTCCCGCCATGAGCACCCCGCGCCAGCTTGGGTATCATTTTCCGGCCGAATGGGCCAAACACCGCGCCACTTGGCTAAGTTGGCCGCACAAAGAGGCTTCGTGGCCGGGCAAAATCCACAGCATTTACCCGGTGTATGCCCAGTTTGTAAAAGCCGTGGCCCAAGGCGAACACGTGCATATTCATGTGAACGACGCCGCCATGCAAGCCTTTGCTACCCAGTGGCTGGCCCAAGCGGGCACCGACTTGGGCCGGGTTACCTTCCACCACTTTGCCACCAACGATGCCTGGTGCCGCGACCACGGCCCGGCCTTTGTGGTAAACCCGCAAACCAGCCAAAAAGCGGTAGTGAAGTGGGATTACAACGCCTGGGGCGAAAAATACCCGCCGCACGACCTGGACAACCAGATCCCGGTGAAAATTGCCGAGGCCCTAGGCCTGCCCCTGTTCCGCCCCGGCATTGTGATGGAGGGCGGCTCGGTAGAGTTTAACGGGGCGGGCACGGTGCTCACCACCAAGGCTTGCCTGCTCAACCCCAACCGCAACCCGCACCTGAGCCAGGCCCAAATCGAGCAGTTTTTGGCCGATTATTACGGGGTACACCAGGTGCTCTGGCTCGGCGACGGCATCGTAGGCGATGACACCGACGGCCACATCGACGACCTCACGCGCTTTGTAAACCCCACTACCGTGGTAACCGTGGTGGAGGCTAACCCCCACGACGAAAATTACACTCCCCTGCAAGAAAACCTGGAAACCTTGCATCAACTGCGCTTGCCGGATGGCCAACCGCTGCGCATCGTGGAGCTGCCCATGCCCGACCCGGTGGAGTACGACGGCCAGCGGCTGCCGGCTTCTTACGCCAACTTTTACATTGCCAACGCGGCGGTGGTAGTGCCCACCTTCCGCTGCCCGCAAGACGAGGCCGCGCTGCAAATCCTCCGGGGCT
>JALONO010000157.1 GCA_025454895.1 Bernardetiaceae bacterium
ATCAATGAGCGCAATCATTTAATCATGCAATCATTGAGTCATTTTAGTATAATCACTTTGCCCAATCCATCCCAGCAAAATCCGGCCCCGCACTAAGGCAAGTTAGCTTTGGCGGTTTCGGCCGCCGGGTTGGCAAAATACACCTCGGTAAAATCGCGGTACTGCATGGGGTTGTTGGGCAGGTTTTTTACATGGCTTTGCAGCAAGCGGTAGCATTCGTCGTACCAAAGCACCAAAATGGGGGCATCTTCCATGGCCACCTTCTCGGCCTCCAAAAAATAACGGGTAATTTCCTCCTGGGTGCTGGCCGTCAGGGCTTTTTCGTACAGGGCATCGAACCGGGGGTTGCGGTAGCGGGACACGTTGGGGTACGAATTGCCCTGGGCCTGAGCGGGCACGTACTTGCCGTGGAACATCCACAGAAAGTTTTCGGGGCTGGGAAAGTCGGCCACCCAGGCCAAACGCACCATTTGGTAGTTGCCGTTGAGGCACTTCTCGGTGATCTGGGCCTGGGGCAACACGTTGAGGTTGAGGTCAATGCCCAAGTTCTCCTTGAGCTGACGTTTGATCTCCACGGCCACGCTGGTGTGGCGGCCACCTTCCTCGCTCATGTCCAGGGTAATTTCGGGGAAGCCCTTGCCCCCGGGGAAGCCGGCCTTGCTCAGGTAGTAATTGGCAGAGTCCCGGTTAAAATCGTAGCCCTTCACCTTTTGAATATCGTACCAATCAAAAGCAGGCGGAGTGAGGCCGTGCAATCCGGCCGCAAAACCCTCGCCGTTGAGCACATAATTGAGGATTTTGGTGCGGTCAATGGCAAACGAGATCGCCTTGCGCACGTTCACGTCCTTGAAAAGCGGGTTGGCGTTTTGGAACGCATAAATCTGGGTCTGGCTTTCGGCCTCGCGCTGGAGCGGGTATTTGCCAAAATTACCGTCGGGGTTGGCTTGCGACTCTTCCAAAATGCGCATAATGTCGTCGGTGGGCACCCGGTAAATCATATCCAACCGGCCACCTTTGAACTCCAAAAACTCGGTGCGTTTGTCTTTGATGAACTGCATGTTGATCCCGTCCAGAAAAGGCAGGGCGTTGCCGTATTGGTCTTTGCGGTAGTAGTGGGGGTTGCGCTTGAGGTTGACCGACTTGCCCTCGTCCACACTGGCCAGGGTAAACGGGCCGGTGCCCACGGCCCGGCGGTTGAGTTCGGGGCCGTACTTTTCAAACGCTTCGCGGGGGAAGATGAAGGTTTCCGGCCGGGCCAGCGTAATGCGGAACTGCGAATTGGGTTGCTCTAAGGTAAGTTGCAAGGTGTGGGTATCCAGCACTTTAACGCCCTCGAGGGCAACACCGGGCTTGGCCCCGTTGGCCGAAGCGTTAAAATAGGCCCTCGCTCCTTTGATCACCCCGTCGAAGATATGGAAGGCCCGGTTTTCCGGGTACGCGGTGCAAAGTTGGGTAAAAGCATACTGTACATCTTGGGCGGTAAGCTCACGGCCTTTGCCATCGGCAAAACAGGGGTCGTCATGGAATTTAACCCCCTTGCGCAGTTTAATGGTGTACACCACGTTGCCCGCGGCCACTTCGCAGCTTTCGGCCAAGCCCTCGGTTACGGCCAGGGTTTCTTGGTTGAACTTGAACAGGCCCTCGTACACCTGGGCGGCCACGCGGTACGAGTACACATCGTTAATGCCGTGGGGGTGCAAGCTTTTGATAAACTCCGACTCGTTGAGCCGGAACACCCCGCCGTATTGGCGGTCGCCCAGCGCAGCGGTCGAACTAGTCGACTGGTAGCCTCGGGGTTGTTGTTCGCCGCAGGCCGCCAGGGCCACCAGCAACGCCAACAAGTAAGTAGTAGGGGTCAAGTTCATACAATTTATTCAATAGTGAAGGTACAGTAGTGAAATGTTAAAGGGGATTTACAGATATCCTCTACCAAAATTGTTCCTTATTTTAAGTACTTCTACCTAAAAAACGCCAGGCTAGTAATGTTTTAGGAACCTAGGCATCGTTATGTTGCAGTTGGGATAGCGAAGCATCATTTGTTAATTTAGCTCCAGCAGCACCGGGCAGTGGTCCGAGTGTACCGCCTGGGGCAAAATTTGGCAACGTTGCAGCCGGGCTTCGGTGGCCTTGGTTACCAGGTGGTAGTCGATGCGCCAGCCCAGGTTGCGCTCGCGCGCGCCCGCCCGAGTGGCCCACCAGGTGTAGTGGTGCGGTTCGGGGTTGAAAAACCGGAAGGCATCGGTAAACCCGCTGGCCAGCAATTGGCCAAACCACTCGCGCTCGGGCGGCAAAAAGCCCGAACTGTTTTTGTTGGAAACCGGGTTGTGGATATCAATGGGCCGGTGGCAAATGTTGTAGTCGCCACAAATGACCAACTGGGGGCACTCCTTAGCGGTTAGTTGGCAGAAGTTAAAAAAATCGTCAAGGTAGCGGTATTTGAACGCCTGCCGCTCATCGCCGCTGGTGCCGGAGGGAACGTACACGCTTACCACGCTCACCTCGTCAAAGTCGGCCCGGATCACCCGCCCCTCTCGGTCGTAAAGGGGGTGGCCCATGCCCGTAACCACTTGCCGGGGCTTCACCTTGCTAAAGATAGTTACGCCGCTGTAGCCTTTTTGCTCGGCATTGTGCCAGTAAAAGTGCTCATAACCAAGGGCTTGCAGCGGCGATAAATCCACTTGCTCCGGCAGGGCTTTCACTTCTTGCAGGCAAAGCACATCGGGTTGGGCAGCCTCTAGCCAGGTGGCCAAGCCTTTTTTAAGGGCCGAACGCAAGCCGTTCACATTGTAAGTAACAATTTTCATTTTCCGAAGCAGGATCGCAAATACTAATTGAATTGTATGAAACAAGCAACCGCAGGGTTACTTGGACGGTTTTGCAGCAGCAACACCGCTAAAAAGGCTGGCTATCGGTAAACCTAAAGTAATTCTAAGCAATTTCTTGCTTAAAATACTCGATCACATGGGCTTTCAACATTTTTTCTTGAGAGAGTAAGTCCAAAAACGGCAGTTTTTTCACACCTTCCCAGTGCGGCCACCCGTCTTTGTCCAACCCTTTTAGTTCATAAAAACCGGAGTAGCTGAGCACCTTGCAAATTGCAATGTGCATCAGGTCTTGTTTTTCTTCCTTGCTAAAATTGCGGGGGCCTTGGCCAAGTTCTTGCACCCCAATCAGGAACAGCACCCCGTTCAAATCGGGCTTTTTGCCAAAGTGGCCACTCAAACTATCTGTCAAGGTTTCCCAGTCGGCTTTCAAGCTTTCCTTCTCTTCATCGATCATAAAACAAAATTAGGAGGTTGTTCCTAAAATTGTCAACTTAACTGACCGTTCACGTGTAATGTTTGGGGCCAATTTGCCACTAATCAGGTTGTTCGGTTACTGGAGCAAGCCCGTTTGGCAAAGGCCGAGTTAGCGGCTGCACCACCACCTGGCTAATGCGGGCAATGCCACCAGAGCTTACCTTGACTTTCACTTTTACAGTGAGGCTGTCTTGCATGGACCAAGTGCTGGCCCGGTCCAGCCACCGGGCATTTTGGCTGGTGGTAAAGTAGCTCTCGATGCCCGCCGTTAAGCTAACCGAGCGGCTTGCGAGGTCATGGTAACCGGGGGTAACGCGCAGGCAGAGCTTGCCCGGCGGGGCTTGCCGCCACAGCCCGGCGGCTTGATGGCAGCCCGTGCTGTCGGGCCTGAGTTCTAAATATAACCAGTCGCCAAAGCGGTAAGTGCGCAGGGTGTCCAGGTCGTGGGGCAAGGAGCCGTAATCGAGGTTGGAAAAATCGTAGGTGAGCACCGAGTAGTCGCCCCGCAGGAAATCGCGGGGGTCGCGCGGGCGCACCTGCAAAGTTACCTCTTGGCCCACCAGTAAGGGGTAATAGGCTTTTATGAACATAGCCGTTAAAATGAGGGCCTGCAACCCAATGAGCCAGGCCACGATGGTTTTGCGGTTGGTCGCGAAGAATTGCATCTTTATCAAATTGAAGGGTTTGCCATCAAATAATTGCGAAGGCGTTTATCCTCAAGGTTTGGCCAAGCGGTTGTGCCACAGGCGGTTGATGAAAAACAGGCCCGCCCCGCAGGCCATCAGCACCAGGCTGGAGGTGATGTAGTCGCCCACCAGGGCCACGTATTTGCCCAAGGCCCAGGCCGTTACGTAGAAAATGCCGCTCATGAACGCGGCTTTGGTTTGCGTGCGCACGCCCGCCCAAATGCGCCAAACCGCCAGTAACAAAAACAGCAGGTTGGTGAGCAAGCCATAAAGTTGGAGAAATTGGGGATTGAATTGCCCGCTAACATAATACTCATCCGGGTTGGTGGCCGCCGGGAATAGCCCCCACCACCAGCTCAGCCCGGGTAGCAGCAGCCAGGCCACCATACCAAAAGTAGCGGCCAGCAACAAGTGCCGCAGGCGGGGCGGGTAAAAATAGCCCGCCAAGGCCAGGGCCAGCAAACCCGGCAACACCTTGGGCAAATCGAGGGTCAGCAGACGTAGCAGATCGGGCAATATTTCAGGAAAAGTGGCCGCAAATAGTAGCCCCACCGCGCAAAAATGGAGCAAACGGGCCAGCCGGGGGCGCAGGTTGCCCGGGTACTGGTGGGCCAGCCGCTCCAGGCCCACCCAATATAACAGGCCCACTGCGGCCCAGTAAATCGGGTTGAACACAAAATCCCAGTCCCAAAACCGCAACTGCTCGGTGGCAATGATGGCGTTGGTCAAAAACATGAACAACGAGACCGCCATCACCACCAACGCCAGCCCGTTGGGCCGCCGGTAAAGCGTGTAGGCAAAGGCGGCAAACAGCCCCGGCGACCACCAGGAAAACTGCTGGTACTCGTTTTGCAAGGCCAGCCACCAAATGTAGAGGCCCTGGAAAATCACGTGCAAAAACGCGCTGCGGAAATACCAGATCACGGGCAACGCCCCCACCATCCACCACAGCAGCCCGTCGGGGTAATAGGCCGAAATATGGAAAATCTGGGCCTGCAACGCCAGGTTGGCCCCAAAGGCCAGCGTGCCGAAAATCATGGCCAGTTCGGCGCGGGTGGTTTCGCCCAGCCAGGTGGCGTGCCAGGCCGTGGCGTAGGCGGCCAGCAGGGGCAACAGGCCCACCAGTACCCGCGCGGGCAGGGGCAGCGCCTCCCAGTTGGCCGCGATGAGTAACAGAAACCCCATAGCCCCGATGAGCAGGCCCGTGGCCCGGAGCAAAAAAGTAGAATCGCGGTACCAGGGCGGGGGCGCGTCCACCTCGTACTGTTGGGCCAACTGGTCGGCTTGCTCGGCGGTGAGCAGGCCCTGGGCCACCCACTGCTGCAGTTCTTGCTTAAACCGGGCCGAGCCTTTGAGGGTTTGCCACATTTATTTGGTATTCAGGATTTTAGATAAAACACCCGCTCCGGCCATCCATGTATTTTACGCCAAAGGCAGATGGCGCATCGCTGATCCGGTAAATGATTGACTATCATACAGATCCATCAGTCAGTCATAAAACCATTTCAACCCTACTTGTTAAAGTTCACAAACTTATCCACGTCCTGGGTTTTGCCCAGGATAATGATCACGTCGGAGTACTCGAGCACGGTATCGTCGGCCGGGCGGATGAGCAAATGCTCCACCGAACGTTTGCGGGCATCGTAGAACTCGTCGTACCGCCGCTTGATCGCGATCAACTCCAGGCGGTAGTTTTCCATCAGCCCAATGTCGCGCAGGGTGCGTTTGAACACCCGGCGCGGGGTCTGGATCTCGGCGATCTCGTAGCTGTCGGGCAGGGGCATAATAGCCTTCATGTTGGGGTTGAGCAGCATTTCGGCCACCATCATGCCCACTTCGTCCTCGGGCGAGAGGATTTCCTTCACCCCCAGTTTGTCCAAAATGAGTTTCTGTTGTTGGCTCATGGCCCGGGCAATGATGCGCTTGGTTTTCAGTTCCAGCAACTGCACCACGGTGAGCAGCAGGCCCTCGGTATTTTCGCCAATGGCCACCAGCACGGCATCCATATCGGCCACGTTTTGCGAGGTCAAGGCCCGGATGTCGGTCGCGTCCAACGACACGGCGTAGGCCACGTCGTCCTTGATGGCCTCAATCCGGTCCATGTCTTTATCGATGGCCAGTACTTCGGCCCCTTTGGCGGCCAGGTTTTTGGCCACGGCCGAGCCAAATTGCCCCAAGCCGATGACGGCGAATTTACTTGTAGTATTAGCCATGCGCGGTAAATGGATGGATGCAATGAAAAGCGAAACGGGGACGCCCGCCTTTTGTCTTATTAATAAACGGCAATGGTAAGCCAAAGTGGCTGGTTTGCAAAAAAATGGGGCGGCGGAGTATGACCACCTTAGCACCAGCGGGTGCCCGAGACACACCCCTGGCCACTCTCAAGAGGGGAAACACACCTTTACGCCTTGCAAAGAGGGGAAATGGGCCGTAGCACCGGCGGGGCTTCGGCAAAAGCCTGGTTTACAACTTGGTTTTAAGAAAGGCGGTAATCACGGCCACGGCTTTTTCCACCTGCTGGTTGTCGCGGTGGTTGGGGATGATAAAGTCCACGTCTCGCTTAAGGGGGGCGATGTAACGCTCAAAAGCGGGCAGCACGTGGTTTTCGTAGCGGTACAGCACGTCGTCCAGGCCGTAGCCGCGCTCCACATTGTCGCGCAAAATGCGGCGGCGGATTTTCACCATGTCGTTGGCATCGATGAAAATCTTGAGGTTGAGCAGGTTGGCGATTTCGGGGAAGTAGAATACGAACAGGCCCTCCACCACGATCACGGGCCGGGGGGGCAGCACCAGCACCCGGGCGGTGGCTTCGGCGTTATTGAAGCCATATTCGGGCCGCTGCACCTCTTGGCCACGGCACAAAGCTTGGATGTCGGCGGTGTAGGCTTGGTCGTCGATTGATTGGGGGAGGTCGAAGTTCTCGATGCCCTGCTCGTCGCGCGGTTGTTGGGCCAAGGGGCGGTAGTAGTTGTCTTGCGAGATGAGGCAAACCCGCTCGGGACCAAGGGCTTCCAGCAGTTTTTTGAGGAAATAGGTTTTGCCCGAGCCACTGCCGCCCGATATGCCAACTAAGTAAGGTGGATGTGTCATAAGCCCGCATGGCCGAAATAACGCTTGGCCCGGCGGGCAAATTTGGGGGCTGGGCCGGGGTTTTGCAAGCCTAGGGGCGTTTGCATTTCCCGGCTTTATGGGTCAATTTTGCCCCGCTAAATTTAAAACCTTGAAGTAAGGTGCTTTAAATGTGGCAGATAAGATAGGGGTTCCCTGTTTTGTTTGATCGCCAACCTATCGCCTTGGCCAAGCGGCAGCCGCAGGCCCGCGGGCAACCACGCTTCGCCCGTTGGCAATTGGCCCACCTTAAACCACTCGTCATCATCTTTTGCCAAAACCGGGCCTGCCCACTACCCATCTAGCCTATCTACTTTTGTACACCGACCCTGAAATAGCAACTTTGGAGCCGCTGCGGGCCTTGCTGCAATCGCCCCGGCGGGTGGTGGTCATCCCCCACCAAAAACCCGATGCCGATGCCCTCGGCTCGTCGTTGGGGCTGGCCAATTGGCTGCGCAAGGGCGGGCACACTGTCAACGTGGTGTCGCCGACCGACTACCCCCGTTTTTTGAACTGGCTGCCCGGCCACGATGCCCTGGTTACCGTTTACCAGCCCCGCCACAACCACGCCGAAGTAGCGGGTTGGTTTACCAAAGCCGACCTGATCTTTTGTCTGGATTTCAACGACTTGAAACGTTGCGAGCCGCTCAACGGTTTGGTGGAACGGTCTAAGGCCAAGCGCGTGCTTATCGACCACCACGAGGCTAAGCAAGACTTTGCCCATTTCGAATACTGGCGGGTGAGCGCGGCCGCCACCGCCGAGTTGATCTTCGAGTTCATCGGCCTCATGGGCGGGGCCAGCCAGGTGGACGGCCCCATTGCCGAGTGCCTCTACGCGGGCATCATGACCGACACCGGCTCGTTCAAATACCCGGCCACGAGCAGCCGCGTCCACCGCATTGTGGCCCATTTGCTCGACATCGGGATTGACCACACCACCATCCACCGCCGCATTTACGATACCAACTCCGAAGACCGGCTCAAACTGCTGGGCTTTGCCCTCAACAACCGGTTAAAAGTGTTGCCCGAGTACCGCACGGCCTACTTTGCCCTGTCCAAAACCGATTTGTTCCAGTTTAATTACCAGGTGGGCGATACGGAGGGCTTGGTCAACTACGCCCTTTCGGTGGAGGGGGTGGTTTTGGCTGCCTTATTCAAAGAAGAGGAAGACCACGTAAAAATTTCGTTCCGCTCCGTGGGCGACTTTTCGGTGAACGAGCTGTCGCGGGCGGAGTTCAACGGCGGCGGGCACAAAAACGCCGCCGGGGGCAAATTGCCCACCAGCTTGACAACCGCCGTGGATAAATTTTTAAGTTTATTGCCTCATTATCAACCCCAAATAGAACAGGCCGCCTTGATGCCTCCCGCTCAATGATCTTCTCACCTTTTCCATTTTTAATTTAAGAATCATGCAAAAATTCACCCTCCGTTTGGGGATCGTAGTACTTAGCTTGGCCACGATGGCCGGTTGCAAACCTAGCAGTGGCACCGAAAAAACCTTGAAAGAAGGTCTCCGCTATGTGATCAACGAAAAAAAGACCCAGGATACCACGGCCATAGGCATGTTGATGACCGTCAACTTGATTGTAAAGGCCAAAATCAAAGGCAAAGACACCGTGCTCAACGACACTTACAAGGCTGGCGAACCCATCCCTGTGCAGGTAGGGATGCCCAACATGGGGGCCATGGGCGAAGTGTTTAGCAAGCTGGCCAAAGGCGACAGTGCCACCATTTTCCAAAAGGTAGACTCGATCCCCAGCAATCCTATGCAGCCCATGCCGTTTGATAAAGGCAGTGAACTTAGCTACGGTTTTCGGGTGGTGAACGTGCAAACCGAAATGCAGTTCAAAACCGAGCAGGAAGCCCTGCAAACCAAGCGGATGGCCGAGGCCAAAGACAAGGACGACAAAGCGATCCAAGACTACCTGGCTAAAAACAACATCAAGGCTGAAAAACAAACCAGCGGGCTGTACGCGAACATTACCGCCCCCGGCACCGGGGCCGCCCCCCAGCCTGGCGACGAGGTAACGGTGCATTACACGGGCAAATTAATTGACGGCACGATGTTTCAATCGACAGTTGGGCAGGAACCCATGAGTTACGCAGCGGGGGTTGGCCGAATGATCCCCGGTTTTGACGAAGGCGTGATGAAACTCAAAGAGGGCGGCAAGGCCCAGTTGTTCATTCCTTCCGGCCTGGGTTACGGCCCGCAAGGTGGCCCCCAAGGCAGCGGCATCCCACCTTTTGCCGTCATCATTTTCGATATCGAGCTGGTAAAAGTGAAAGCCAACAAACCTGAGGCGGTTCAACCCAAGTAAATCCAACCCCGTTGCTGGTACAAACCCGGCAACGGGTTTTTTAGTGGTTGGGTGGCTAGGAGATTTCCCCGGCGGCAACCTCCCCTACCCCTCCACCCCCACCTCTTCTTGGTGCCGCCAGAGGGCCTGGAACTCCTCGCTGTGCTCGCGCAGGTAGTCGAGCGTGCCCTCGGCCACCACCCGCCCCTGGGCCAGCACGTACACGTAGTCGAACTTGGGCAGCAGGTACAGCCGGTGCAGCGACGACACCACCGCCTTGTCGGCCAACTCGGCGAACAGCTTGTCGTAAATCTGCACC